>CAZUNT010000243.1:0-10535 GCA_964622215.1 uncultured Caldilineaceae bacterium
GGGCGGTGGTGACACGGGTAAAAACCCCCCGCCGAAAACACCCAGGGGGGGGTTGGGGCCGGCCACTTGGGGGTTTTTGGGTTGGGCAAGTGCCATTCTTCAGCCGGCGTAACCTCTTGCAGCCGCTCCAACCAGGCGGCCAGATCGGTAAGCGGCCGGCGTGAGATATCGACGATAGTCTGCCCGGCGACCGTCACCTGGCGGCTCTCAAGCCGCAGGCGGGCGCCGCCACAATCCGGGCAAACCTGTTGCTGCAGCAGTTTTTCCATCTTCTCCCGGTAGGTAGGGTCGTGGACGTGTTCGCCGTAACGTCGTAACAAACTGGTAATGACCCCCTCAAAATAGCCTTTACCCACTGTTTCCGGAGGCTTGAGATCGGGATAGTGGCGACGAAACTGCGGACTGGCGACGCCGTAGAGCAGCAGGTCGCGTTGCACCTGGCCCAGTTTTTTGGTCGGCAGGGCCGGATCGAAGACAAAACCGTAATGCTTTCCGGCGGCCTGAAGCGTTTTGGTGTAGTGAGTAATGTAAAAATTATCCCAGCCGTGAACTGCGCCGTCCAAAATACCTCGCTCCGGGTCAACCAGTTGTTCCAGGTTGGCCTCGTGGATAACTCCCAGCCCGGTGCAGGCCGGGCACGCCCCGGCCGGTTTGTTAAAGGAAAAATGAGCCATCCCCATTTCCGGCACGGCCACACCGCAATGAGGGCAGGGGTAAGTTTCACCGCCATCAAGGGCGGCCGGCCCGGCCAGGCCGTCGCCAGCGGCTTCGTCATCCCACACCTCGCCGCCGTTTACATCATGAGACGGGGGAATATCCGCCCCGCAAGCCGGGCAGGGCCGGTGGCCGAGCCGGGCATACAGCACCCGCAGGTAGGTATAGACCTCGGTCACGGTGCCGACGGTGGAGCGCGGGCTGCGGTTGGTCAAATGTTGGTCAACG
This sequence comes from uncultured Caldilineaceae bacterium, assembly GCA_964622215.1. GTDB lineage: Bacteria > Chloroflexota > Anaerolineae > 4572-78 > J111 > DSQQ01. The sequence continues at coordinate 943 of CAZUNT010000243.1, forward strand.
CTGATAGAGGGAGACAATCCCTCGATAACGTCAACCTGAACTTTGCTCAGGGTATCTGTTACCAGCCCCAGCGACTCCATATACTGTCGCTGTCCCTCTTTATGCAGCGTGTCAAAGGCCAGGGTCGATTTGCCCGACCCCGATAAGCCGGTAAACACGACCAGTTTATTTTTAGGGATGCTCAACGTGATATTTTGGAGATTGTGTAAGCGTGCCCCTTTGATGGTAATTTTATCTGGCATATGTTCTCCTTCGTAGCTTGCTGAAGACTACTTTTATTATACAACCCTGGTGTGCAAGTGGAGGGTTTGCTAAATTTGGGGTAGGCCCTCAAGGTCTTAAATACCTTGTGGGCCAGAAGCGTAACTGTCAAAATAGCCTCGATTAGGTGATTTACAAACCGGGTAGAGTATGATATTGTAGTTGCGAAAATTACTAAGGCGCAATGCACTTTCGCGAAGCGTGACTAAAATTGACAACTTTGCTCATCCCAAGGCACATGGCATCTCCTGGCTGAATGATTATAGTTGCGAATATCTCCCACCCATACTTATTCATAATTGAATAACTTTTGTAGCCGACTTATTCATCTATAACTTAAAAACAAGCAGGACAGTTAGACTATTGCCAACTTCTTGTTAACATGTTAAGTTAATCCAAAGAGAGATCAGCCCGCATTGGATTCCAGTGTCTCAATATGATGATTTTTTTGGGTGAGCCGGGTGGCGTCTTACCCTCGTGTCTGCTAAAGACAAGTCAACAACCTAAACCATCTACGTTTTTGAACGAAACACGAAAATTTTGAGTCCGGGGGCAGCTCCTTGACCATCACATCCATAAAATCACGAGAAAAATTATGCGGCTAAAATTCTGGGGAACAAGAGGCTCCATCCCCGCACCATTACGACCTGACCTGGTTGAACAAAAAATTATCGCCATCCTCGAATTAGCAAACCGTGAGCAGCTTGACCTTAAAGATTCTGAAAAAACTCAGGAGTTTGTAGCTCGATTGTTGCTAAATGGAAGCACAGTGGGTGGCAATACCACCTGTGTGACGATTGAGCTTGAGGATGATTTAATTATTTTTGATGCCGGGTCTGGAATCAGGGAGTTGGGCGAATTTTTGATGGATGAGAGTAATCCACGCGCCCGGAAGTTTGGATTTAGCCGGGGCAAGGGGCATGCCTACCTGTTTTTTACTCACACCCATTGGGACCATATTCAGGGCCTACCTTTTTTTAGGCCTATTCACGTAGCGGGTAATGTTTTCGATGTTTATTATGTGCATGACTATGTGCCCGCGGTTTTGGCCCGTCAAATGGAGCGTGAAGTTTTCCCCATACAATTCAATCAGATAACTGCCACGTTTAATTTTCACCACATTGGGGAAGAGGCGCAAGTCAACGTGGCCGGGGCTGCCATTACCAATATCGAGCTTAAACATCCCGGCAAAGCCTATGCTTATCGGGTTGAAGCCGATAACGCGGTCGTTATTCTGGCTACAGATGGAGAGTATAAAAGCCTGGATTACACCAGTACCAGAAAATATAGCGCCTTTTACGCCAACGCCGATGCTTTAATCTTCGATGCTATGTTCTCAGTGCGCGAGTCTTTTGTTAAAGAGGATTGGGGGCACAGTTCAGCCTTGATTGGGGCGGATATCGCCAGAGATGCCAACGTCAAACGCCTCATCCTGTTTCACCATGATCCGGTGGCGACCGATGCCGAGATTATGCGGGTGTTACAGGAAACCAGGGAATACCTGGGCCATCGAGGTGATGTGTTAGAAGTCCTTGTGGCTCAAGAAGGGATGGAGATGAATCTGGCCAATTCCCCCACGCCCCCAGGGGATTTTTCGATCAGCGATCAGGCGAAAAAGGGAGTCGTGATTATGACCCTCTCTGGAAAATTTGGAGCGCATGCCACTGAGCAATTTAGAGATCACCTGGCCCTCAATTTGCAAACGCATCAAACCGATAAAATAATCTTGAGAATGGAAAACCTGAGTGAGTTGACCATAGCCGGTATTCGTGCTCTGGTGGATGCCCGGAAAAATGTCATCAGTTTAGCTCTGGTTGCGGTTCCAGAGAATATTTACCGGGTATTTGAGTTATCGGGAACCACTGACTTTTTCGCCATTTATGACAGTATTGAGGCCGCTCTAACGGGCCTAAACTCTCACAGCCATTAGTTTCCTCCCCCCTAAAATTAGCCGACTTGCTAGCGGAACGGGCGCCATTGGCAGCCCGCTCCGTTAGCAATGATTTTGGTTTCATCTCCCTCCAACCGGCCTGGAGGGCTAGATTACCGGTTTCACCGCCGGGTTGGGCGGTAGGTTCAGCCGCCGGGGGCGGGAGTAGCGCTTTCGGCGGGTGCAGTCGCAGGGGCAGCGCCGGGGATACACAACACCTGGCCTATTTCGATGATATTCGGGTCGGCGATGGCGGTGTATTTGGCGTCGGCGGCGGCAGCCGTGTTGGTCGCCTTAAAGATAAGATCGTAAGCTAACATATCACCCAGGAATTTTTCGGCGACTTTACTCAGCCAGTCGTCGGCCTGAACCACATAATCCTGGGCGCAAGCACTGCTTGACGGAGCGCCGGCGGCGGGAGGGGCAGCAGTTACCGGGGCGGCGGCAGCGGCCTCACTTTGAGTCACCCGGCCTGCCACTTCCGGGGCTACCGGAGAGAAGGTTTTGATATATTCCTGCACGGCTTGATCTAATGACGGGCCAAAATCGTAAGGATTGCGGGCGCTTACAAAGACCTCGTAACCATCACCGCCGTTGCGCATAAAGTCGTTAGAGGCCACTTTGTAGGTGGCGGCCGGGTCAATGGGGTTATAGCTGCCAGCGGCATCTTTGACTTCTACCGAGATGATGCGGGAGCCAGCGGGCAGGTTGGGGTTCCAACTGTAACGCAGCCCGGCTACTTGCGGGAAGCGGCCGGTGCCCTCGTTTTCGGGGTTTTCGGCCCGGCTTACCCCATTTTCCAGGGCTTGCACCACTTCTGCCCCGGTCAGTTCAAAGGTGGCAATCATGTTGCCAAAGGGCAGCACGGTCAATACGTCACCTACGGTTACCTCGCCGGCTTCGATGCTGGCCCGGATACCGCCGCCGTTAACAATTGCCAATTGCACGCCTTCCCCTTTGGTTTTCCAGAGCATCGCGTCGGTAATCAGGTTGCCCATGGTACATTCGGCAAAGCGGCAGGTTGTGCGCTCCCCATCCAGATTAACCGAGGCCTGGCCGATAACCTGAGATTTGAGAACTTCCAGGGGGGCAGCCAAAGCTTTCACCCGGGTCTGCACCGCTTCATCCTGGGCGATGCTGCTGTCCAGCAAAATCGGTTCGCCTTCGTAGGCGGTCACTTTGCCCTCGGCGTCAAAGGTGACATCCAGGCGGCCCAGCGACCTGGCCCATGAACCGTCGGCGACGATCAGCGTTTGGCTGCCGTCAGACCCGGTTACAACCGTAGGGTAAGGTCCGGCGGCTGCCTCGTCGGTGTTAGACAGCAGGGTGTGGCTGTGGCCGCCCACGATCACATCCAGGCCGGGCACGGCTTTGGCCAGGGCCTGGTCGGCCGGGTAGCCAATGTGGGTCAGGGCAATGATTTTGTTCACCCCGGCGGCGGTTAATTCGTCGACCGCTGCTTTAACACCCGCAATCACATCATTAAATTTTATCTTATCGCCGGGCTTTGAATTGGTGTCAGTTTCTTCGGTGATTGCCCCAACAACGCCGATTTTTTCCCCACCCACTTCCAGAATGGCATAGGGCTTAATCAGGCCGGCCAGTTCCGGCTCGGCGCTGATGTCCATATTGGCGTTGACTACGGGGAATTTAAGCCCCCGCACAAAACTAGCCAGGTTGCCCGGCCCGTCGTCAAACTCGTGGTTGCCCAGGGTCATGGCCTGGTAGCCCAGCAGGGTCATCATTTCCTGGGCTTCGCTGCCCCGGTATTGGTTGTAGAACAACGTCCCCTGGAACTGGTCGCCGGCATCCAGCAAGACTACATTGGCAGATTCAGCCCGCACTTGGTCGGCGGCCGTTTTTAGCCGCGCCGCCCCGCCAAAACATTCATTAGCGGCGGCTTCCTCTTCATCGCAAGTGTTGCCGCCCGAGTCGAATTGGTCAACCCGAGCATGGACATCGTTAGTGTGCAAAACGGTGAGGGTAAAGCCTGCTCCCCCCTCTTGCGCCCCGGCCGGCAGCGCGCCCAAAAGCAGCGCCAGCAGGGCTAGTAAAATAATAATTTTATAACCGTTGCTTCTCATGTCATCCTCCTCTTTGGTTTAAATTATGATTAACTGAATCACCACATCCTTCATTCTACAAGTTTTTACGGATTTGCCAATTAAGCCAACAAAGGGATCAGCCCTGGCTCAGTCCCGGCTACCAGCGGCTTTTGACCGGGCAGAGTCCCCCGCAGACTCCACGGGCCGGTCCAGGTGATTTCGAGGTTGACCCGTTGACCCTGCCAATCCTGGCCGCTTTCGTCTTCAAAAAAGACCAGTTTATTGGTCCGGGTGCGGCCTTTCCAGCGCCCCCTATTTTTCTCTTCCACCAGTATTTCCAGGGTGCGGCCCAACAGCCTGGCGTTGATGTCGCCGACAATCTGCTCTTGCAGTTCGTTGACCGCATCCAGGCGGCGCTTTTTCTCCGCCGGGGGCACGTCATCCGGCATAATTTTAGAGGAAACCGTGCCGGGCCGGGGCGAATACATGGCCACGTGGCACACGTCCAGCTTGAGTTCGGCCAGGGTGTCGAGGGTGCGCTGGAACTGGGCTTCGGTTTCGCCGGGAAAGCCGACGATAATATCGGTGGCGATGGCGACGTCCGGCATCCGCGCCCGGATGCGCTCGATCAAACGGTAATAGTCGGCCATGGTGTACTCGCGCTTCATGGCGCGCAGGATGTCGTCGTCACCGGCCTGGTTGGGTATTTCGATGTGCTCGCACACCTTTGGCAGTTCCACCACCGTGTCGAGCAGTTCATCAGTCATGTAATTGGGATGGCTGGTCAAAAAACGCAGCCGCTCCAGGCCGTCAATCTGGTGCAGCACCCGCAGCAGTTGGGGCAGGCGGGCGCCGCCGGGCACGTCATAGCCGTAACGATCTACGATCTGGCCCAACAGGGTCACTTCGCGCACACCCTGAGCAACCAAACTGCGCACTTCGGCGGCAATCTCGCCCACCGGGCGGCTGCGCTCGCGCCCACGCCGCGAGGGAATAACGCAAAAGGTGCAGACGTGGCTGCAGCCGTAGACCACCGGCACGTGGGCGGTAACCACTTTATTTTTCTGGTGCTGGGGCAAGACCAGCTTAATTTCCTCATCCTGCAAGCGGTGGCGGTAAGCCAGCGCGGCCTGCTCGCTCTCGCGGGTCAACAGAAAATCCACCAGCGGGCCGGGTTCGCTGGGCGGCATAAACACATCCACGTGGGGGAAGGCTTGGGCCAATTTGCCGCCGCCCTTGACGCCGACCATACAGCCCATCAGGGCCAGCACCTTGTCCGGCCGGGCTTCTTTGAGCGGTTTCAAACTCCATAAAAAGCCGACGGCTTTATCTTCGGCGCTCTGGCGGACCACGCAGGTATTCAACACGACGACATCGGCGTCGCGGTAATTATGGGTGTACCGGTAGCCCAGCTTTTCCAGTTCCGACCCCACACGCTGGGAGTCGGCCACGTTCATCTGGCAGCCGGCGGTCCAAATGTGATACTTCATCGAGCTAAAAAACCCCCTTCAAAATAGGACATCTTGCATTGGTTGACTGACAGATTTAACATTGTGGCCCAAATTTACCGTAGAGAGCGCAGAGGCCGCCGAGAAATTTATAAAAATCTCTGCGTTCTCAGCGTCCTCAGCGGTGAAAGATTAAATTTGTCAGTCAATCAGCATCTTGCGTCTTACGGGTTATGTTGAGATAGATGTCCAGAAAAATCCTTTCCACCTGTCTTGTTATCACGTTCCACGTTATGCTCCATTTGCCTGGATTTCGCCTCCGGCAAATCTTTCGGCGTGCGGTTGAGGCGCGGGTCGAGTGAGTCGAAGCCCTCGAAGGCCGCCTCAAGCCGCCGCCGGCTCATAATAATATACTCAGGATTGAGGTCAATGCCAAGCCAGTTGCGCCCCAAAACCTGGGCCACGCGGCAGGTGGTGCCGCTGCCCACAAAGGGATCGAGCACCAGGTCGCCCGGATTGGAGCTGGCCCGGATAATCCGTTCCAGCAGGGCTTCCGGTTTCTGGGTGGGGTGGGCCTCGCGCTCGGCGCTGCAATAATGGACGTGGGAAAAGGTCCACACGTCGCCGGGATTGGCCCCGGCCATGTTGTTGCGCTCCCGGTAATATTTCTGGGGAATACGCACCTCGTCCAAATTAAATGTAAACTGCGGCGACCGGGTAAAATAGAGAATATCCTCGTGTCGCGGGGAAAAGCCGGTTTTGCGGCCCATCCCCTGGGTGTAGTGCCAGGTGATCCAGCCGTTAAAATTTAAGCCAAACTCCTCTTCCAGGATCAAAAACAGCCGGGAGATGAAGCGGGCGCCCATAAAGACGTAAATCGAGCCGGTGGGTTTGAGCAGGCGAATGGCCTGGGTGAGCCAAGTCCGGGTAAAGGACTCGTACTCACGCCAGGCTTTCTGGTCGAGGTTATTGCCGTAATCTTTGCCCAGGTTGTAAGGGGGATCGGCGATGAGTAAGTCAACGCAGGCATCGGGCAGTTGCGCCATTTCCTGGGTGGCGTCGCCACAGAGGAAGTAGTTATAAATCACTTCGACTGGCTACCTCCCAACGGCAAGGAGCGAACACGAATACGATTTGGTTCAAAAATGACTACACTGCCTTCATCCAGTACCTCTTGAATAGTAGATAGATTTACAGTGAGCAGAGTTAATTGCACTATGTTTGCACTTTTGAAAAAAACTAAAGAAATGGGACGCGGATTGCACGGATTGAACAGATAAAGCTTTAAAAAATAAGTAAAAATCCGTACGATCCGTGAAAATCCGTGTCCCATTAAAAAACTACAAAGATAGGATAGTATTAATTGATCTTCAGGCCGGCGCTTCATTGTGCTATTACAGCCGGTAATTCACGCTCTCGGACGGCCTCAGCGGCAAAACGTAAGGACTCACGAATATCTTCGGGTTCCAAATCTGGATAAATTGCCAAAATCTCTGCTTCGCTCATGCCCTGCGCAACCATTTCAATCACTGTTGCTACCGGAATACGCAGGCCACGAATACACGGCACCCCCCCCATTTGGTAAGGGTCAACTGTAATTCGAGTAAAGTTAACCATATCTCTCCTTGCCTATTTTTTCGCTACTTTCGACCCCACAGCTTTGATAGCAGCCGCAAAATCTCGATGTAAAGCCACACCAGGGTCACGATCAGGCCAAATGCGCCTTAGGTTGTCTCGAGCTGGAAAACACGCAATTTTCCGGTTCGGTCCGTGTACTCAAGGCGAGAACTTCAATCCCGACGACTCGACCATTTTTATCAAAATCCAAAATTATACCCGGCTCTCTAGTTTGACCACGATTGTAACTCGATAATATTACCTTCCGGGTCGGTGACATAACACCAGGTTACTTTTGCGCCGGTGGCGGTTTGTAAAGTCACAATTTCCCCGACCGCCTGCCCACCGGCTTGTAACACTGCTTGTTGCGCCATCGCTACGTCGTCAACTGAAAAAGCGATGTGTCCGAATCCGGGCCGATTAACGGCTGTCTTGCCCCGGCTTTCGAGAAGGTTGTAGTTAAAAATCTCCAGGGTTGGACCATCATCGCCATAACCGGGCAAGCGCAAATGTACGCCGCGTAGATGTGCGCCCGGAAGGCCGGTTCCGGCCTCGAGTTGTGCCCCTTGGAAATCCCGTTCTGGCGGAACGGGGAGGCACCCAAAGAGTTGCCGATAGAAATTGGCAAGCGACCGCCAGTCTTCAGCAATAAGATTGGTGTGAACATACTTCGCTGGAATATTCATAAGTTACCTGCTGAAAATATATTTCGACCCTAACAAACGTGACCTTCCACCTGGGTTATCACCCTCAGTCCAGGCGAGTCAGCAAATCACAGAACCGTTCTATTTCTTTTTCGGTATTGTAGTAATGAACCGAGGCCCGGATGACACTGGCCAGTCCACGTGTGTCCATATCGAGCCGGGAGTATTCCGCCAGAGAAACGGAAACATTCACCTTCTGTTCGGCGAGTTTGTGACGGACTTCCTGGGGATCCCGTTCCCCCAGGGTAAACGTAACAATACCGCATTTCTGAACCCCCAGATCATGTAATTGAACCTGCGGAATGTGACTCAAGCAAGTCCGCAGTGTACCCGCCAGAGAGGATACCCTGGCCCAAATGTCTTCCAATCCCCAACCCAGGGCGTAATCAATGGCCACCCCTAACCCGATCTTGCCGGCATAATTTGTTTCCCAGTTCTCAAAGCGGCGGGCATCAGCCCGAATTTCATAACTGTCTTTCGTCATCCACCTGGCTGCGTGCAGGTCGAGAAAAGGAGGCTCCAATTGTTCAAGCCTATCCTGTCGCACGTAGAGAAAGCCGGTGCCTCGAGGGCCGCGCAAATATTTGCGCCCGGTCGCTGAAAGTATATCGCAGCCGATAGCTTGCACATCAATGGGCATTTGCCCCACCGATTGGCAGGCATCGAGAAGAAAGAGGATATTGGCTTGCCGGGCAATTGTCCCAATCTCAACGGCTGGGTTGACCAGCCCGCCGTTGGTCGGAACGTGGGTAATCGCAATCAGTTTAACCCGATCATCAACCAGGCTTTGGAGTGCTGCGATAGAAACTTGGCCAGCCTGGTCGTTTGGAATAACTTCAACAACTGCGCCGGTTCGTTGGGTTATTTGCAGGAAGGCAATATAGTTACTGGCGTATTCAGACACTGAGGTTAGGATACGGTCGCCTGATTTAAACGGCAGAGAATAGAAAGCCATATCCCAGGCCCGGGTCGCATTCTCAATGATGGCCACTTCATCCCGCCGGCAGCCGATGAGCCGGCTGACCGCATCGTAGACATGCTCTACTGCGTCATGGGCAGCTTCCGCCGCCTCATAGCCGCCGATGTCCGCCTCAAGCCGTAAGTGTCCTGTGACTGCGTCTAACACCTGTTTTGGCATCAGAGCTGCACCGGCGTTATTGAAGTGCAAGACTTGCTCGCAACCGGGTGTATCTTGACGGGCACGAAAAATATCTATCTCAGTTTTACTCATAAACCTTATTTCCAACCCTTCAACCAGCAGTTTGAAATACGCTTCTCCATCGGCGAGAGGATGAAATTCAATGTGGAGGGGTCCACCTCGGCGTCATAGTAAATTTTCATAAAGCCTCTCAAGTGATTTTAGCACAGCTTTTTGGATACTGCTATCCAGGGATGGGGTGAGTCTCAATTTTTAGGAACAAGACCGCAGAGGTTTTTGAAACCTCTGCGGTCTACCCAAAATCAGACCCCAGGGATGGGACTGTGAGGCCCTGGCAAGTTACAGCTAGAGCAAAGAGGAAGATAAGGAGGGTCTATAGCTGTCCAGGAAAGTTTTTTCCATTGTTGAGTTTAGTGGAGGAGATGAACC
>CAZUNT010000244.1:0-10521 GCA_964622215.1 uncultured Caldilineaceae bacterium
CTTTTATCTGCTTTTTATGGTCCAATTAGTTGTCGCTACCGTCGTGGTGATGTTTCCGGGAGTGTCGTTGTTCAAACTGGCCGTTACCACCCAAACTTTAAACGCCATGATGTTGCCCTTAGTTTTCTATTATCTGATCAGCTTGGCCAGCAATAAAAAGCTCATGGGCGAATATACCAATAACACTTTTCAAAAATATTTCACCATTGCGGCGACGGTGGTCATCTCTCTTGCTTCTGTTTTTACCCTGGCTGCCACCTTTTTACAGTTTTAAAGCGTAATTGATCTCAAGAAAGAACCCGGCTTGCCATTAATTCTGCAGGCCGGGTTCTTTTTTGATAAAGTTGCTTTTTGCAGCGGTCAGCGGTCGGCTGTCAGCGGTCTGCTACACCCACCGCTTGTAGTAAAACTCGCTGTCCTCGTTATTATTCAAACGGCCTAAAATTTCAAACATCCACTCATCCAGGGGCATATCATGGGCATCCAGCCGGGGGAAGGGGTTATAGTCCCTTTCGGTCAGGGCCCTGCCCACCCGGTCCAGGGCGGCTACGGCCAGCTCCGGCACATCCGGCCGGCGGATACCCTCTTTTTTCAGTAGCGTCTCATTCAGATTGGCCGTCATCATGCCGCCAGGAATCAGCGGCAGGGCGCGGGTGCGCATCATGGGATAAAAGATGTCAAGCGTCACCCGGCCGGTCCCGTAGCAAGCGCGGGTGTACTCCTGTAAAACATCTTTGGGCATAAAGAGGCTGGTCGAGTAAGCCCCGTGGCGGCCATACTCGCGTTGAGTGGGATCGCGGCTGGCTTTGTCCAGGCTGCCGCGCCAGTCGGCAAAAACGGCGGCTTCGACGGCGATGTCGTTCTCTTCCAAGATACGGGGAAATTCCACCGCCATCTCGCCCATCACGTGCTTGGTGACGCCGATTTCCTTTTCAGTCAGGGGCAGCAACTGCCACTGGAACAACCCATTTTCATCATAATCTCTGACAAAAACCGGCGGCATACCGGGCAGCAGCCCGGACAGGGCGGCGGCGACGGTGTTGAAATAAACCACCCGCTCCGCTCCGGCTTCTTTGAGGGCGGTCAAGATGTTTTCCAGCGGTTTGCCGAACATGGCCATGCCCTCGTTGAGGCAGTGGAAACGCTGCCCCCAGCCGGACTCTTCGGCCTGAGCCAACATGGCTTGACCGGTTTCATAACCCAGGGAGAGACTCAAATCGCGGGCCACCACGGTCACGCTGGCGGCCGTGCCCAGGCCCATAATGGCCGTTTCCAGCGCCCCGCCCAGGCCGGGGCCGGTTGCTCCGGCCAGGAAGATGTGCCGCCCTGCCAACCAGCTTAAATCGTACTGGCCCGACTCGATTAACGGTTTCTGAGCGGCCCAATTATTCGCCAAAAGCTGCCGGGCTTCGGCCGGAAAAGCATCGCTCTCTTCCTTGCTGGGGCGGCTGAGTTGCGGCGCGCCCTCCCGAATAGGCAAGTTTGGGTCTGGTTTGGCAAAGGGGCTGATTAATGAAGATAACATCGTTACCTCGCTTAAGATGATGTAATCTGTGAAAGACAAAACGTAATGACAACTGGCCGAAGGCGCCTTTACCCCCTGCCACTACGTTTTGTTTTGCGTTTCACGGCCGGCGGCCCGGTTATACGGGCGCATCAACGAATTTAAACACTACGGGTGCGGAAAAGACACGAGAAGGCAATAGATTTGTTGCTGAATAAGATGTAGGACACAGATCCACAGATTTCACAGATTTTCTGTAACTACTCAGCCCTACCCCCACGACCGCCGACGGCTGACCGCTGACCGCCGAAAAGACAGGGTACAGGGCGAATTATGGCGGTCGGCAGTCTGCGGTCTGCGGTCAGGAATACTCAATTTGGGGTAGCCTGAGTAGTAACGATTTTCTTTTTGAAATAATCTGTGTTCATCTGTGTTAATCCGTGTCCCCAAACCAGCCAACTCTTATTTGGCAACCACTCTAATAAGTTTATCCTGCCACTTGCTGCTCGGCCAGGGCAATGGCCCCCAACACCCCGGCTCGATTGCCCAAACCCGGCGGTACGATGTATTGGTCAATCCGCTCCAGAATTTCCGGCGACTGGACGTAACCGTTGAGCAGCTCCAATGTTTTGCGGCGTACCAGCGGGAAAAGGTGGCTTTGATCCATCACCCCGCCGCCCATAATGATCCGTTGGGGCGACAAGGTACAGATAAAATTGACCAGCCCGTAGGCCAGGTAATGAGCTTCTATTGCCCAGGCCGGGTGATCAACCGGCAGGGTTTCGGCCCGCTGCCCCCACCGGCCTTGCAGCCCCGGCCCGGCGGCCATGCCTTCAAAACAATCACCGTGGAAAGGGCACGCTCCCGGATAAGGGTCATCCGGGTGGCGTGGCAGGCGGATGTGGCCCATTTCCGGGTGGATCAGGCCATGCATCATGCGCCCGTTGACCAGCCCGCCCCCACCCAGGCCGGTGCCAATAGTGAGATAGATGAAGGTATCTAACCCTTGCGCCGCCCCCCAGCGGTACTCGCCCAAAGCCGCCACATTCACATCCGTGTCAAAACCAACGGGCAGGCCCAGCGTCCGCCCAATCACCCCGGCAAAGTCGGTCTGGGCCCAGCCTGGTTTGGGAGTGGTGGTGATATAACCGAAGGTTGGCGAGGCCGGGTTGGGGTCAACCGGCCCAAAAGAGGCAATGCCGATGGCGGCTAAAGGCTCTTGTCCGGCCTGCTCCTGAAAAAAAGTAATGGCCCGGCCAATGGTTTCCTCCGGCGTCGTCGTCGGAAAGCGGGTCTCGGCTCGTAGATCAGCCGGCCCCGTACCGACGGCGCAGACAAATTTAGTTCCCCCTGCTTCGATACCACCAAATAGTGACATATTGATACTCCCTTGGGTATAAACTTATGTTATTCAGAAATATCGGCAAATAATTCTGCTAAATCGACGTAGTCATAATTATTCTACCACAGCTTGGCGCAGCCTCTCGCTTAAATTGCGCAGATACTCGCCAAAAGGGGTCTGGTCGAGGGCGATGTCAATCGGTACGTCCAAAACGAGAGGCACTGCGACGGAAATAGGCATGGTCCGGCTGAAAGGTACGATCACTTCGGTGTCAATGGGGATACTGACCGGGATTTTTAGGTCGATAGGCACAGTCCGGCTGATTTCGATGCTGAAAGTTTTGGAGATAGGGAATTTGACCGGAATCTCCGCTCGCACCGGTACGTTTTTGTCGATAGGGACCGCTACCTCAAATTTCACCGGCACGTCGGCCCGGATAGGCACGTCGATGACCGTCTCCCCATAAATAGGAATGTTAAGCGGCACGCCAAAGGTCTCGTCAATAGAGATGACTTCGTCAACAGGCACGATGATTTCATCTTTAAAGGGAATCGTGGTGCTAATGGGAAAAAGCTGGTCAATTTCAAGCTCAACCGGCACTTCAATTTCTTGTTGAAAAGGGAATTTATTGTCAACGGTGATGGTGTGGCTAACCGTCAGGTTGACCGGCACCGGGAATTTCTCATTGATAGCGATTTTTGTAGAGATGGGCATAGTTTGGCTGATATGGACGGTGTATTGAATATGGGCATCGGCCACTTCGGCCAGGTCGGTGGCGGCCTGGGCCAAGCTGGTCCGGATGGTGGCCTGGGCGCGGAGCAGGCTAATAAGCAGAAACGCCACGACGATAGTTAGTAACCCTAACCAGGCTACGATGAGCAATTGAAAAGCAGTCAAGCGTCTCAGTGATCTCATTAGATTGCCTCATGATTTCTACACATGCTTTTGACTTTCTGTCACCAACGTCTCCCACCACTGGTAACCGCACTCAGCACAGCGGTACTCTCGCTCATAAGTGATGCGCAAGATGGCGACCCGAAGAGGCGGCGACTCCGGCTCACCGGGGAGGGTGATGTCCTCATAGTCAAGCCGGCGGTCAATTTCGCGCGGCAGGTGGCGGATGATTTTGGCCGCACCGCAGGTGGGGCAGCTTTGCTGGGCTGGAGCAGGTTGGTTGATGGACATGGCTACTCTATATTGAAACCATAGCGAATCATGGCGAGTATCCCATTTTTAGCCACAGTTTCCGTAGGTGGACTATTTGGGGATGGCCGGAGGAAAGGCGTGGCTGTTTAATGGTCACTCCCGCTCCGGTTTTAGAGCCAGAGATAAAAACGCAAAGTTAAAACATCCCAACTTTGCGTCTTGACCCTGCGTGTTCAAACCCACTCTACTGGACATAGCATACTATCAGGCGGGAATTTTGCCAAGTAACCCCAAATCGATTTACGATTTCAGATTTACGATTTACGATTGGGATAGCCAAATTGCCATCCTAATCGTAAATCCAAAATCGTAAATCGTAAATGGCTTTACCGTTGTTCCCCCACTACCCCCAGGCCGATGCCGAGCAGGAGCAGGGCAAAGCCGGCCAGTTGGAGAGGGGCAAAGACTTCGCCGAAGATGAAGTAGGCCAGGATGGCCGAACCGATTGGCTCGCCCAGGATGGCCAGGACGACAAAGGTGGCCGACAGGTGGGCCAGCGCCCAGTTAAAAGCGGTGTGGCCGAGCAACTGCGGGCCAACGGCGATTAAGGTCAGCCACACATAAACCGGGAGAGGGTACCCCCCTAACGGCTGCCCGGCCGGCAGGGTAACGCCCACCAAGACCACCATCGCCGCGGTGTAGACCGGCCAAACGTAGGCGGTGTTCGACAATTGCCGGCGTAAGGTGCGCCCGACCAAAAAGTAACCCGCACCGGTAAGCCCGCCTACCAGGGCCAGACCGTTGCCCAGCATAGCGCTATCCCCTACGGGATGCGAAGCGCTATCCCCTACGGGATGCGAAGCGCCGCTATCGGTTTTGCCGGCGGGGGCGATCAGGTTTTGCCAGTTAAATTGTATCCGGGCCGGGGCGGCCGGGTCAACGGTTATAACCCCGCTGTCGCTAAAAGTAATCAGCAGGGTGCCGGTAAAGGCCGCTGCCAGGCCCAACAAGGTATAGAGGGAGAGCCGCTCCCTGAACAGCCAAAAGCTCAGTAGCGCCACCCAGAGCGGATAAGTGGAAACCAGGGCCGCCGAAGAAGCGACCGAGGTAAACTCTAGCGAGGCGATCCAGCTAGCCAGGTGGGCGGCCAGAAAAAAACCGCTGACCAGGCTCCAGCCCAGGCTGCGGCGGTCCAGGTGGCGCAATTCGCCGCCGCGTTTAGTCCAGGCGATGGGGGTCAGAATCAGCACGGCGATGACCAGCCGCCAACTGGCAATTACCAGCGAGGGCGCGCCACCGGCCTGGGCCAGGCGGGTAAGAATAGACGAGTTGGCTACAATCAGCACTCCGGCCAGCAGCACCAGGTAAGGCAAAAAACGGTTATGGGTCAAAACAGGCTCACTTTAGGAGTAAGTTCAAAACATGTTCGCTATGATGGAAATTGGAGTCCAAACCTGGGGTTGGAAAGACCAAAGCAAGCTTTGGACTCCTTTTCCAAACAACTGAACGCACGATTTAAAATGACATGTGTTCTGTACGGGCGATGATTTCATCCTGCAAGGCCTGGGTGAGGTCGCAAAAATAATCGCTGTAGCCGGCTACCCGCACAATCAAATCGCGGTATTGTTCGGGGTGCTGCTGCGCAGCCCGCAGAGTGGCGGCGTCGACCACATTAAACTGGATGTGATGGCCGTCCAGCTTGAAGTAAGTCCGCACCAGGTGAGCCAACTGCTGTAAACCCTCCTCATCTTTAAGCAGGTGGGGCGTAAATTTTTGGTTGAGCAGCGTGCCGCCGGTGCGAGCGTGATCCATCTTGGCCGCCGACTTGATGACGGCGGTTGGCCCGTGCCGGTCGGCGCCCTGCACCGGCGAAATTCCCTCCGACAGCGGGGTTTGGGCCAGGCGGCCGTCGGGCGTGGCTGCCATCACCGAGCCAAAGTAAACGTGGCAGGTCGTCGGCAGCAGGTTGATCCGGTAAGTTCCCCCTTTGGTGTTCGGACGGCCGTCAACGGCCTGGAAAAAAGCTTCAAACAGAGTCACCATAACTTCGTCGGCATAGTCGTCGTCGTTACCGTATTTTGGGGTTTTGTTCAGCAGCATTTGGCGGACTCGTTCGTGGCCGGCAAAGTTGACTTTTAAAGCCGCCAGCAGGCCGGCCATACTCAAGCTTTTTTGGTCGAAAACGTGGTATTTGAGGGCGGTCATGGCATCGGTCAGCGTACCCAGGCCGACCCCCTGGATATAGCTGGTGTTATAGCGGGCGCCGCCGTCGTGATAATCCCGGCCGGCTGCGATGCAGTCATCGATCAGGAGGGACAAGAAGGGCACCGGCATATAGTTAGCATAGAGCCGCTCGATGACCTGGTTGCCCCGAACCTTGATCTCTATGAAGTAATTCAACTGCTCCTGGTAAGCCTGGAAGAACCGCTCAAAGCTTTCAAATTGGGTGGGGTCGCCTGTGGCCAGACCAATCTGGCGGCCGGTGCGAGGGTCAACGCCGTTGTGTAGGGTGAGTTCCATAATTTTGGGCAAGTTAAAGTAGCCGGTCAGGTTGTAATTTTCCTTGCCAAAAGCGCCGGTCTCGACACAGCCGCTGGTGCCGCCGTTGCGGGCATCTTCGATGGATTTACCCTGCCGGACCATTTCCGGCACGATCACATCGGTGTTGAAGATGGAGGGCTGGCCAAAGCCGGTGCGGATAATTTTGGCCGCCCGCTTGATAAATTTATCCGGGTTCTTTTTGCTGAGCTGGACCGAAGAACTCGGCTGCAACAGGCGCATCTCCTCGATCACGTCTAAAATCAGGTAGGTGACCTCGTTGACCCCGTCCGAGCCGTCGGCCTTGACCCCGCCGGTGTTGATTTGGGCAAAATCGGTGTAGGTGGCGCTTTCCTGGGCGGTAATGCCCACTTTGGGCGGGGCGGGGTGGTTGTTGAATTTAACCCAGAAACATTGCAGCAACTCTGCGGCAGCCTCGCGGGTCAGCGTGCCCTCGGCCACTTCCCGGTGGTAAAAGGGATAAAGATGCTGGTCCAGGCGGCCGGGGCAAAAGGCATCCCAGGGATTCAACTCCAGGGTGACGCCCAGGTGGACAAACCAGTAGGCTTGTAAGGCTTCCCAGAAATTGCGAGGGGCATGGGCCGGCACGTGGCTGCAAACCTCGGCTATCCGTTCCAACTCGCGCCGGCGCTGCGGGTCGGTTTCTTGTTGGCTTAAGCGGCGAGCTTCGGCGGCGTATCGTCCGGCCCAATGAATGATAGCGTCGGCGGTAATAGCCATGGCTTTGAGCTGCTCTTGTTTGTCATAGGCCGCCGGGTCGTGGAGGTAATCCAGGTGGTCCAGGCTATGTTGAATCGCGGCCTTAAAATCGACCAAACCCCGGCGATAAATTTTGTCGTCCAAAACGGTGTGGCCGGGCGAGCGCTGCTCCATAAATTCGGTAAAGACCCCGGCTTCGTAAGCGGCGTGCCACTCCTCGGTCATCTCCTTGAAGATGAGGTCGCGCATGGACTTACCCTGCCAGAAGGGAATGATACTCTCCTGGTAAACCCGGCGGGCGGCGGGGCTGACGGCAAAGGCTACTTTTTCCCGCGAATTGAGGGTGTCCAGGTCGGCCAGGGTGTGGCAGCACAATTCGGGGCAGGTGGGGGTGGCTTTGGGGGCCGCTCCTTTTTCGCCCACGATCAATTCGCCCTCGCCAATGTAGATGGTTTTGTGTTCCAGCAGATATTGAAAAGCCAGGGCGCGCCGCACCGGGACCGACACCAAGCCCAGCTCTTGCCGGTAAAACTCGGTCATCAGTTCGGCCCGTTCGGTGGAGATGGAGGGGATGGCCTCCAGGCTTTGCTGGCGCAGTTGGGCCACGCGGGTACTCATAGACATAGAAACAACCTCCATTTTGGATTAATCGGAATTACACAGGGTTTCATAGCCTGATTGACTGACAAATTTAATCTTTTACCGCTGAGGACGCTGAGAACGCAGAGATTTTTATAAATTTCTCGGCGGCCTCTGCGCTCTCTGCGGTAAATTTGGACCACAATGTTAAATCTGTCGGTCAACTAGGTTTCACAGAGGATACGCGGGGAGGCACTGAGCAAACAATTCTCTCTGTGTCCCGCTGTGGGCTTCGCGTCCGTATATCTCTGTGACTGAGCAGCTAGCCAATTTTTACAGTTAATTTAAATTCTTCTAACATCTGAGCAATGTGGTCCATGTGTTCGGCGGTGGGCGGCCGGACCTGGGCCAACTCATAGGATTTGTTCAAGCGCTGATACTTGTCCATGCCAATGTGATGGTAGGGCAAAATATTGACCGGGTGCGGCTGCGGCAAAGCGGCCACAAAAGCCCCGATGTGCCGGATGTTGGCGTCGTCGTCGTTTATGCCTGGGATGATCGGAACCCGCACGATAATGTTGTGACCCCGCTGCGAGAGCGCCTGCAAATTTTGCAGGATGAGCCGGTTGGACACGCCGGTGAAGTGTTGGTGGCCGGCTTCGTCCATCAGCTTCAGATCGTATAAAAACAGGTCCACATAGGGCCGGATGCGCTCAAAGGTCTCCCAGGCGGCAAAGCCGCAGGTATCGACCGCCGTGTGAAGCTCTTTATCCCGGCAGGCCCGCAGGAGGGCCAGCAAAAAATCGCGCTGCGCCAGCGGTTCCCCGCCCGAAAAAGTGACGCCGCCGCCGGACTCGTCGTAAAAAGGAATATCCTTTTCGATGCCGGCCATAACCTGGGCGACGGTCACTTCGCGCCCGACGATTTCGCGGGCTTCGGCATAACAAACTTCGACACAAGCCCCACACAGCGTACATTTCTTGGGGTCGGTGATGAGACCATCGCCATTTTGGGCCGGTGAGACCCTAAAGGTCTCCAAGACCTTTAGGGTCTTCGCTTCAGAAATCGCTCCCTGGGGACAAACGGCCATACACTCGCCACAGCGGATGCAGCGCACCCCGCGGAAGATTCGCTCCAACCCCACCGCCTGGCTCTCCGGGTTGTGACACCACTCACACCGTAAGGGGCATCCCTTCAGGAAGACGGTCGTGCGAATTCCCGGCCCGTCGTGGATGGAGAACTTTTTGAGGTCAAAGATGATGCCTGTGGGCAAACTCTGGTTCATGGGCTTCATCTTATAACTGTGTTCAGCGTCCGTCAAAATAAGAGGCTGTTTTTATCAAGTATATCCTTGCCAAATACCTTGTAATCCAACGAATACTGTTGGACGTATCATTGAGAGCACGGTATAATTGTCTCAAATTTTTCGGGTGAGAGTGTAGGTAATGCTAAATTTAGTGAACGCCGCTAAAATTTCGACAAGCAAATAGGATATGGCTCAATGTCTGCTGAAAAACTCGGCTTCTGTGTTGAGAATATTCTTGTTTTGCCCAACGGCAAAGGCAACAGCAGCCAGCAAATGGGAGAGCATGGGCGCGAAGTGCTGCGGAAATGCGTTTATGTGTGGAGAAAGTCATGAGTCGTACATTCCCCCATCCTTACCAAAGTCACCTTCAATCAAGCGATGATCTGGTAACAACTTATGAAGCGACCCGCGCTGGATTTGTCGCTTTGGCGCTAGAAAAGAATCGCAGGGCTACGCCGTATGTAGCCGAAGCGCGGGCGCTTCAAGAAGTCGCCTCCACAGCCAAAACACCCACCGATTTGCTAACTCTCAAGGGTATTGAGGCGGGCTTGCTGACAGCGGCGGGTTTGTCGGACAAGTCGCTTAACCATTTGTTGCCCCAGGATAAAGAAGAAGCCATAAAAGGGCTGATCAAGAACTTCCTCGAACCGGCCGGCGGAAAATTTGTAGAAGAACTGGTCTTCCGCTTCCTGCTCACTCGTAGCGATACCCTGAGTAGCTCAATGCGAAATATCGGCGGAGCATTAGCCCAAAGAAAGTTAACTCGCGCCCTTATTTCTACCCTGGCGATAGCCGGTATCAGGTATCATTGGCAACATTCAAAGACCCAGGAATGGCTTGAAATGACGAATGGCGACTCGGATATTGAATTGTTTTTACGTGGGTTGAGTTGGCAAGGCGAAAATGGGGAGCGCACGCTGGTTTATAATTTAATTGTTCCTCTGATCAAAAACAACGTGGATATGTGCTTGTTCAGCTTCGCTCCTGACGAATTAGAAACCAGCAGATATAACGTCGCTAATTCTTACCTGGCGTTGGGCGAACTCAAAGGCGGTATAGACCCCGCCGGCGCAGATGAACATTGGAAAACGGCGCGAACTGCCTTAGACCGCATTCGCGAGTCGTTCTCCAAAGTTGAGGCTTCACCGTACACTTTTTTTATCGGCGCAGCAGTTGAGAAAAAGATGGCAAGCGAAATTTGGAGTCAATTAGAGAACGGCACGCTCAACAATGCCGCGAATCTAAATGAAGAGGGTCAAGTTCTATCCATATCGCGTTGGCTGTGTAATCTATAATTAAAGCACAAACGAGCCATAAAACATGGAGGCTCTTTAATATTACAACGCAATGTTGCTGAGAAAATAACCTAAAAGACAAAGGCATGGT
>CAZUNT010000245.1:0-10510 GCA_964622215.1 uncultured Caldilineaceae bacterium
CGCCATGAACAACACCTACGACTACTCACCACGCCGGTTCACCCCCACGCCTGTGGGGAATACGCTTATGCGCGCAACCGCTGGAAGCACATCCTCGGTTCACCCCCACGCCTGTGGGGAATACTTTGCAACGTGGCTCGACCAAACAGCGGATCAACGGTTCACCCCCACGCCTGTGGGGAATACGGATGCCTTTATACGGCGAGTAAAGATTCAAAGCGGTTCACCCCCACGCCTGTGGGGAATACGAAAGCGGCAGTTTGGAGCAAGATGCTGACGTGGGTTCACCCCCACGCCTGTGGGGAATACGGCTCAGTTTGTGGATATGTTTACAAACGGAAACGGTTCACCCCCACGCCTGTGGGGAATACATTTAGATGTAAACTTTGTTGTCGAATTTACTACGGTTCACCCCCACGCCTGTGGGGAATACGGCTCCGGCCAACCCCCTCGTCTGTAAAATTACGGTTCACCCCCACGCCTGTGGGGAATACAAAAATGTGGCTCATAGGATAACCTTCCCGATCGGTTCACCCCCACGCCTGTGGGGAATACCCTTACTGAATGAGCACTCACCGGACGAACAAAACGACAAGGTGTTTGTTTTAAGCGGGATCGAGCGGGTTGAAACTGCTCGGCATGGGATCAGGGGTGGGTTTAGCCGGCTTTTTACGAATCAACCGCATGCCTTCAAACTCAACGATCTCGCGGTCGGTGTCACCCCAACTGCGCATTTCGAAATGCTGCTCGGTATTGGTGGACCAAATTTGGATCAGGCCCCCTTCTTTGCGCTGCTTAATACATTTCTCCCACAGCCGGTCGCGCACCATAGCGGTGACGTGACCGACAAAAACGCCCGGTTTGGGTTCGATGAGCCAGCGGGTTAACTCGCCTCGGAGAGAGGCCGGCACATTTTCTAAGACCATAACCACCATAATTGATTTCCTCCAAGCTTGAAACGCCTCACGGTCATCGTTTCACTTGTCACCTGCTAGCCTCCATCCTCCAATCTTCCACCTGCCACCTCTCCTTCCGGTCCCCACCACTGCCCAGGCGCAGCCGGGTCAGTATCGGGATCAAGGCTCTGATCGGATGGTAAGTCGGTGGTTCCAAGCAGGCGGTCAATATCGGGTAAGATGCGGTCAAGCAGCCGCTGGGTTTTGAAGGCTTCCCGGCAGCCCTGCCGGACCCGTTTATCCAGGTTTTGGGTTCCCAGGGAAACCGCCCAAAAGGCGACCGGGACGGTAATTTCGACTTTGTACAGGTCGGCAATATCGTAGACAAAGGAAAGTTGTTTGCCGATGTGGACAAAGCCCAGGGCGGGCGAATACCCCCCGGATACGATGGCCGCATGGCACAGGCCGTTGAGCAGTCCATTAGCCGTAGACAGGGCACGGTTGATCGGATCGCTGTTGTTCCAGTTTTGGCGGTCATATTGCCGCCCATGCCAGGGCACGCCAAACTCGTGGGAGGCCCAGGCATAGGCGTCGCGGACGCGTGCCCCTTCTTTGCCCCGAATTTGCTCGATACTCAGATCAGGGTCAAGCGGTTCGGTAAAACGAATCTCGTACATGCGGCGGACGACGGCCATTCGTTGGACCGGGTCGCTGGCTAATTCGGCCTGGCGTAAAAAGTGGTAGGCTTTGCGGGTTTCGCCGCTGCCCTGGGCATAAAGGCGCATGCCATCTTCGCCCGTCCACAGCAGCAGGCAGCCGTTATCGGCCAGGGTTTTGACCGCCGCATGGGTGATCGTTGTGCCCGGCCCCAGCAGCAGCACGGACAGGGCAGCCGCCGGAATAGGGGTAACGCCATTGGTCTTGTCCACAAAAGAGACGGACAGGCGGTCCTGTTCCAGCCGGCCATGCTCCAGGTAAAGATAGCTCAGGCTGTCGCGGAGTTTGGGTAATTCTTGCAGGTTGCGCATGTCTTACCTCCATAGAGCGCCGATGGTTGGAAGCCATCGGCTGAACAGATGAAAGCCAGATGAAACTGGCTGTTGGCGAGCTTGCTTTAGCCAGCTTTCACCTGGTTGAGCCGGGCGTTTCAACGCTCGGCGGTGTCACCCCCTCGCCAGGGAGAGCAGGCCAAAGCCCAGTCCCTTGCCGCTGCCGATACCCTGCCGGACCGCATCCAAAAACTTGGTTGGCTCGACGACTTGCAGCAGGCCGTCGAAACGGACGGCCAGCAGATTCAGATCGTGGTTTTTTCCATCCTGGCGATGGATGACGCCGCCAACCGTGTCTTCCGGCTGTACCTGGACGCCCAGGATAACAAAGCCGCCCTGTTCGGCCTTGCGGGTAAGCCAATCGCGCTGCGCCTCTTCGGTGTAGAGGCCAACCCGCTGGCCTTTTTTTAATTTTCGTTCCGGGTCGTCCCACATGAGGCGCTTGGTCGGGTTAGCCCGCAGGCGGAAGGCCAGCCGCTGGCCGGGCGTAAAGATAGGGTCAAAGGCTTTACAGGCCGGATTCGGCTGTGGGCCGGGCAGCAAGTAGCCGGACAAATCGGCCAAATAAGCCCAATCCGGGGCCTGGTCCGATTGTACTAGCAGGGTCAGGCCGGCCTGGTCAGGCGCGGTCGGCGGTTCCAGCCGGAAGAGAACCCGGCCCGGCCCTCCCTGGTCTTTAGCGGGAAAGGCGTGCAGCAGGGTGCGGTGCATTTCATAGGGCTGGCTGACCTCGCTCCGCACCTGGCGCGAGCGGGGGTTAAGGATCAGTTGGGATAGGTACATAGTTCCTCCTGGTTGGAGACCCTAAAGGTCTTCAAGACCTTTAGGGTCTGAGTTAAAGGGTGGTTTGTCAATAAAACCGGTGCTGACCCGCCGGGGGGCAAATTGACGGTTCCCTTTTTCAAAAGAGATGGGATGGTCGTGGCGCACCTGGGGGCCATGCTCATCGTCCAGGACGATACGGACTTGGCCCAGCTTCTCGTATTGTTGCGAACTGCTGCCCAGCCAGGGATAGGTTTTAAATAGCGTGTGCATGTCATCATTCCAATTCCAGGCATCCGCCGGGATGTAAACCGGGCGTGACGGTGGGCAGGATTTGCGACCCAGGAAGAGTAGCCAATGGGGGTTACGTAGGGCAGTGTGCAGCTTTTCCAGAGTCTCCTGTTCACCCTGGAGAGCGACCAAGAAAGCAGCGTCGCTGAGGTAATAACGGGTAGAAACCTCGGTATCTTTTATACCGCCGCCGGCCTTTAATACATCCTTGGCCGTGTGAAAATCCCGCAAGATACTACCTTCCTTATCCACCCGTACTCCCATACGCAGAGCGGCTAGGTCGGCGACCGGCTCAGTACGAGGACGGCCCAGGGCAGCACACAGCAACCCGACAATCCCGCTTTTAGAGGGTTCGCGCCCGGTAGTACGCACGCTAAAACGGCTTTGGCTATCCCAGGATTGCAGCGGTGCGGCGCAGCGTAACAATAAAGTTGCCATGATTTACTCCTTTGGCAAGGCGGTGTTGACGGCGTTTACCCAATCGGAGAGATTGGATTGAAGATAGGGCTTTAATTGGTCAAGCGCAACCTGATACTGGTCGGTGTAGACGGCTACGGCTTTAAACGCGGCATCATCGCGGGCACGGGTAAGATTGCCCCAAAAGGCGTCCAGAGCGCGGATGGAGGGTTCGATGAGACCCGTTTCACGGTTCGGACGTACCGGCTTTTCAAACGCATTAGCCAAGTTCCAGCTTTTACCGTCTTCACGGACTAGGGCTATGGCTAAACTGGTGGGGTTTTGGGCCGCAAAGCTATTTTGCTTACCGCTAGGAATGGCGTCTATGGCAGCCCGGAGGAAACCTTCAACCGTACGTTGGGCTAATTCCGCATCGCCGGCCAAATTCTTAACTAACTGCTTCCAATCAATTCGAGCGTAGCGGTAGAAACAAGCGCTATTATAAGCGGTGAAACCCATCATTCCGGCCCCAGCTCCTTCGTCTTGTTCGACGGTTTGCAGGTCGTCAACAGCGGTGTAAAAGTCCATTTCCATATTGACCCGGTGAGTAGAAATAGCGTGGGCTACTTGGCAGGCGGCGTCAATGTTCAGTTCCGGCTTTTCGGCCAGCATCCGGCCAAAAAGGGCTATATCAGGGGCGCTGGTACGATCTTCGGTTTCCTTGTGTAAAGTTTTTACCAGGTCGGGTAAGGAGTTGCCTTTTTGGGCGGCAGCAACGGCTTCATCCCAGTTGGCTAGCAGCCCACCTACAATAGTCTGTAGTTCTGTCCGGCTGAAGTAAAGGAGGACGCTGGTTTTTTCGGGAGATTTTTGGTCCATTTTGCTGGCGTAGGCAGTGACAAAGGCAACGGCAACCGCGGCGGCAATTTTTTCATCTTTCCCGGCCTCAATCAATTTTTGTTTGATGGGCCGGGTCATCCATTTGGAGCGTTGGCCCACCTCAACCTGGGTGGTTTGAGTAAAAGCCGGTTCAAAACGGATGGCTCGTTTTAGGGATTGTGAGGAAATACGGGCGCGGCGATGCCCGCCAAATTCGCAATCTTTGGGGTTGCCGGTATCATCGCGGTTCAGGTTGGCCGGGGCAAAATTTTGGATCATGTGCAATTCAATAAACATTTTTGGTTCTCCTTTATTTATGCTTGGTGAATTTTTTAATGAATTGTTGGTCATAACTGGTCACTTTGGGAGACGTCTTCATCACGCCTGCGCCAGAATTGGGCGGCCCATTGTTTTTGGACTCGCGTCCGCCGGTCGGCGTCGCCCCAGGCCAAAAGATCCCACATCAGTTGATGCCAGTTGACAGTTATCTCTTTTGATTTCAAAAAGCTGATGGCCTGGCGCAGGTAAAAGTGCAGGTCATCTGGGTGGGTGGTGAGCAGGGCGGTGAAACGGCGCTCAATGGCCGCGTTGTAGTCGGGGTTGGGGTCGAGGGTTTGGGCAAAATGATGGCCCAGGTTTCCCTCCTTTGCGCTTTTCGGATGGAGGGCGTAAAGAGTAGCGATAAGATAATAGGTTTGTTCGGTCCAACTGTTGGGGTAAGCGTCGTTAGGTAAACGCCGCACCACGTAAGGATACATTTCGGCTGCCGTGCCCGGCGGTTGGCCCAGGCCCCGTCGCAAAGCGGCCAGCGCCGCCCGGTCCTCGGCCAGGGTTTCCAGGTAAGTGACAAATTGATGTTCTTGACTCATACCATTTCCTCCTCTTTTTTAGGGATAAGTTGATTGAGACGATAATTGAGGTAGTTGCGGCCTCGGACCACCGCTTTGAAAGAACGAGGCCCGGTTCCGGCATACTGCGCCGCCTGGTCAAAGGCATCAAGCGCCGTTGCCCTCAGCCGCTCTAACCAATTCGTCAGTACTGACTCGCGGTCTTGTTGGGCCAAGTTGATCATGAATGTTTGGAAGGGAATGTCCAGGTTGGCCCAATAATGGCGTTCAATGCCAGTGAAGGCTACCCAATTGGTGATAGCGGTTTTGGCGTTGGTATTCAGTTCGCCCCATTGTTTGCCATCGGCGTCAGACACTTGTAAAAACATCCCAACTCGCCGGGCTGCTTGTACTAAATCAAAAGCTACAGTTGCGGTGCGCTCTAAAGCATAAGCCAAACTATCAACCAAACTTTTATCTGTCAGATAATCCAACGGCAAAGGAAGCCGTTCCTCCCGAAAAAAGAATACTTTGGCCTGCTTCTTAGACATGCCCAGAGCCAAGCAACGATACAGTTTATGTTTTTCCAGGTATCTCACATCTGGCGCTGCCAATCCACGTAACCAATGAAACGTAGTTGGAGGTAGCACCTTTCGCTCTGAGCTATCTTGAAAGGTGAAAAAGGCTGCGCTATCCCGCCAGAGAACCCGATCTTCACTAAAACTGGTCGCCAGTGCCCCAAGTTTGTCGTCCAGGCGATAATGTTTCATGGGGTCACGTAAGGATGGCTCAAAACGCAAGGCCGGCCCCATTGTCATATTTCGAACAATAACCTCACTATTAACTTGCTGTGGCTGTAAGAGGATACGCCGGTTTTGCCAGGTCAGGTAGTCAAGATAACCAAATGTATAAGGTCTATCTGGCTTAAAGGGATCATCCATCTCCCAGGCGGGTTTGTCCTGTTTGTGGTGGGGAAACATATCTTCACTATCCGGTGGATACATAATCATGTTGAGGAGGAAGGTTTGTTTGAGATCATCACCCTCCACCAGGAAAATAATCCCACCGGCACAAGCCCCATCGGTAAATTTCTGGGTGATACCGCTCAAACCGGCCAGGGCGAATGCTTGGGCTGTAATCAGAGCACGGGCGGCCTGGGGTAATGTGAGTATTTCGCCAATTTCTTCGGTATGATGATCAAAGAGAGTGGCGTTGTTCCCGGATGCCCGGTCATGACTGAGGTTAATTGTTGATTTGAGCTTAACGCGCGGGTCAGGAGCTTGATAAAATGGGCGTTCCGGGTCAAACAAATCAAAACGATGCCGCCATCGGTCCAGGTAGGCGTTGAGCCGGTCAGGATCAAATTTTTCGGCCTGCCACAGGTCAGCCCATTCGTCGTAATCAGCCGGGCCAAAAACACGGTGCAAAATAGCCAGCAAAAAGCGATGTAAGGCGGCGGTTTGCGGCGGCGAGTCGCCCGTTAAGGTTTGCAATTGGTGAGCCTGCGTCAGGGTATCACGCAGGTTGAGGGTTACGGCTGTTCCATTGAGCTGCACACAGGGCAGCCAGGGTTCATCAACCAGGTTGAATGAAAATTGTTGGGTCATGCATCCTCCTTTTTGATAATTTCCAAGCCGAATTTTCGCGTCAATCGCAGAGTGTACCGGGGGACATCGTGGTAACACTCGTTCTCAAATATTACCAGGCGGCAGTGGCGTAAGGCTGCCTCTTTTTGCCAATTTGCCGGGGGGTACTGGGGTATAAAGTGGTGTACCACGGCCTTATTTTGCACCGTAATCATATTTTGCTGCAAATATTTGATTAACTCAGGATAAACATTTCCCTCCAGATTAATAGGCAGGCGGCCCTCTTTGATCTGGATAAATAACTGCTCGCCATCCCGGTGCAGGCAAATAAGAGAGATACCGGGGTCGATGTCTCGCGTTTGAGCGCGGAAGGTTTCATGCACTTCCGGCGATTCTTCATCCAAATCCAACATACATTGACTGAGCAGCCGGCGGTTATCTGGGGCCATGACCAGTTGCTTTTTGGCGTTGGTTTCTGCTTCATGCCGGTGTTCCTCCATCTCGCGTCGAGCTTCCTGCAAAGTTTCCTGCCAGGCAGGGGTGAGAATGGCCTCATCCAACAGATTCCCATAAACCGTTTCAATCAAGCGAGTGATGTCACCGGGGAGGGCAATTTCTGACCGGTCAGACACGGCTAAGTACGAGCGAAGCAAGATATAAGGCTCATACACATCCCTGTTACGCTTAAATTGAGGGATGTTATTGTCATTCAGTTCAGGCGGAATAATCACCAACTGGCGGGTGTGGCCGTGCCGTTCCGTCTCATCTCGTTGATGCCGGTGCAGGCGGCCGGCTCGCTGGATGAGCAGATCAATCGGAGCCAGGTCCGTCAGCATCAGGTCGAAATCCAGGTCCAAGCTTTGTTCGATGACCTGGGTCGCTACGACAATAGCCCGGTGAGGCCGGTCAGGGGAGTGGCCGTTTTTATCCGGCTTGCCGAATTTTTTTAGCACTTTTTGCTCTATGTTCTGCCTCCAGACCGGGGGAAAGCGGGCGTGGAAGAGAATGAGATCATCTTCCGGGATGTCGAGTGTATGGTTTTCGCGTGCTTCCTCCAGAACGCGATAGATGTCCTGGGCGCGGCGCACGGTGTTGCAGATAACAGCCGCGCAGCCGCCCTTAACCAGTTTTTGCTGCAAGTAGGCCAGAATATCTGCCGGTTCCCGGCCTATGTCCCACTTGAGTTGGATTGTTATGTCAGCGGGCTTGGGCAACTCTATGACGACCGGTTCGCTATTTGGTACGGCCAGGGTGAGCGAGGGATAGGCAACGTCCATTTCGCCCAATTCCTTACCGGCATAAGCTTCCACTAATTTCCGGCGGGTTTCTGCCGGCAGGGTGGCCGAGAGAATAATCACCGAGGTACCGATAGCGTTGAGCCACTGTAATAGGCGGTGGAACAGGGTACTCATAAAGGTATCGTAGGCATGAACCTCGTCAAAGATGATGACTTTGTGGCTGAGGCCAAAGAGCCGCACAAAGAAGTGGCGGGTTTGCAGAATACTCAACAAGGTCTGATCGACTGTACCCACGCCAAAGGGAGCCAGCAGAGTGCGCTTGCGGGGGGTGAACCAGCTTTCGGCCAGCACCCCGGCAGCGTCATCGTCGCCGATATGTTGCAATTCAACCGTCTTTTTCAGGTCGTCCAACCAGGCGGCCTGTCCGTGGACCAGGTGAAAATTAACGGGTTGGTTAGGGTAGCGATGATTGAGAAAATCGCCGATGCGCTCATACATCTGATTGCTGGTAGCCTGGGTGGGCATGGCTACGTACAGCCCTCGCCCGGCATACTGTTGCAGCCAGGCATCGGCCAGGTAAACGGCTGTTTCTGTTTTACCAATGCCGGTAGGCGCTTCCAAAATGAGTAACGCCGGGGGGGTGAGGTCATGAGCGGCGGCAATTACCTGGGTTTGAACCCCACGCGATTCGGTAAAATCAAGGTAAGCAAAGGCTTCAGCAAAGGAGGTAGCCTGATTGTTCGGCTGCCAGCCAAGCCAACCCAAATCTAACAAAGACTCCCTCGCTTTCTGAGCAGATTTGGCGGCGTACTGGCGAGTAGGCATGGGGTCATTCACAAAGCCGAAACATTCCTTATTGCGAGAGCCAAGCCAATCCGCTACAGATACTAAACCTGATAAAATGGTGAGGAAGGTATTCAACTCTCTCTTGTTAGCGGGTGGTGTGACTACAAAGGGAGGTTGGAAAACGGTTTGTACTTGATAGACCAAATCGCGTCGTAAGTCGTCCCAGAGCAGACCATGCGCCTCAAGCCGATCTGTGGCAGTGGGTGGCGGCCAATTGCCATGATGTCCACCAATAGCCACGGCAATTTGATAGGCGAAGGAGTCATCCAGTCCAATGCTTTCCGGCAGAAGTTTCTGCAAGGCCCAAGTGGAAACAGTTCCGTGTGGAAATTTTTCTTCGTAGGCTTTACCCCAACCTCCAAGCCCTAATCCAACTTTCTTTAATTCTTCCTGTAACCAAATCGGCCCATACTTTTTTTGATAACCGGGGAAGGCTTTGCCCAAATCATGCAGAGCAGCCAAAAAAGCAATAAATTGCCCGGTTTGGTCAACGGTCAGGTTGAGCATCCCGGCTAATCGCAGCCGGAAGCTTTCGGTTAGCACTTCCTGCCACATTACCAGGGCTACCTGCCCCACATCAATCAGATGATAAAGCAGGCTGTGAATCTGATCGGTCTCCCGGTTAGTTTTGGCATAAGGGATTAAATACAGGGGCAGCGTAGACACCGTAGCTTGGTATAAAACGGCCAATTTTTGAGACTCCTGTTTGAGTTTTTCCCGCAACCCCTCCGGCCCCATTACCTCACAATCCGCCCCCCACCCCCGGATCCATGGGAGCATTTCTTGCGGTTCGGCAATCCTGGCCCGCCAGAGGAGGTAGCCGTCGGGCTGGTCAACCACGTCTTCACTGCGATGCCAGCGGCTCTCCTTGACCCGGCCGGCCACGCGGGGGTGAAAGCGCAGTACCACCTCCACCGGTTCCGCTTCCGTATACCAGATACCCCAGGCATCGGCTAGGATAGCTTGTGGGTTAAAATCAGGGGGAATGGTGTAAGTTTCGGCCAGGAGTTCGGCCCGCTGAATGCGTTCGACCTTAAAGGTGCGAATTTTACCCGGCGGGCGGCGTAAGCCTATCACGTGCGTGGTTTGTCCAACGGCGTATGGTTCGATGAAGTAGGGTGCAAAATCATACTCAGACACTTTGCCGCTCTCTTCATGTTTGTGCCATAGGTGAACCAGGCGGCCATCTGACCAGGCGCGGGTGAGGGTTTCTAAAACATCCAAATAGACGGGGTCGTGGCGTTGGGCGGCGTCGTCCATCACATTGGCTGAAGCCAGCAAATGTTGGCTAATCTGCGGAGTAAATTTGTTGAGCGCCTGGCCCAATTTCCTTAAAGCTGCCGCTGCGTGCGGATTATGTTTATCCATACGAGTAGCCATCAACCGCGTCGCCAGGTGAACAGCCATACTCTCGTGAATGGTTAGACGCACATGGGTCAAGTAATCATCACGATTAATCCCCAACAGGTTGCCGTCTTCCCAAATTGGAATGCGCAGACTCAGTTCCTCGATGTAGCGCCCGGCGGTCGCCCGGTGGACGTTTAAACGGCGGGCAATCTCGGCCCGGTGTAGGCCCTGGGGGTGATTTAGCAAAAGCTGTTCCAATTGCAACAGGCGTTCACTTTTGTTTTCAGCAGATTCCATCAGGTTTATTCCTCTGCTTCAATGTTGTGGTACACTACCAGTGTAGCATACTTGCGCTGAAATTACGCAACAATTGTTTATGAATTTGCTAAAATG
>CAZUNT010000246.1:0-10434 GCA_964622215.1 uncultured Caldilineaceae bacterium
TTACTCCCTACTCCCTACCCTTATCCACCGTTCCTCTTGATGGCTTCTAAGAATAGCTTCGCACAATAGAATTTCTTTGTGTCCATCGGCAAAGGTAGGGAAAGGCGGTAGAACGGCGAAATCACCGGCGGCAATGTAATCATAGAAAGCCTTAAAGCACTGCTTAAAGGTATCGTCGTAGCCTTCGTTATGGCCGCCGGGATAGGAAATAAAGGCCCGGGCCGCCGGGGAGACCAGGCCGGGGTCGCGGATCAAAACTTCGTTGGGTTTGTGGCGATAGCCCAGCCATAAATCGTTAGGCTGCTCGCTATTCCAGAAAAGGGCGCTCTTCGAGCCGGCAATTTCGTAGCGCAGGCAGTTTTTGCGTCCGGCTGTTACCTGTGATACCCACAGCGAACCACGCGCCCCGCCTTTAAAACGCAGCAGGATGGCCCCATAATCTTCGGTTTCGATGTTGATTGCCTCAGTTGCCTCACGTTGCTGCACTTTCCCGGAGAAAGTCTCTACCTCGCCCTTGGGTCGTTGCCGGACTGGATGGACGGTGTTCAAATCGGCCAGCACGGCCTCTACTTCCAGGCCGGTAATCATCTGGATCAAATCCAGCCAATGAGTGCCGATATCGGCTACGGCGCGTAGTTTGCCGCCCTCGCCGGCCAGAACCCGCCAGTTATAGTCGGTTGGGTAGAGCAGCCAATCCTGCACATAACCACCGTGGATAGAGTAGATGTCGCCCAGGTCGCCGCCTTGCACCCGCTCGCGGGCTTCCAGGTTGAGCGGGTAAAAACGGATGTTGTAGTTGACGCCGGCTGCCAGCCCGGTTTGTCGGGCCAACTCGACCAATGCCGCCGACTCGGTTGAAGTCATAGCCAGGGGTTTTTCGCATAGGACGTGTTTGCCGGCCTTTAAGGCAGCGCTGGCCTGGTCGAAGTGCCAACGGTTGGGGGTAGTGATGTGGATTACCTGGACCGCTGCATCGGCCAATACCTCTTCATAATTATGGTAGGCTGTGGGCAGTCCCAGGCTTTTGGCTGCCTGGCGCGATTTTTCGGGAGACGAGCCGAGAATACCGACCACGTTGATCCCCAGGCGTCGCAGCCCTTCGGTATGGGCCGGCCCCATAAAGCCGGTACCAATGATAGCAACACCTAAATTGTACATCATTAAGCTCCTTTTAATAGCAATCAGCCTGTTTTATTTTCAAAGTCTAGCAATGTGCCGGTAGCCGGGCGGGCCGTTTGGATAGGCCCCAACCGGTTTTGAAACTCGTAGGCGTCACCGCGATAGAAGGTGCGTTCCTGCCACAGAGGTATCCCCTCGGTTAGATAGCCGACCGAGGTGACCAGCAGGCCGGAAGCGCCCGCAGCCACTTTGAGCAGATTGGCCTCAGCCCCCACAATCGGTACAGCTCGGATGACTTGATCGGCCCCGGCGATATCCAGCTTGTACTTTTCTACCCAGATCGTATAGAGCGAGCCGGCCAGTTCAACTTCGGTCAGGCCGGGACAGAACTTGGCCACGATATAACGCTGTTCCAGGATAACAGGAATGCCATCTGCCAGCCGGAGCCGTTTTATATAATATAGCTCATCTTCTGGCTGTAACCGTAATGACCGAACCAGGTCAACTTCGGCTTGACTGGCCGGAAGAGTTTGATATTTTAAAACCTGAGTCGAGGGGGTTTTACCCACAGCCAGGGCTTTATCGGTGAAGCTGACCAGGGTGCGCAGATCGTAACCAAGGGTTCCCCCGCGGACAAAGGTGCCGATGCCTTTTTTAAACTCCAGGACACCCTCGGTCACCAGGTTTGACAGGGCCTTGTTGGCGGTGGCCCGGCTGACGCCAAAACGTTCGCAAATTTGCCGCTCGGTCAGAAACTGATCGTTAATCTTAAACTGACCCCCGCGAATCAAATTACGCAAGAGTTCATTTAATTGTTGGTAAATGGGGGTTTTGACCAGTTCTTTCGCCATTGAAAATTCTTTGGGGTTGTATAGTGGCTAGGCCACTGTGTTTCAGGATTTTATAACACAATTTATAACGAGGCAAATTGGACTGAGCTGACTGGCTTACTTGTGTTCATCGAGAAAAGCCTCCACTTCAGCCAGGCTTGGCCCGCCCAATACCCCCCGCTTACCGGAGACCACCAGAGCGGCTACGGCATTGCCAAAGTAGACGGCTTTTTCCAACGGCCAGCCCTGTTTGACGCCATACAGAAAGCCCACATTAAAAGAGTCGCCCGCACCAACAGAGATGTGAGCCGGCACGGCAAAACCTGCCCCGTCAACCCGCACCCCTTGCCCCCACACCGACGCACCCTGCCCCCCTCGTTTAATAACCACCCGGCTGGCTCCTGCCTTGATCAGGTGGGTGCTGGCGGCTTCCGTATCCACTTCGCCGGTGAGTACAGCCAGTTCGTGCGTATTGGCTAGCAGATAATCGAGGTGAGGCAGGAGAGGGAGTAGTTCGGCCAGAAGGACCGGTTCGCCAATGGCCGGACCGATGTCAAGCGCAGTCAACCCGCCGGCCTGATGGGTGGTCGCCAGGACCTGAGCAACCCCCTCGGCCCGCATCTGAGGCATAATGGAGAAACTGGTCACCAGCAGGGCTTCGGCCTGGGTTAGGAGGTGTTCAGGGATGTGGGCTAGGCTGATTGCTTGAGTAGCTCCCAGATGATGAAAGACAGCTTGATCGGCGGCGTGACACATAATAATGGTCGAGGTAGAAGTAGCATAGGTGTCGCTGCGCTGTAACCCTGCCAGATTAACCTGCCGCGACGCCAGCCAGCGTACCAGGGTATCACCCAGGATATCCTGCCCCACCGCACTGCACAGGGCGGTGGGGACTCCCAACCCGGCCAGGACATAGGCGCTGTTGCCGCCGTTGCCGCCCATCAAAATAGTTAGGGGATGGTCGGTAAAAACCAGGTTGTTGGCCCGAAAACCATCGCCGCTAAGATTGGCGAAGGGAGCCGGACTAAAAACAAACAGGTCGGCTGTTGTCGTGCCGATGATGACAAACACTAGCTAATCACTCCTACTTATCCAGGTTCAGGGGATAGCCGCCGTATTCCCTGGCCGCCTGGTACAGAGTAAATAAGTTTTCCGGCGGGACATCCCACTGCACATGGTTGGCCGGCGCCAGAATATACCCGCCGCCGGCCCCCAGCTCGCGCAGGCGAGTTTTTACCTCGGCGATGACCCCGGCCTTGTCACCTTGCAGCGCTTCCCGGATGTCAATCCCACCCATAAAAACAAGCTGGTCGCCGTATTTGAGCTTCATTTCAGCCAAATTCCAGGCAGGCAACGGCTCGGCTGAGTGGAAAATGTCAGTGCCAATCTCTATGAGCCGGGGCAGGAAAGCAGTCATAGCCCCATCGGCATGATAAATCACTTTGATATGTGGGCTATGGCTTTTAATCCGGCTAATCAAACTTTGATAAGGCTCCTTAAAATAGGTGTCAAACATCTTGGGCGCAATCAAGGGGCCGGCATTCCCGGCAAAATCATCGCCGGGTAGTTCGAGGATATCAAGATATTTACCGGCTATGTCTAGAAAACGCTCGATCCAGGCCGTATAACAGTCGTACAGCCGGTTTACCAGCGCCTTAACAATATCGGGCGACCAGGCCAAATCCACAAAAAGCTGTTCGTGTTGGCGCAGCGATTGGGACATTTCAAAAAAACCATAAGAGGCTACGGCTCGACCTATAACCGCGTACTCTTGGTCCATCGCCCGAATGGTTTTGATTCGCTCCAAAATTGGCTCGGTTTGAATAACCTCGTCGGCGGTAGGCAGAGGGTAGGCGTAAATTTCTTCAACCGAGGCAGTTTGAAGGGGGTGATGGTTAGCCGTGCGGTACAAACCGCTGGTATCCCACTTAATGCCGAAAGCATCCGCGCCATCGCCCCGGATTTTGCTATAAGCCGATACTGCGCCCGGGTCAACATGGCGCACATCTACCCCCAAATAGTGCAGGAGGCGGTCATCATAGTAGTTGACGGAATGGAATCGATCAGGGCGAAAAGGCGGAACAGGCTCCCATCCCAAAATTTTGAGCGCATTAAAATATAATTTGTCGGTCAGACCATACCAGCTCCCCCACAAAGCGAGCGGGACCCGATCGGGTTCCTGGTGATGGGATGCTATTAAAACACGTTCACGAGGGCTTAGGGTCATTTTTTATATCCTCTTGCTTTCCTGGGATAAGCTCTAAATATCCGTACATTAGGAACATTGTACAAAAGACCAAATCTTCTGACAAATTACTACCAAGAAACACGCTGTTTCTTGCCGGATGAAGACCCTAAAGGTCTTTGAGACCTTTAGGGTCTGGGACATTTCTCAAAAGGTTACAATTTTGAGCTATTTGGTGGCAGATGGGAGTTGACAACAAGTCTGGTATGCAATAAAATGTTTCTAATGTGCGGACATTTTGGGGAAGTCATGTAATGGAAAATGATAACTCGGTCAACATTGACGAATTAACGCTTACGACGGTAAACCCTAATAGCCCTATTCCTCTCTATTTCCAAATTGAACAGGATTTAAGACGGTTGATCACGTCGGGCCAAATCCCTTCTCAGGCTACCCTACCGCCTGAGTTGGAACTTTGCCGAGCTTATGGGGTGGGGCGACACACGATTCGGATGGCCCTCTCTCGGCTAGTAGCAGATGACCTGATTGTGCGCCGGGCCGGCCGGGGGACCATCGTCAAACCCCAAACCGGCCGGGTGGAATTCTTCCTGGATCGTAGTTTCACCCGCCAAATGGCCGATATGGACCGCCTGGCGCACTCTAAAGTGCTGGAAATTGCCCCAGGGGTGATCGATGAGATCGCGCCGGCGGTATTACGTTCTAAAATCGGCGCGCCTTGTTTACACCTGGTTCGGCTGCGTTTTGGCGATAATGAACCTATCGGTCTGCAATCCTCTACCATTCTGATCGAATTATGCCCGGGACTGGAAAAGTACGACTTCAATCAGTGCAGTTTATACGACATATTAGCCACCGAATACAAGCTGGTCATTGCCCAGATTCACCATACCATCAGCGCGACTACTGCCGACAAACTGCAAGCCGAATTGCTGCAAGTAGCTAAAAGTGCTCCTCTGCTCATCGTTAATACAACGGCCTATACTAATAATCAGCAGATTGTGGAGTACACCACCAGTTACTATCGAGCGGATCGGTATGAATATAGTATTACCCATACCTTTTCCCCCTATTAAGGTTGAAAACGTTCAAACGTTCAAACGCTATTTTCAAAGGAGAAATAAGTGATGCACAAAATTACTATGCTTGGCACCGGTTTGATCGGTATGTTTTATACGATGGTTCTGCACGGCCAGCGCAGCCGTGACCAGGTGGGGGTGGTTTATTCCCGCACGGCCGAGCGAGCAAAAAAGTTCGCCCAGGATTGGGGTATTCCCAAATGGACGACTGATCTGGTTGAAGCCATCAATGATCCTAACACTGATGTGGTGGTCATTGGTCTGCCCAACAACCAACATGAAGAGGCGGTGAGGCTGGTTGCCAAAGCGGGTAAGGCGGTGCTTTGCACCAAGCCGCTGGGCCGGAACGCCGCCGAGGCCAAGCGTATGCTTGATGTGGTCGAGGCAGCCGGAGTTTTTCACGGCTATCTCGAAGACCTGGTTTATCCGCCTAAAACACTCAAGGCGCTCAAATCTGTCCGTAACGGCGCCTTGGGTAAAGTGTTATGGGCGCGCTCCCGCGAAACTCACCCTGGCCCTCATAGCGACTGGTTCTGGAATAAAGAAATCTCCGGTGGGGGGGCTATCGTTGATATGGGCTGCCACTGTATTGAGATTAATCGCAATTTTATTGGTAAGGAGGTTCGGCCGCTGGAGGTCATGTGTTGGGCCGACACCCAGGTTCATCCCATTGAGGCCGAGGACAGCGCCGTTGGGTTGGTGCGGTATGCCAATGGGGCCGTCGGCCAGTTTGAAGTAAGTTGGACTTTCCGTGGCGGTATGGATTTGCGCGACGAAGTTTCGGGTACCGAGGGAACCATCTGGCTCAACCACTGGCTGCGCACCGGTTTTGAGTTCTTCACCGCCAGTGGCGAAAAAGGGTACGTTTCCGAAAAATCAGAAAGTGAAACCGGCTGGCTTTTCCCGGTGGGTGACGAGGTGGGGGCGCTAGGCTATGTAGAGATGTTCAGCGACATGCTCAACGCGCTGGATAAAGGTCAAGCGCCCATGGAAACCTTCTACGATGGCTACGTGGTTAATGCCATTATGGATGCCGCCTATCGCTCCATTGAGTCGAAACGGTGGGAGCCGGTTGAACTGGAAGTCTGGCGTGGCTCTGCGGAGGTTGATACCGGCGTGCAGATGACCGAGTATGATACTGCTCACTTCCTGGTCAAGGAAGAAAAGATGGCCGATGGTCGGACCAAGTTAATCCTTAAAGAAAAGGTCGGCGGCAAGATTATCCAAAAAGTGGTGTAAGTGATGGACCAACAATCCTAAGCAAATAAAAACCGGCCTTTGTGCTATCTTTTTGCGAATTCGTTCAGTTTGGGTTATCATCTGATGATAAAATGGGCTATTAACACGCCGGTACGTTGATATTGTCAATTACCGTGCAGGGTAAAATCCCCCTTACTCTCAACCCAAACATGAGATAGGATTGATATGTTTCAATACATCGCTCGCCGGATAGCCCTGGCTGTCCCTGTATTAGTTGGTATATTGCTCGTTACCTTTGTTCTGGCCCGGCTAATTCCGGGCGATCCCTGCCGGGCTGTGCTTGGCGAGCGGGCCACCGACGAGATTTGTGATGCCTTCATCAAGCGTACCGGTTTGGATCAGCCTATCATGGTCCAATTTGGGATTTATCTGCGCCAAATTGTGATAGAGCAGGATTTAGGGAATTCGTTCCGTTATGGTCGTCCGGTGAGCCAGATTGTGGCCGAGCGGCTGCCGGTTACGGTTGAACTGGCGCTTTTGGCCATGCTTTTCGCCACCTTTCTGGGTGTTTTGTTGGGCATTACCTCGGCCTATTGGCATAACTCGGCGATTGATGTGGGCACCATGGTGGGGGCCAATATCGGTGTTTCGGTGCCTATCTTTGTTTTGGGCTTATTACTGCAATTTCTTTTCGCCTTGATTTTAAAAGATACATTTCTCCAAATGCCTCCCTCGGGTCGGCTCACTTCCGGCATTGATAACACGCCTTTTTATCAGGTGTGGGGTTGGAATTTAACTCCGGATACAATCTTTTATTACCTTTGTACTTTTATTTCCAACCTTTACCTGGTAAATGCCCTGCTGACGGCTAACTGGGCTGCTTTTGGGGATACCTTCAAGCACCTGC
This sequence comes from uncultured Caldilineaceae bacterium, assembly GCA_964622215.1. Taxonomy (GTDB): domain Bacteria; phylum Chloroflexota; class Anaerolineae; order 4572-78; family J111; genus DSQQ01. The sequence continues at coordinate 7,339 of CAZUNT010000246.1, forward strand.
TTTTACCGGCGATTGCCGTAGGGACGATCCCTCTGGCCATCATTGCCCGCATTACCCGTTCCAGCCTGCTCGAGGTACTTAGCCTGGATTATGTCCGGACCGCCCGGGCCAAGGGCTTGGCCGAATGGGGGGTTGTGGTCGGGCACGGACTAAGCAATGCTATGCTGCCGGTGGTTACGATTGTAGGTTTGCAATTGGGGTATTTACTGAGCGGCGCCGTGTTGACCGAGACCATCTTTAACCTGTCCGGTCTGGGACGAACACTCTATGAAGCGATTACGGCTCGCGATTACGTCATTGTCCAGGGGTTAACTCTTATCGTCGCCGTTGGATTTGTCATCGTTAATATGATTGTCGATATTTCCTATGCTTTCCTTGATCCACGTATCCGCCTGAGTTAGCCACTAACAGGGTCTACATACCGAAAATATCTTTTGGCGGTCGGCGGTCTGCCGTCGGCGGTCTATTTATGGAGAAAATTATGACGGCTGAACCCATCATGGTGCAAATAACGACAGCCACCTTCAAAGCCAAACAACCCAGCAGCCTCTATCAAGACGCTATTCGCCATTTATTCCAAAAACGGTCAGCGGTCGTCGGGATGATCATTCTGCTGTTTTTGATCCTGGTAGCTGTCTTTGCTCCCGTGGTTGCTCCTTATGATCCCAATCAATCCTTTATCAGCACGGGTGAAAAGAAACGCTCTGCCCCCTGTATTCATCTGCTAGGTTGCCCGCAGGAGAAAACGCAGCATATCTTTGGGCTTGACGCCAATGTGAGGGATTTTTTCAGCCGGGTCGTCTATGGAGCGCGGCTATCGTTAATGGTTGGCTTTGCTTCTATTGGGTTTGCCGTAGTTGCCGGACTGTTCCTGGGAGCGATAGCCGGTTTTGTCGGCGGCTGGGTTGACGACGCCATTATGCGCACGATGGATGTTCTGCTGGCCTTTCCCGCTTTGATTCTAGCTATTGCCATTGTCACCTCCCTGGGACCTGGCCTGATCAATGCCCTGATTGCCATTGGCATCGTTACCATTCCGGTTTATGCCCGGATTATTCGAGCCAGTATCCTATCGGTCAAAGAGCAGGATTACATTTTGGCTGATCGAGCCTTAGGTGTGCCCCCTGTGCGTGTCCTGTTTCGCGATATTTTACCTAATGCCATTACCCCTTTGATTGTTCAGGCCACCCTGGGCATTGGGGTGGGTATTGTCGAAGTGGCGGCGCTTTCCTTTCTGGGGTTGGGCGCTCAGCCGCCCACGCCGGAGTGGGGAGTGATGGTCGGCGATGAATTTCAAAGTTATCGAACCGCGCCTCACCTGGTGTTTATTCCCGGTTTCTTGATTGCTCTGGTGGTGCTCGGCTTTAACCTGCTCGGCGATGGCCTGCAAGATGCCTTAAATCCGCGTCTGAACCGCCGCTAAGTGTTCCCCCTGGCATGTCAATTCTAAAAATCTACCAGGGAGCGAGCCTCCAAGCCCTTTTGGAAGAAATCGTCTCGCCGGTGGAGGCCATCTATCTGGCCGTTGAACAGCCGGAGCCGGATACACTGGCCGTTCTATCCGATTTGATGGCGCTAACGCCCCATCTGTCTGTTACCACCCAACCAGCCCCTCCCGATCTGGTTGCTGATCGGGTGATTGTGCGCAGTCAGAATGGCCGAGAATTGCTCTTTGCCGGCGCGCCCCTGGGCCTTGAACTGGCGGCTTTAGTTTCGGCCATAGTGGTAATCGGGCGAGGTGACTCTGGCTTAGCGCCAAAAACCCGGCAGGCTTTAGCCGATCTACGTATCCTCGTTCACCTGGAAATCTTCACCACCCCCACTTGACCTACCTGCGCCCAGGCGGTCAGCCTGGTTCACAAATTTGCTTTTGAAAACCCTCTGATTACGGCAGAAGCTATATCGGCGGTGGCGCTGGTTGAATTAGCCCATCGCTACCAGGTGATGGGTACGCCCCATCTGGTGTTGAATAGAGAGCGCCATCGGCAGGGGCGGATTAGTGAGGAACAGTTATTGACTGCAATTTTGGGTATTGCATTTGCCCCAACTAAGTGTTAAAATGGCTTTGTTAAGGAGGAACGTTCAATGAAGAAGTTACTCTTTCAGTTAGATACTGACCCTATTCCCAGCGCCTTTGATGGCGTCGTTGCTTATGACGGTGGCGCTGACCATCTCCTCTCTTTCCCCAATATCAATCCCACTAATGTCGAAGAACTTGTTCATGGGGCCATCTTTACCCGGGGGGCCAAGGATAAGAACTACACGGCCCTGTTTGTGGGTGGAAGTAATCTGGCTCAAGGGGAAGCCGTCTTCGATGTTATTCGGAAAATTTTTTTCTCTAACTTTCGGGTTTCGGTTATGCTGGATAGCAACGGCTGCAATACGACGGCGGCGGCAGCCGTGGCCAAGATAACCGGCCTGGGCCGGGTGACCGGTAAAAAGGCCGTGGTTTTTGCCGGCACCGGCCCGGTTGGCCAGCGTGGAGCCGTCCTATTGGCCCTGGAAGGAGCGGACGTGACTCTTACCTCCCGCAAGCTGGATCGGGCCGAGGCTGCTTGTGCCAATATGGCCGCACGTTTTGGGGTTTCACTCACCCCCAGGCAGGTTTCTGATCCGGAGTCAACCCGGGCGGCCCTTGACGGAGCGCAGATCGTTTTGGCCGCAGGCGCAGCCGGAATTGAGCTTGTGTCCGCAGTGATGTGGCAAGATAGCCCCACCCTGGAAATTTTGGCCGATATCAACACTGTGCCCCCTCTAGGTATAGGCGGCCTGGAGATAATGGACAAGGGCGAAGTGCGACACGGCAAAAAATGCCTGGGCGGCCTGGGAATTGGCAACCTCAAGATGAAAGTTCACCGGGCGGCCATTGCCAAACTTTTTGAAGTGAATAATTACGTCTTCGACGCCCACGAAGTTTATGCTTTGGCCAAAGGATTGGCCTGAAATTGTAAATTTTTATCAAAAAGAAAGGAAAAATTAAAATGCAGAATTACCAACCCATGAATGTCCTACCGATGGATGTCCAGCAGAACTGGATGGCTACCTTACAGCGGCAGGTCAGCCCGCAGGCTCAAGGACACTTTTACCTGGTCCATG
>CAZUNT010000247.1:0-10431 GCA_964622215.1 uncultured Caldilineaceae bacterium
AACGGCTACAACCTGGTCCTGGCCCACGGCACCCAATACGGGACCTCCCTGTTTGAGATTGCTCCTGACTTCCCCGAGACCAGCTTTGCCTGGGGCACGGCGACCGACGTGGGCAAAGAACAGGGTTTAACCAACGTTTTTGCCTATGAAGCCAAAGCGGAGCAGGGCGGCTATGTCAACGGCGTCCTGGCCGCCACTTTGTCCAAATCCGGCGTGCTCGGCGTGGTCGGTCCTGTTGAAGCGGGCGACGCCAAGCTCTACATTGACGGCTTTGTGGCCGGAGCCAAAGCGACCAAGCCCGATATCACCGTCAACGTTTCCTATACCGGCTCCTTTGGCGACACCGCCCTGGCTGCCGAAGCCGCCAAAACCCACATCAATGCCAAAGCCGACATTTTGACCGGCTCCGCCCAACAAGTGGTCGGCGCGATTGGCGTAGCCAAAGACAGCAGCGTCATGTGGATGGGCACCCAGTCTGACCAGAGTTCGCTGGCCCCCGATACGGTTGTCTCCACCCAACTTTTCGACTGGTATGACACGGTTATAGATATGATCAAAAAGCACCAGGCCGGCGAAATGGGCGGGACGGCTTACTCCATCGACCTCAAGAATGGCGGCTTACGCATGCTCTACAACGAAAAGCTGGTCGGTGAGGCCATCACCGCCGCTCAAAAAACCGAAGCAGGTATCGTTGATGGTTCTATCACCGTCGGAGAAGCAATGGCAGCCGAACCGGCAGAGGCCGAAGCCGCAGCCGAACCTGAAGCGATGGAGGTGGACATCAAACCGATCCGCATTGCCATCATTATGCCCAGTACCATCAGCGACTTCGCCTGGAGCCAATGCATGTTTGACTCTTTGAAGCAAATCCAGGACGCCGCCGGTAAGGATGTGGTCGAGATCGCCTATACCGAGAATATGTTCAATGTGACCGATGCCGCTGCCGCTATCCGCGACTATGCCGACAATGGTTATAACCTGATCATCGCTCACGGCGCTCAATACGGTACATCGTTGTTTGAAATTGCGCCCGATTTCCCCGAAACCAGCTTTGCTTGGGGCACCACCACCAACACCGGGGCTGACCAGGGCATCACCAACATTTTTGCCTACGATCCTCGCGGCGATGAAGGTGGTTATGTGTCGGGTGTTCTGGCCGCCAAGCTGACCAAGTCTAAGGTGATTGGTTTGGTCGGCCCGGTGGATGCGGGCGACGCCAAACTCCACGTAGATGGCTTCCTGGCCGGCGTCAAGGCCACCGATCCCAGCGTCACAGTGAATGTCTCCTTTACCGGCTCCTTTGGCGACACCTCCCTGGCCGCCGAGGCGGCCAACGTGCAGGTGAAGGCCGGGGCGGATATTTTGACGGGTTCATCCCAACAGGTCGTCGGCGCTATCGGCGTGGCCAAAGACAAGGGCATCCCCTGGATTGGCATCCAAGCTGACCAAAGCCCGGTAGCCCCCGACGTGGTGATTGCTACGGCGCTATATGATTGGAAAAATTTAGTACTTGAGATGATCAAGAGTCACCAGGCCGGCGAATTGGGCGGCAAAGTCCTCCAGCTCACCTTCAAAAACGGCGGCATTCGGATGATTTACAGCGATAAGCTGCCGGAAGAGGCGGTTGCGGCGGCCAAAGCAGCCGAAACCGGGCTAATTGACGGCTCTATCAAAATTGTGGCCGAACCGAGGTAATGTGTTATCTGGCGTGTTGCGTCTTCCGTGACAATAGACGTATTGCTCAATAAGAAATTGGACACAGATGAACACAGAAAAACACAGATTGGTCAAAAAATTAAAGAAAAATCTGTGCGCTTCGCGTCTGTGTGAATCTGTGTCCCATAATTCTTCCCACCTTATTCAGCAACAACTCTAATAACAGAAGACGCAAGATGCCACACGATTTTACAAAGACTATGACTGAAACCAATCTCCTTCCTTCCGGTCTGCCCCGTATCGAGTCGTTGGAGATGCGGGGGATCGTCAAAAGATTTCCAGGCGTGCTGGCCAACGACCATGTTGACTTCGACGTGAAAGCGGGTGAAATTCACGCCCTGCTAGGCGAAAATGGGGCCGGCAAAAGTACCCTGATGAAAATTTTGTATGGGCTGTACCAACCCGACGCCGGGGAGATTTTGTTGAACGGCCGCCCCATCCATATTCACTCGCCCACCGACTCGCTGAATTACGGCATCGGCATGATCCACCAACATTTTATGCTGGTCGATAATCTGACCGTGGCCGAAAATGTGGCCCTGGGGTTGAAGTCTTCTCGCGGGCCAATGCTCGACCTGGATCATGTTTCGTCGCGCATCCGCGACCTGGCCAATAAGTACGGGCTACATGTGAAGCCTGAGGCTTACATTTCAGATTTGGCCGTAGGGCAGCAGCAGCGAGTCGAAATTGTCAAAGCCCTCTATCGGGGGGCGGCGCTGTTGGTGCTGGACGAACCAACGGCAGTCTTGACCCCCCAGGAAGTTGACGACATCTTTGCCATCTTCAGGCAGATGGCCAAAGAGGGGCATGCCCTCATTTTTATCTCCCATAAGCTTCACGAAATTCTAGACCTGACCGACCGGGTGACCGTACTACGTGACGGCAGAGTCGTGGGCACACGGTTGACTGCCGAAGTGACCAAGCGCGACCTGGCCCAGATGATGGTTGGGCGCGAGGTCTCCCTGGAACGGGTTCACCAGGCTGCTACCGCCGGGGAGGCTCGGCTGAAATTATTGAATGTCCAGGCGCTGGCCAGTCAAGGCACGCCGGTACTGCGCAATATTAATTTAGAGGTGTGCAGCGGTGAAATTGTCGGCGTGGCCGGAGTTTCCGGCAATGGCCAGAGACCATTGGCCGAAGTGATTGCCGGGTTATGGCCGGTCGCTTCCGGCCAGATCTTTCTGGCCAAGCAAGAGGTGACCCATCTGCCCCCGGCGGAGAGAATTCAGGCTGGCCTGTCGTATATCCCGGAAGAACGAATGTTAGACGGGGTCATCAAGGATTTTAGCGTGGCCGAAAACCTAATTCTGCGCGATCACACCCGGCCCCCTTACAGCCAGGGCATTTTCTTACAGTTCAAGCAGATAGCCCAACGCGCTGTCGAGATGATTCGCCAGTTCAGGATCAAGACGCCAAGCAAGGAAACGCCGGTTAAAAGTCTATCAGGTGGAAACATCCAAAAAGTGGTGCTGGCCCGCGAACAGACTCGCGGGCCCCGCGTGCTTATTGCCGCCCAGCCTACCCGTGGGGTAGATATCGGCGCAACCGAGTATATTCATGACCAACTGCTGTTGCAGCGAGCCGAAGGGCTGGCCACTCTGCTCATCTCCGAAGACTTGGACGAAATCCGCGCTCTGTCGGATCGAATTGTGGTTATGTTCGGCGGTGAAATTATGGGCATTGTGGATAACGATAGGACAACTGTGGAAGAATTGGGCTTGATGATGGCCGGGGAACGGCACGAGGTTCAAGTATGAACGAAATCTATCTGCAGCATCTCCGGCAGGCGATTGCCGTAGCCCGTCGCTCCCGAGAGCACGGCAATCATCCCTTTGGGGCGATTTTGGTTGACGAAAATAACATGGTGCTTTTGGAAGCTGAAAACACAGTCAACACCGAGCGTGACTGCACCGGTCACGCCGAAACAAATCTTATCCGCCTGGCTTCACGCCAATTTGACCCGGCCACGCTGCGCAAGTGTACGCTCTACACCAGCACCGAACCGTGCGCTATGTGTGCGGGGGCGATTCATTGGGGCCAGGTGGGGCGGGTGGTTTTTGGCTTGAGCGAGGAGGGCCTATATAACATCGCCGGCGCTCATCCCGACAATGAAACGATGCGCCTGCCATGCCGCGAAGTTTTTGCTCGCAGCAGCCGGCCGGTGGAAGTGATCGGCCCGCTGTTGGAAGAGGAAGCCAAAACTGTCCACGAAGGGTTTTGGACCTGATTGACTGACAAATTTAATCTTTCACCGCTGAGGACGCTGAGAACGCAGAGATTTTTATAAATTTCTCGGCGGCCTCTGCGCTCTCTGCGGTAAATTTAGGCCACAATGTTAAATCTGTCAGTCAACCAAGTTTTGGACATAAAAATGAGGTAATAACAAAGGAGTTTTGCTATGAGTCAAAATCGAGTAGCCCTATATTTACAAGACGCCCACGAACTGCGCGAGGGCATGAAGATCGCCCAGTACGCCGAAAAGCACGGCTTTGAGGCGGTCTGGCAGGCGGAGAGCCGGCTGGTGCGCGACGCCATTGTGCCGATGGCCGCTTTCGCCGCTGTAACGGAGCGAATTAAGGTCGGCTCCGGGGTCATCAACAACTGGACCCGCAATATTGGCCTGCTGGCGGCCACTTTCCTCACCCTGGACGACCTGGCCCCCAACCGGATCATCTGCGGGATCGGGGCCTGGTGGGACCCGCTGGCGGCTAATGTGGGCATCGAGCGGCGTAAACCGCTGCAAGCCATGCGCGAAACGGTTGAGGTTATGCGCCGTCTGCTGAACTTGGAAAATGTGACCTACGAGGGCGAGTTCCACAAGGTCAAAGGCATCGAACTCGACGTGGTGCATGGCCGCCGCGAGCCGCGCCATGTGCCCATTATGATCGGCGCGACCGGTTTAAAGATGATGGAGATGACCGGCGAAATCGCCGATGGCGCTGTGCTCAACTACTGCGTCCCTCCTGAATATAACCACGAAGCTCTGGCGGCATTAAAAGCCGGGGCCGAGCGGGCAGGCCGGACGCTGGCCGACATTGACCGGCCTCAGTTGATGATTTGCTCGGTGCATACCGACAAAGCCAAAGCGCTGGACGGGGCCAGGTGGATGCTGACCCAATACCTGGCCCAACAGCCGCACATCGCCAAAGCCAGTAACACCCCCCCGGAAACAGTCAAAAAAATCCAATCCATCCTGGGCTGGCCGGCTACCAAAGAGCAAATCAAAGAAGCCATGCCCCTGGTGCCGGACGAACTGGTGCAGCGTATCACCGCCAGCGGCACGCCGGAAGAGGTTAAGGCCAAAGTGCGCGAATACGTAACCAACGGCTGCACCTGCCCTATTCTTTATCCCCTGGGCAATCCATACCTGATGATTGAAGTTTTTTCTGAGGGGTACAGCTAAACGACCCCCACCCTAACCCTCCCCCTGATAGGGGGAGGGAAGGGAGGGGGTCAGCGGTCTTTATCTATTTTGAAATCCCAATGGGTCATGGTAGTATAGGTCGATGTCAAACGGGTGTGTAAAGGAGGTGATAGAACCACCCCATAGCTGTAATTTTTTCAAAGGGTCATAAAAGATTTTTTCACCAAAAGTTATCAATTCTACTTAGATCTCGGAGGAGAAAATTATGAAACGCTATTTCTGGATTGGCTTAATTATCCTCACCCTGGCCCTGGTAGCGGCCCAGTGTGGTCCAGCTCCAGCCGCTCCACCCGCCGCAGAAAAGCCCGCCGCTCAAGAACCGGCTGCTGAAAAGCCGGCTGCCACTGAAGAGGCCAAAGCCGAAGCGCCGGCTGCCACTGAAGAGGCCAAGGCCGAAGCGCCGGCTGCTACTGAAGAGGCCAAGACCGAAGCGCCGGCCGATGCGGCCAGTAAGTATCAGATTCCTTCCATCGAGGAAGGGAAATTTAACGTGGCCTTTGTCCTGGTTGGCCCGCATGACGATGGCGGCTGGTCGCAAGCTCACGACGTTGGCCGGATGTACGTCGAAGAAAACGTCGAGGGGGTGCATACCGCTTATGTTGAAAACGTAGCCGAGGGTGCTGACGCGGAGCAGGTTATTCGCTCCCTGGCTCGCAAAGGCTTTAATGTCATTTTCACCACTTCCTTTGGCTTTATGGACGCCTCCGAAGTTGTAGCCAATGAATTTCCCGATATCAACATCATCCATATCAGCGGCTACAAAACCAACAATGAGAACTTTGGCAACCTGATGGGCGCCATGGAAGATATAAAGTATTTGGCCGGGATGCTGGCCGGATCGCGGGCCAAGTTGGATGGTAACCCCAAGCTGGGTTATATGGCTACTTTCCCCATTCCTGAAGAGTTGCGCCTGGGCAACGCGTTTGCTTTGGGTGTGCAGAAAACCTGCCCCGAGTGCAAAATTGATGTGCGCTGGATTTTTACCTGGCACGATCCTATTGTGGAAAAAGAAGCAGCTAAATCCCTGTTTGATGGAGGCGCCCAGGTAGTTATGACCGGCGCGGACACCCCTGCTCCGGCCGAAGCGGCGCCTGAAGGCAAATGGGGTATTACCTATGACTACAAAGGCAACTGCACCAGCGACAAGTGTTTGACCTCGATGTATTGGAACTGGGGCATCATCTACGCCAAAATCGTGCAAGGCTCAATGGATGGCACGTGGAAAGGTGGCTTCGAATACTTCGACGGCGACTCCGGCGGCCTGGGTCTCTATGGTTTTATGGAAGGCGAAACGCCCCAACCCGGCATCAAAGATTTACCTGAGGCCGATGTAAAACTGGTGAAAGACACCCTGGCCAAAATGCTCAAGGGCGAGTTCACTCGCTTTGACGTATTCAAAGGCCCCATCAAGGATAACCAGGGCAATGAAGTGCTGGCCGATGGCGTCAGCCTGGAGCAACCCGACCTGGACGGCTTCAAGCAGTTTGGCAGCCCGTGCAAGACCTGCATGTACTGGTGGAACGAAAACGTTACGGCTGAGTTGCCAGAATTGAATTAAGAGATAGTTTCAACATTAAGGGGGCGAAGCCAAACGGTGGTTGGGTAGCTCAGGGTCGAGTATACCAACCTATCTGGCTTCGCCCCTTTTTATACGAGGAGCCTTGATGACCGAAACACCCTATGCTGTCGAAATGAAAGATATCGTGGTTCGTTTTCCGGGCGTGCTGGCCAACGACCGGGTCAACTTTACCCTGGAGCAGGGAGAAATTCATGCCTTGTTGGGTGAGAATGGGGCAGGCAAAAGTACGTTGATGAACGTCCTGGCCGGGCTATATAAACCCACCTCGGGGACCATCAAAATTTATGGGCAGACCGTTCACTTCAACTCTCCCAGAGATGCCATCGCCAAAGGTATTGGCATGGTCCACCAGCATTTTATGCTCGTGCCCACCCAAACCGTGACCGAGAATATTCTCCTGGGTTTGAACGAACCCAGGTTCTTTTTAAACCTGCGGGCCTACGATCAAAAAATCCTGGACCTGCAGGAACAGTTTGGCCTGCGGGTTGACCCTGCCGCCAAAATCTGGCAACTCTCCGTAGGCGAACAGCAGCGGGTAGAAATTCTCAAAATGCTTTATCGCGGGGCCAATATCTTGATTATGGACGAGCCTACGGCTGTGCTGGCCCCGCAGGAGATAGATGAGTTGATGACCACCCTGCGCTCGATGACGGCCCAGGGCAAATCCATCATTTTTATCAGCCACAAACTCCACGAAGTAACCGCCATTGCCAATCGGGTGACGGTGCTGCGTAAAGGCAAGGTAACGGCAGAAGGCCACAGCATGGCCGGTTTGACCAAAGAAGACCTGGCCCGGCTGATGGTTGGGCGAGGGGTCGTTTTTATGGTGCGGAAAAAACCCCAGCAGCCGGGCGACGTGGTTTTATCTGTGCAAAATATCCAGGCCGAGAATGATAAAGGCGTGCCGGCTCTGCAAGGGGTTTCCCTTGAGATTCGCAGCGGCGAAATTTTGGGGATGGCCGGCGTTGCCGGCAACGGCCAGAGCGAATTGGCCCAGGTGATTACCGGCTTGAGGCGCTGCAAAGGCAGCATTAAAATTAACGGCGAAGAAGTCAGCAACCGGCCGCCCATTGCCGCCATCCGCAGCGGCGTGGCTCACGTGCCCGAAGACCGCAGCACGGTGGGCACTGCGCCCAATCTGAGCATTACCGAAAATACTATTCTTAAAAATTACGGTCAAGCCCCGATTGGCGACGGCTGGACCATTAACTTTACGACGGCTCGTGACTATGCTAAAGGGTTAAAGGAAAAGTACGATATTATGGCCCCCAATGTGGAGACGCCGGCCCGCAAACTATCGGGGGGAAATCTGCAAAAGGTCATTCTGGCCCGCGAAATTTCGACCAAACCCAAGCTGATGGTCGCCGTGCAGCCAACACGGGGGCTAGATGTGGGCGCGATCGAGACCATCCAAAACTTGTTACTGGAGCAACGCGAGGCCGGAGCAGCGATTTTACTCATTTCTGAGGAATTAGAAGAGCTGCTGGCTTTGAGCGACCGCCTGGCCGTTATTTTTGGCGGTAAAATTATGGGGGTTGTTCCCACCGACCAGGCCGACATCCAGCAAATCGGCCTGATGATGACAGGCAGCAAATTGGAAGCGGCAGGCTACCAACAAACGAGGAGTTAGAAATTTCATGTCATCCCTGACGACGACTGAGGATAAAAAAAACGGGCGATTTCCGTTTACCCTGACCTTTGAAAAACGAGTTGAGGATGTACCCAAGTGGCTCCCCGCAGCGACCTCGCTCGGCGCGGTGGTGCTGGCTTTTATCATCAGTGGGATCATTCTCAAACTGGTAGGGGGGCAGCCCCTCACCGTAGCCAAGTTCGCTTTTGACGCCACCTTTGGCAGTTGGGCCGTTTTTTCTGATACGTTGGTAAAAGCCACCCCGCTCATTATGGTCGGCCTGGCCTGTGCCGTAGCCTTCAAGATGAAACTGTGGAATATCGGCGCAGAGGGACAATTTTACCTCGGCGCGTTTGGGGCCAGCCTGGTGGTGTTGCTGCCGCTGGTGCCGCCCGACAGCCCCAAAGTAGTAGTGATTGGGGCGATGATAATTATGGGGATGATTGGGGGCGCGATCTGGGCTTTTTTCCCCGGCTTTTTGAAGGCTCGCTTTAATATAAACGAGATTATCAGCACCTTGATGCTGAACTATGTGGCTATTTTATGGAACAACTTCTGGATTTTTAATACCTGGAGCGACGCCGGTTTTCAAATGACCCCTACCTTCGCCAAGTCAGCCTGGCTGCCCCGCCTGGCCGATTATGCGCGCGAATTTAGAGCTTTTTCGGGCATTACGCTGCATTTGGGGGTAGTTTTTGGCCTGGTGGCGGCGGTTATTGTTTGGTGGGTTTTAGAGCGCAGCCGCTGGGGCTATGAAATTAAACTCATCGGCGATAATCCCCACGCCGCCCGTTACGCCGGGATCAACATTGCCCGTAACATTGTGCTGGTGATGATGTTTTCGGGCGCATTGGCCGGACTGGCCGGTATGTCCGAAATCAGCGGGGTCGTTCATCGCCTGCAAGAGCGCATCTCGCCCGGCTACGGCTTCTCCGGCATCATTGTGGCCTGGTTAGCCAAGTTGAACCCTTTTGCCGTTATCCTGGTATCCATCCTCTTTGGCGCACTCATTTTGGCCGGGCGAGAGGTTCAACCGTCAGGCATATCTTTTATGTTACAAGGCATTATCCTGTTTATGGTTATCAGCAGCGACATCTTACTGCGCTACAAAATCCGGCTGACGAGACGGGAAGCATGAAGCGTAGTGCGTCTTAGTTGAGTATAATTGAGAGGACTAGAGTAACCTATGAATCCAATCATCATTCTCCACTCCGGTTTGGCTACGGGTACGGTTTTGCTTTTTGCCGGCATTGGTGAAATCTTTGCCGAACGGTCGGGTGTGCTCAACCTGGGGGTGGAGGGCATGATGCTGATAGGCGCAATGACCGGCTTCAGCGTCTCCCTGGCCACGGGGAATCCCTGGCTGGGGCTGGCGATGGCTATGCTGGTGGCCGGCCTGCTGGCCTTGCTGCACGGGGTAGTGACCATTCACTTCCAGGCCGATCAGGTGGTCAGTGGCCTGACCCTCACTTTTTTGGGAACGGGCCTGGCCCTGGTGTTTGGCGAGGGCTTGACCGGCAAAAATCCGCCCCTCATTCCTGCTTTTGATATTCCCGGCCTGGCCCTCATTCCGATCATTGGCCCCATCTTTTTTCAAGATCATAGTGTGCTGGTCTACCTGGGTTACATCTTAACTCCGCTGGCCTGGTATTACATTTACAAAACCCGGCCGGGGATGCACTTACGCGCGGTCGGTGAAAAGCCCGAGGCGGCCGATACGATGGGCATCAGCGTGTATGGGTTACGTTATTTTTACGTCTTCGTCGGCGGCTGCCTGGCCGGCCTGGCCGGGGTAACCATCAGCCTGTCGGTGTCGCCGGGCTGGTACAGCAACCTGACCACTTCGGGCCAGGGCTGGATCGCCATCGGCCTGGTCATTTTTGCCCAGTGGGACCCCTTCCGGGCGGCCCTGGGCGCTTATCTGTTTGGGGCGCTGCGGCGGGGTATCCTCGATTTGCAGGGGCCGCCCACCCTTTTTGGCTTTACCAATCCTCTCTTTATCAATTCCAATTGGGGTTTCTTTTTGCAGATGACGCCCTATCTACTGACCATCATCGCCCTAGTGCTTGGTTCACAAGCGGC
>CAZUNT010000248.1:0-1107 GCA_964622215.1 uncultured Caldilineaceae bacterium
GTTAGGGGGGAAAAAAAATGGATTTTTGGGGTTGTTAGTTAAAAATTTACCAGGGTACCGGGGGTATTTTTTACCCTTACATGCATCCAAATAAACCATCGCCTATAACCAGGCGGGTTTTATTACGAATATGGGTATTTTTGTAGATGTCTACCAGAGGATTCTGAGTGCTGCTGTAGGAACTTGTACCAACCTCAATCCGGCTATGCAAATCGCCGGGGGCGGGAATTGTGCCAAAGTGATGTTTGAAGCCCAGCGAAACGCCGCCAAGCCAGTGATGTTTCATGATCGGCACATTGATCAAGTGGGCGGCATTCACGATGACATTCGTTACATATTGGGTGGTCATCCCCTGAGAAAACGTGATGGCCGCCGTAGGATCTGAACTGAACCCAGCATATATGTTGCCTGAACAAGGCTGGCTGTAGTGGGCATCGTAGAAGCGTACATTAGGATAAGTATCGGTAATCTTTAACTTGAACCGGCTTGGAATCACCCTCATGGCATCGTAGATCCAAATATCTTGTTGGTCTACCCCCATGCCCACCAGTCCGGCCACGATGGACCGAATAGGCTGGGGGACCGAGTCGATGATCGTGCCGCTGCCGGCACAAGTGCCGCTGTTATCATCATTATTATTAAAATTAACTTTGATGGCTATTCCCTGCCCCGGCTGGTAGTTGGGAATCAAGGCTTGCCAGGCCGCGGTCACGGTGGAGGTTCCGGTCAAATCCCGGAGACCGCGCGATACCATCTCATCTACGATTGATTGCCGGACATAATCGCCATACCAACTGCTGCCAAAATTCCAATAGGTCGCCTCCGGATCGTAGGTGTGGACGACGCGGCTGCCGGTTGGGGGTGCTACTGTAGAGCCGCTTTTGAGAATGATAGGTAGATAGATGGACTGATCCTGGGCCAACGCCTTGAGGTCAGTCTGCCTGAGCAGTTGGTGTAGGCTCAACCCACCGGCGGCGGCGGCCAGAGCTTTGAGTAAGTCCCGTCGGGATATTTTTTTCATCGGTCTGTTTTTCTCCTGTTTGTGCTTATAAGCGTGGTTCGATAATAAATTAGCCAGGGAGAATTTTATGAGTGATTGAGTAAGTG
>CAZUNT010000248.1:1207-10361 GCA_964622215.1 uncultured Caldilineaceae bacterium
GAGTAAGTGCTTAGGCAGGCTGGCTGTTGCCGGTGATTTCCAGCGGCGGCGTCCGGATGTATTCGGTGGTGCGGTTCTTGCTGGTGAAGTCGTTGAAGGCGTGTTGGACTTGAGCTTCGGTTAAGCCCATCACCTGGGCCACTTCTGACACCGGAACCTGGTGCTCTTGGGCGTACCACAGCAAGTCCATGGTCGAGAAGGGCAGGCGGAAGAAAAATTCTTCCTGGGTTTGGTGGGCCGGGTAGGTGTCGGAGGTGGGCGTACGCTGCCGGATAGCCTCCGGCACGTCGAGATATTCGGCCAGTTGGTAAACCTGGGTTTTATATAAGTGGGCAATCAGTTGGATATCGACCCCACTATCCCCATATTTGACCAGAAAGCCCTGCTTGTGTTCGTCCTTGTTAGAGGTGCCGATGACAGCGTAGTTGCGGGCTTCGGCGTGGTAGTAGAGCATCGCCATCCGGCTGCGCTGTTTAAAATTGGAGGCGGCCACGATTTGCAGATACTCGCGGATAGGCAAACGTTTGGTCTTTTCCTCACCCTCAGGGGTAACGATGGCGACCGAAAAGACGTTGAGGGTGCCTTCTTCCAGCACGTTGGGCGGCAACACAATCTTGGCTTTATAGCCGGCGGCCGGGTCGTACTCTGGAAATACCCGCTTGATGGCTTCGTCGCGGCGCTTGTAGCAGCCAAAGCCCTCTAAAGCCGGCGTCATATCTTCCAGGATCGCTTCCACGCCGAACTGGGCGGCTAACTGGCGGGCCAGCCGTTCACTCTCTCCATCCGAGTCCTTGTCCGGCATCATGATCGCCACCACGCGCTCCGGCCCAAAAGCGCGGACACACACGGCCAGTACGGTCGAAGAGTCGACCCCGCCGCTAACCCCAACGACAGCGCCGTAACGTCGAAATACCTGGCGCACCGTCTGGCGCAGCATCGAAACGAGACGCTCCGTTTCGGCTGCCGGGTCAATATCTAAAACGTGTTTTCCAAAACTCACAGGTTATCCTCCTGAAATAATAGACACCTCAATTCGGGATAAGCAACGAGAGGAAGAAATAGCTCACAGATTCACACAGATTCACACGGATTTTGATTAATAATTTGCTTTAATCTGTGTTTATCCGTGTTCATCCGTGAGCTAAATCCTTATCCCGAACTGAAGTTAGACGGTCTTTAGCTATAAGCCACTCTCTGGCTGCGACAAACTTTTACATCGTCATTGCCGGCCAGGGGCGGCGGCATTTTGAAGTTAGATACAAATTGTTCATAAACGAGTTGGCTGGAGAGGATGCCGGCCAAAGCCATGTCATCCGTTTCACTCAGACGCAGCCCGCGTTCGATCTTGTCGACCAGTTGGCTAACGGCGGCGGGCTTGAACAGGCCGCTGGCCGTTATTTTATTGGGCGATAATAACTCGCGCACATAGCCATGCGAAGCTTCACCGAAGAAGCTGCGCTGGATAGGGGCGCGATAGGGCCGCTTGGGCCGCTGCCAGATTTCGGGGGGCAGCCAGGCCTGGGCCACCTTTTTGAGCAGATATTTCTCGGTCAGCCCCCGCAGTTTCAAATCGGCGGGCAGGTTGTTACAAAATTCGACCACACGATAATCGAGAAAGGGGTATCGCCCTTCTACGGCGTGAGCCATAGCCATCCGGTCGCCTTGCGACGACAACAAATAAGGCGATAGGAAGGTAACGACTTCCAGGTATTGGGCTTGCTGCAAAGGCCCCCAACGGTCAAAATCAGCCGGATAGGCGATAACTCGGTCATCGGTCCGGCCGGCCTGAGCCGCTGCCTGGCGCACCTCGTCGGAGAAAAAGCGATGGGTGCGGCTGGTATTGCGCCAGCGAATGGCATGCGAATAATCGGGCGCGTCAACCCGGGTTAAACCTTCGCCGAAGAAGGAGGCCAGGAAGGCGCTGCTGCCGCCGCCCAGGTCCTGGATGTACGGGTAAAGTCGATTTAACAGCAATGGCCGTAACTTCGACTCGGGTTGTCTGGCCCAAAAACGCCGAACTTTGGCCTCTTTGAAGATGTTGTAGCCGGCCAGAAATTCATCCGCTCCCTCGCCCGTCAGCACGACTTTGTAGTTGTTCTGCCGCACCAGGTTAGACAATAAAAACATTGGCGCGGGTGCGGTGCGGAGGATCGGCGTCTCGGCGTGCCAGACCACCTCGGGAAAGACGCGGCCAATCTCTTCGTAGGTGGCGCGGATAACCTGGTGTTCGGTGCCCAGGTGATCGGCCATTTGATACTGGTACATGCTCTCGTCAAAGGCGGGATCACTAAAGGCGATGGAAAAAGTATCGAGGTGGGTGTTGGTGAAATTACGGATAATGGCCGCGATGACCGAGGAGTCAATCCCCCCACTCAAATAAGCGCCGACCGGCACGTCGGCGCGGAGGCGAATTTGGGCGGCATCAATCAGCAAATGGCGAAACTCTTCGACGTAAGAGTCAAGCTTACGAGTGGACGATGATTCAGCCGAAGAGAAATTCAACTGCCAATAAGGCTCAACTGTTACCTGTCCTGAGTGGGCTAATAAATAGTGACCGGGCGGCACCTCCAGTATGTTCCGGAAGATGGTGTGGGGTGTCTGCACACTCCAGAAGGTAAACACCTGATCCAGCGAGGCCGGATCAATTTCAGCGCGCACGCGTGGATCGGCCAGGATGGCCTTGATTTCAGAGCCGAAAATTAGCACGCCGTCAACCAGGGTGTAAAACAGCGGGCGCACGCCAACCCGGTCGCGGGCCAGGAAGAGGGTCTGCGTTTTGGTATCCCAAATGGCAATGGCAAACTGGCCGTTTAGATAGTTGAGACAAGCGGGGCCGTAGTCTTCGTATAGATGTACGATCACTTCGGTGTCGGAATGGGTGGCAAACTGATGGCCCCGGGCTTCTAACTGCGGTCGCAGCTCGACATAATTAAAAATCTCGCCGTTAAAAATGATCCACAACGTCCCATCTTCATTGGAGATTGGCTGCTGGCCGCCGCCCAGGTCGATAATGCTCAGGCGGGCATTGCCCAGCCCCACATTTTCATCCAGGTAAATGCCAAACTGATCCGGCCCACGATGTCGAATCATGGCCAGCATCTGGCGCAGGTGTTCTTCTAAAATGGGGGCAGAATGATTTAAATTGACAATTCCGGTGACGCCGCACATACTTCTGCCCCTTTATCTTTGGCTTCCAGTTCTTCGATGGCTTGCCGCCTGAGCACCGATTTGAGCACCTTGCCGTTTTCATTCAAAGGCAGACTGGGGAGGATGACTACCTCCTGGGGAACCATATGGTGCGCCATCCGTTGCTTACAATGGGCAATAATTTGCTCCGGGGTAAGCTGAGAACCGGCCCGCAACGTCACATAGACCCGGATGGCCTCGCCCCGAACCAGGTCAGGCAAACCAACCGCAGCGGCGGCAACAATTTCCGGCAACTCCAAAATTCCGGATTCGATATCCTGGCTGCTGACCCGGTGTCCATACGACTTAATAAAGTCGTCCTTGCGATCTACGACGTAAATGAAATCATCCTCGTCTACGGTCGCCAGGTCGCCGGTATACAAGGCTCCATCCCTAAATTTTTTCGCGGTTGCCTCAGGTTCATCCAGGTAACCGGGTGAAATGTTGTCACCGCGAGCTACAATCTCACCCACTTCACCCGGCTGAACTTTGGCCCCGGACTCGCCCCTAACTTCCAGGGTGACGCCGGGAATACCCTGTCCCACCGATCCCAATTTTGTAGCTAATAGTTCGGGGAGCAGGTAGGAAAGCCGGGCCGTAGCCTCTGTTTGACCGTACATGATATAAACTTTGGCCTGGGGTACAGCCGCTACCAGTTCTTTAATCAGGACGGTCTGGAGTTTACCCCCGGCCTGCTGGACCTTTCGCAGCGATTTGAGTTCTCGCTTGGGAAAAGTGGTGTTCCGCAGCAAGGTTTGATAAATAGACGGTACGCCGGCAATGCCGGTACATTCGGTTGCCTCCATTGTGTCCAGCACCGTCTCGGGGTAAAGGAATCGACTCAAGACGACCGATCCACCCACACGCAGATGGGTGTGCAGCAGGGAAGTACCAAAGCAGTAGTGGAAGGGCAAAATCGCCATAATCCGGTCGGCAGGCGTTAGTTCCAGGTATTCAACGATGGAATCGGTGTTAGCCTGAATATTACGATGGGTCAAACGAACCACTCTAGGCCGGGCAGTGGTACCGGAGGTGAACAAGTAAACTGCATCTTCCGGCTCGTCGCCGGAGGTAGGAATCGCTGCCCAGGATACTGTGCCGGAATTTTTCAGGCTATCCTCAAAGATTAGATGGGCGTCGGTAGACAGGCCGCCTAACAAACGTTGGTAATACCGCTTCTCCAGGCAGATGGCTTTACACCGGACAAAATTCTGTCTCGTCTGCAATTCAGCGGGGGTCAATGTGACCGGGAAAGGCACAGCTACTGCGCCGATCTTCAAGATAGCCAGGTAAGCCGCCACCCAAAAAAGTGAATTTGCCCCGATCAAACCGACCCGGTCGGCAGGCTGGATGCCCGCAGCTAGCAGCTCTTGAGCCAGGCAGGCGGTAGCATCGTGCAAATCACGGTAACTGTAATGGTTCTTCCCGGTAATGAGGGCGATGGCTTGATTTTCGCCTTTTTGGAGCAGGTAATCCGTCGTGTTCATGTTACACCTCAGCAAAGTTGGAGGCTTTTCGCGGGCAAAAGCCAAATTTAACCCCGTTTCATTAGGACCCGGAGAGCCGGGCCTGGATGTAACTAGCCAACTTGTTCACCGAGTCGAAGTTATCTGGGGTAAGCTCTTCATCCTTAACCTTCACCCCAAACTTTTCCTCAATGAACAAGACCAATTCCATAACGCCGAGCGAGTCAATAATACCTTCTTCCAGGAAGGAAGCATCGTCGGCGTAGGTGAAGCCGTTGTCACTGAATAACAGGTTTTTGGCAATATATTGCCGAACTTGAGCTTTGATATCCATTACAGTTAATTATTACCTCGGTTTGTCTTTAAAATTGATTTAGCTGGCGTTACTAATAGATTCTTCATAAAGAGTAAGCCGCAAGTTTATTCATCGGTTTGATCCAGAATGAGGTCGAAATTAGCCAAAGCAGCACCATATTGGATAGAACCTGAACGAATAATATTGCTACTTTAGTAAACCGCAAAAAAATTAGAATCGAACTAGGGGAACATATGAAAAAAGTTAGAAATTTATTAAAAACCCTGACCGGTCTGCGCCTCTGCTGCTACTTCTCGATAGACAATCTCCAATCTTTTGGCCGCTGCCTTCCAATCGTGATAAGTTTCAACATAGCGCCGCCCGGCTTGACCTATTTGCTGGCGCAATCTTGCATCGGTCAACAAATTCAACACAACGTGAGCCATTGTTCCTGGGGTATCGGCTACCAACACATCTTCCCCCACCTGCATCTGTAGGGCGGACACTGCTTGGGGTGTGCTGACTACCGGCGTTGACATAGCCATTGCTTCCAAAACCTTATTTTGAATGCCAACCCCGTAACGCATAGGTGAGATAGCTACGGTAGCCTGGGCCAGGTAAGGCCGGATGTCGGGGACTGTGCCCGTGACAGTGATCCGCGAGTCGGCTGCCAACGCCAATAACTTAGGGGCGGGATCTTTACCGGCAAGAACCAAGCGAGCCTGGGGGAGTTGTTGCCAGATGAGGGGCATCACTTGTGTCGCCAGGTCCAAAGCGGCGGCTATATTGGCGTGATAACTCATTTTGCCGCTGAAGACCAGCGTGGCCGGGTCGCGGAGCGTCGACATGGGGCTGAAATATTCGAGATCAACGCCGTTAGGTAAAACGATCAGACGATTCTCCTGACCGGGAACGGGAACCAGTCCAGCCAGGGTAGCTCGGTCGTGGGGTGAAGTAACCAGCACCCGCCGGAAACGTTCCAGGAAATGACCTTCATAGCGACGGGTGCGGGCCAGGTCTAACCAGGCCAGTAAACGGCTGCGCCAGGTTGGCCCGGCCTGCAGCACCCGTTCAAACAGCAAGGTGATTGAATCAACTGCATCAAGAACCACCGGTGTACGGTTGATCGCTCCGGCCAGTTCGGCCCCGCGTAAATGCTCCACATGCACCACGTCGAAGGTGGATTGGGCTTGGATACGCCGGATGAGGGCATTCATCTGTGGTGAACGAGAATAGGCTGCCTGGAACGGAGTTTGGCTGGGAATTGCTTTTACTCCGTTCCAGAAGGGGCGCCAACGCGGCAGTGGCACCGTGTGAACCTGCCGGCACCACTGGCGCAGTGAAGCCAGGCCGCTTGTGTCTTCTTGGGGTGGCACTAACGCCAGCAGGGTGATGTGGTGGCCTCGCTCGGCTAAAAACTTGATAAAATTATAGGGCCGGACCCGAATAAGGGAGGGCAAATAGGGGCTGATAAAGAGTATTTTCAAAGAGTCCATGCTGATTTCCCAACCATAAAATCCGAGATACCGACTTGATCATTAAAACCCAAAAAGATGTGAATCCGATAAGGGAAATGTATGAAGAAGGTTAGAAAAATTAAGCTTAAATGACTCGACGTAAGAATTCAAACCAGATTCAAACTTTCTAGTAATACAATAAAATCGAGTACCTGTTTACTATCTAAGCTGAAGGTTTAAGAAATGAATAATTACAAATTAGTGATTAGGATTGGCCTTATCATTAGCCTGTCACTTCTGAGCCTGCTACTGGTTTTGATAGGATTTGGCGGGGTGGCCCAAGCAGCGCCGGTAACTTTGGCCGAAAAATCGGGGTTATCTTTACCTTCCACTGTACCTCTCAATAGACCTCTGTTGGAAGGTAGCCCGGTTCTCACTGTTACCAAAAGTTCGGTCAATGAGGGAGACAGTTCACTGCGGCCCGGTGAGCGTATCACCTATACCATTACAATTTCTAACAGCGGTAATGTCTCCGCCACCAATGTGACCATTTCCGATACTTTCCCGGCGGATACAAATTTTGTAGTCGATAGCCTCGAAATTTCTCCTAGCTCCGCGGGCGGCGTACCAGGAACACAGCCAATCTTGGCCGATGGCATCACCATAACGGAGCTATCCCTGGTTACAGTAACTTATGCCGCTACAGTCAACGCCTCCGTAGCTGATGAAACGCAGATTGTGAATACGGCTTCAATTACCAGCAACGAAGTCGAGACGCCGGTAACACATACGGTAACAGATACCGTCGTCAATCAGGCCAACCTATCCATCAGCAAGACCAACGGTCAAGATACGACTGTTCCGGGCACTTCCATCACATATACGATAGCCGTAACCAACAGCGGGCCGAGCAGCGCCAATGGAATAACCGTCAGCGACAGTTTTCCGGCCAGCCTAACAGATGTGAGCTGGAGCCGTTCCGGTACAGGGGGGAGTTGTCTAACCTCCAGTACAGGCAATATCAACTGTACTATCAATTTGCCGCCGGGCGACTCGGAGATATTTACCGCCACAGGTACGGTTGATCCAGATGCCACAGGTTCGCTGGTCAACACAGCCACGTTGACTCCTCCGGCTGGGGTGGAGGATACAAGCTCAGGCAACGACAGCGCCACCGACACCGACACGCTCACACCGCAGACCGACCTGCAAGTGAGCAAATCCGCTTCGTCCGACTCAATGTTGGTATATGACCCGTTGACTTACACATTAACCATCACTAACGACGGCCCTTCGGATGCGGTAGGAGTTGTAGTGACCGATACCTTACCGGCCGGGATAAGTTT
Source organism: uncultured Caldilineaceae bacterium (assembly GCA_964622215.1). Taxonomy (GTDB): domain Bacteria; phylum Chloroflexota; class Anaerolineae; order 4572-78; family J111; genus DSQQ01. The sequence continues at coordinate 8,958 of CAZUNT010000248.1, forward strand.
TGCTTCAGCTTCGACAACAGACTGTTCCCCGGTTGGTGGAGACGTGGTCTGCAACCTGGGCAACCTGACTAACGAAGCAGTGATGACGGTAAAGCTTATGGTCACTCCTACAGTGACGGGAACGTTGACCAACACAGCCATTGTTACCAGCACCACATTCGACCCTGCAAGCAGCAACAACCAGACCAGTGTCGGCACCACGGTTAACCCAAAGGCCGACCTGGTTATCGTCAAAAGTGACAATAATCTGGACCCGGTTATCGCCGGAACTTCTCTAACCTACACCCTGGTTGTGACTAACAACGGCCCCTCCCCGGCCGCTAATGTCGTCGTCACCGATACGCTGCCGTTGAGTGTGAGCGTCGTCAGTGTGACCCCGGCGACCACCACCCAAAACGGCCAGGCGCTCGGTTGGGATCTGGGTACATTGCCCAATAACAGCCCGCAGGTCATCACGGTTGAGGTTGCCGTTAATGGCAGCGCCAGGGGCATGCTGGCCAACACGGCCACAGTTACTACCAGCATAACAGACCCAATCGCCGGTAATAATAGTGATACGGAAACAACCGGGATTACTACCAGGGCCGATTTATCTGTGACCAAATCTGATAGTTTTGACCCGATAGGACTGGGAAGTTTTCAGGGTTACACGATTCAGGTCGCCAACGCCGGCCCCTCAGATGCTTTTGGAGTCATTCTTACTGACACCCTACCAGGTAGTGTATCGCTTTTTGGTTCACCTTCACCTAGCCAGGGAACTTGTAGTGGGACAACTACTATCATTTGCAACCTGGGAAAAATTATTGATGGTAATGGGGCGACAATTACCTTGATTGTTGTTCCTAATACACCAGGAGTTATTACTAACACAGTCAGTGTAACCAGTAGCGAGTTGGACCCCAATTCTGCTGACAATACAGTTGCCGAGAGTACGGTAATCAATCCAGCCAATCTATCGGTTACAAAAGTTGCATCGAATGATCCAATTTTGGTTGGTAGCCCTTTAACTTATACCGTAACAGTAGCCAACCCACTTGGCCTTTATAGGGCGACGAATGTGACCTTGAGAGATAATTTACCTTCGAGTGTGACTCTCAAATCTGTATCATCCAGCCAGGGTGGGTGCAGCGGAACAACTACTGTTACTTGTAATTTGAATACCTTAGAATCTGGTACCAATGCAATCGTTACGATAGTAGTCACCCCAACGGCAGCAGGACTGATTACCAACACGGCTAGTGTCACCAGCAGCATGCCCGATCCCGATTCGGCTAATAATGTCTTCACCCTTACTACGTCTGTTAGCCCGGTGGCCAACCTGCAAGTGACCAAGACCGGCAACGTTAATCCGGTGACAGCCGGTGATTATCTTACCTACACGCTGACCATCACCAATCTTGGCCC
>CAZUNT010000249.1:0-10305 GCA_964622215.1 uncultured Caldilineaceae bacterium
AGACGCCAACCTTGACTCTCACCCCCACTGACACCCCCACCCTCACCGAGACGCCGACCGAAACGCCGACGCTGACGCCAACCGCAACCATTATCCCCACCGGGACGCCAACCATCACCTTCCCCTTGACCCCGGTACGGCTGAACGAACTACTGCCGGTGACCGGAACGGTTTACCTGGATGAGTGGATTGAACTACACAATACCGGCGTAATTACGGTTGATCTGGGCGGCTGGTCCATCGGCCAGACCATCACGGGCAGCCTGCCCTACCCAATCCCGGCCGGGACGCTGCTCCCGCCCGGCGGCTTTGCGCTTTTCTATGGGCAAATCACCGGCCTGGTTCTGGAGGACATGGGCGCTGAAGTTCATTTGTTTGATCCGGCCAATGTGCTAGTGGATACCGTCACCTTCGGGCCGCTGCTGCCCGACGCCAGCTACAGCCGTGATGAAACCGGCCTGTGGCATCCCGACTGGCCGCCCAGTCCCGGCGCACCCAACCCGCCGCCTGCGCCTACGCCGACAGGTACAACCGGGCCGTAATTTCCTGCTGATTTGGGTTATTATCAGCCGGGGCGCCAGTATGTTTGATGTGGAATAGTTACACAGAGATTCACGGAGAAGACACAGAGAAAAGCTAAAGGTTCCCTCCTGGTTGACTGACAAAATTAATCTTTCACCGCAGAGGTCGCAAAGAACGCAGAGAAAACCTAAAAAAATCTCTGCGCCCTCTGTGTTCTCTGCGGTAAATTTCGACCATAATGTGAAATCTGTCAGTCAATCAGGGTTTCCTCTGCGCGCTTCGCGTCTGTGCATCCTCTGTGCGCTTCGCGTCTGTGACCTGTGCAGTTACAAATAACGAAAAACGCGAAATTTTGGGTAACAGACCCTAAAGGTTTTGAAAACCTTTAGGGTCTGTTACCAATCCAACGTTAAGTGTGATAAAATACGGCAAAGGAGCAAAAATGTCCGGGCTTCACCCGCATCCAAAATCTAAATTCCGCAGCGGCTTCATCAACCTGCTCATCCTGGTCATTGTCACCAGCCTCATGCTGCTCCTGGGTGAAGGCTTTTTGCGCTGGCTGGATGGCTTTCAATTTTCAAGCCTGAAACTGGAGCCGGAACATCCTACCACAACCCAGGCGCCGGATTAAGCTTAACCGTACCAGATGACAACAGGCCATAAATCCGTTTTTTTGCTAATCACCCTGCTGCTGGCCGCCCTGTTATCCCCCTGCCTGCCGGCGGCGAAAGCGGAGCCGGCCGCCTGCGCCGAGGTGTACACGGTCCAGGCCGACGACTGGCTGAGCCGCATTGCCGACAAGCTCCTGGGCGACCTGCTGGCCTATCCGGCCATTGTCAGCGCGACCAACCAACAGCATGCCGCCGATGCCACCTTCCCCCTGATTACCAACCCCGACCTGATCGAGGTCGGCTGGAAATTGTGCGTCCCGGCCGGGCCGGAGGCTGCCATCCTGTTGGAAAAGAGCGCCTCGGCGGCCCCCTCGGCTGTTCCAATCGCCCCGTTAGATACCCTCAGGCCCTACACCCTGGACAACTTTGTGGCCCAGTTTAAATTCAGCCCCTATGTCAACCCGGAGTGGCTGACCTCTTCCCCTGACCGGATCGCCCGGTATGAGGTTTGGCCGGAACACCAGGCCAGGGCGGCTCAATACGGCTACCGGGCCAATTACCTGTGGAATGAATATTTGTCGGATCAGTACTTTACCTCCGGCATTTTTAGCGCCCCTCCGCCGGAGGTTTTTGTTTACCACGCCCCCTGGAAAACCAGCTATCCCCGTTATCGTTACCCGCCCAATGTGACCCTGCCCACCGGCCTGACCACCAACCAGTTCGGCTGGCGCGGCCCGCAGCTCGACTTAAAAAAACCGGCCCGCACCATCCGCATCGCCTGTGTCGGCGCATCCACCACAGTGGATGCTCACTCGCTGCCCTTCTCCTATCCTGAGCTGTTGCAGCACTGGCTCAACCTGTGGGGCCAGGCAAACGGTTACAAGGTCCGTTTTGAGGTGATTAATGCCGGGCGGGAAGGCATCGGCTCGCGGGACATTGCCGCCGTAGTGCGCTACGAGGTACTGCCGCTGGACGTCGACTACGTCATTTACTACGAGGGGTCCAACCAATTCGATCCCCGCTCCATGGTCAGCTTTCCGTCTGAGGTGACTTTCGGCCGGCCGCCTGCGGGTGTAGCCCCCAATTTTAGCAACGTCGAGTCTAACGACAAAAGCTGGCTCGATCAACTGAGCGAATATTCGGCCATTGCCGCCCGCATCCGTTCCCTGGTGGAGCAGGCCGAGTTCAGCGGCGCTGAACCGCCCAAACCGGAGCAGACCTTTAACCTGCCCCCAGGGGTCGACGAGTTCAAGCCGGAGCGGGCCGACCTGGGTAAGGCGCTCGACCTCAAACATATCCTGGCCAACCTGGATCAGATCAAGGCCGACCTGGAGGCTCACCAGGCCAGGCTGCTGCTGGCCACCTTTAACTGGTTTGCTTACGATGGGCTGGTTTTAGACCCGGCGCGCCACCGGGTGCTCTACGGCTACCTGAACCGGGTTTACTGGCCGATCAGCTACGCCAACATGCGGCGTATGGCCGATTTTCAAAACCGGGTGTTCCGGCTGTGGGCGGCCGAAAATAACGTCCGCCTGATTGACGTGGCCGGGCAAATGCCCCCACACCCCGACCTGTACGACGACGCCATTCATAACACCGAGTTGGGCATCCGCCTGCGGGCCTGGATCAACTTTCAAACGATAGTCCCCCTGCTCAAGAGGGATATTGAAACCAAACGCCTGCCCCGACCGGCCCAAGTATCCCTCAAAAAACACCCCTACCTGGAGCCGGAGTTCGAGGTCCGGACCTTGCCGGGTGGGGTGGGGCAGTAATATAGCTCACGGATTCACACGGATTCACAGATTTTGATTAATAATTTGCTTTAATCGGTGTTTATCCGTGTTCGTCCGTGAGCTAAATCCTTATCCCGAACTCAGGTTATATACTAAGGATTTGTAAAAAAATAACTCGAGCATTTAGTTACCACAATTATTTTGGGCGCGGATAAATCGTGTAATTCCAGTTAGGAAATCGGCGATGTGGACGCAACCACAGTTGATCCAACTCTTCTGCCGGAACAGTGATCCCGGTCTCATAAACCGTGGTATCCAATTCGGCCTGGCAGCTAAAACCCGTCGTCGAGGTCGTGGTGCGAATGAAATTCAGGATCGTTTCGTAACTGTCCAAGGGATGCCCGGCCCAATTGGCACTAATCAAGTTGAACATCCGATGCTCAATCAAATTCCATTTGGAAGCACCCGTCGGATAATGGGTGACGGTAACAGGGCTGTTCAGTTCTAAAAACTAAAGAACACGGATGCGTAGAATTAAACAGATTCAACAGCTAAAATCCGTTAAATTCTACCAATCAGTGTTCTTTGGCTGTCGTAAGTAACAGATTCTTCGTGATTTTTTGGTAGAACTGAACAGCCCTGGTAAACAAGAGGATAAAGACAGAGCCAAAGAAAGCTATTCTGCTGGCGAGGTCGCCGTAAAGCGAAAGCAGGTCATCAAAACAAAGCCGGAAAAAGTTGTTTTGCAAGTATTGACACTGTATATACAATCAACTATACTCTAAGCAATGGACGCCAGTTATACGTTTCAGGGTCTCGATTTCGAGTGGGATACTCGTAAAGCCTCCACCAATCTCCGCAAACACCGTCTTTCTTTTGAAATCGCTTGCCAAGTATTTCTTGACCCTTTTGTGTGTATCGTGGAGGCTGGAATCATCGAAGGAGAATCGCGTGATGCTGCCATTGGTTTAAGCGAGGATTGGCGTCTGTTGTACGTGGTTTATACTTTACGAGAAGAAAAGATACGAATTATTTCAGCCCGTGTAGCCACCAGTATGGAGCGAAAATTATATGAAAGTCAGTAAATTAAAAGAACGGTTACGCCCTCAACGCCCTATGACCACTATCAGTATGCGGATACCGGAAGATGTATTAAATGATTTGAAGGAAGTGGCCCCGCAGCTAGGTTTTTCCGGTTATCAACCATTAATTCGAGCCTATATTGGGCAAGGATTACGAGCCGATTTAGCACAGTTGGAAGCGAAACCCGAGCTAAGTAATTTAATTGAGAGTTTACGCAAGCATGGGGTCGAGGATGAAGTCATTGCTTCGGCGATGGCGGAGATAAAAGAGTTGGCAAAGGCGGCGTAAGAAAGTTTGGTCAGCAAAATCACCTTAGCAGAGTCACACCCAGTCCGTAAGTTGATAAAAAGACAAAGGCCGGAGTAAAGCATTCTACGTCAGTTACCATCTCAATTTGCATTTACCAGAACAGTAGGTACAATGTAATTACTACAAGAAAGGATGGTAATTGATGACAGTGGTTAGAACCCGACTTATCAAAATCGGAAACTCGCAAGGTCTCCGTATTCCCAAAGTCGTCCTCGAACAACTCAATTTGAGTGACGAAGTTGAGTTGGAAGTTCAGGAAAATCAGTTGGTTATTCGCCCATTGGTTGGCCCCCGTGCGCAGTGGGAAGAACAGTTTCAAGCAATGGCCGCTAATGAAGATGACCAACTGCTGGATGAAGTTCCAAGTTTAACAACCTGGGATGAGGAAGAATGGGAATGGTAATCCGGCGATTTGAAGTGTATTTGGTCAACTTGGAGCCAACCGTTGGCGCAGAGATTCAGAAAACCCAACCTTGTTTAGTGATTTCACCCAATGAAATGAACCGTTATATCAAAACTGTGATTGTGGCTCCTATGACCACAAAAGGCCGTTCCTATCCGACCCGAGTATTATGTAAGTTTGACGGGAAAGAAGGCCAGATTGTTTTAGACCAGTTACGAACAGTGGATAAGATACGGTTGGTTAAACGGTTGGGAGAAATAGAAAAGGAAATTCAGAAGAAAGTGCTGCGGGTACTGGCAGAGATGTTCGCTGAGTAAAGGGGCAGGCCAGGCATAGGCAAAAGACAACCTACCGATGTAATACAGTTGTCAAGTACCCGAACCTTAAAATTGTCAAAAGAGACGCTGATAAAGGCTGAGAAAAGAGACAACTTGAACCAAACCGACCTCAAACCGGGGGTTGAGCGGCCCTTTTTAGCCGAAATGTTCAATTCAGCGCCCGACCGGGTTCAGGTCAGGGCGTGGTCAAGAGGATGACCAGCACCCTTCGACAAGCCCTTCGTCAAGCTCAGGAAGTTCTCAGGGTAGGGCTTGCGGGCCATGGCCACGATGGCCTTTTGCCGGCCAATGCGGTCGGCTAGCCGCTCGAATTGTTCGCGCCAGGGCTGGTTGTAGCGCCCGGCAATCCAGGTAGCTTCGTCAAAGATGGCCGCTTGCCGTTTACCTGTTTACCGAATCACACAGATTTGTGCTAAAATAAACTACAGTCACCCAGACTGCCCAAACAATTTGGGGGGTCAGCCGCCTATAGGTGCTCGCAACACTTGGGGGGACGTTTTCAATTGGTTGGCACCAATACATCGTCTACGGAATCTTTGTCAAAAACCTGGTGAGGTTTTAATCTGATGGGTGATGTCAAGGTAAGTAATAACAAGAGGTTGCCATGAACCAAGAAAAAATTTGGCGTGAATTTGCCGCTTTACCCCCCGAAGCCCAACAACTTGTCGTTGATTTCATTGCTTTTTTGCGAACCCGCTCTAAACAGGCGCGCTCCGGTAAAAAAGTAAAGCCAGCCGGTAACTTGACTGATGAAACGTTCATTGGTATCTGGCGTGATCGCACCGATATGCAGGATAGTAGCGCGTGGGTTCGCAATGTTCGGGAACATGAATGGATAAGGGTTCATGACTGATTGGGTGCTTGTTGATACTGACGTGTTGATTGATGTTGGCCGCAGCGTAGCCGAGGCCATTACTTGTTTACAACAAATTGAGCAACAGGCATCTCCGACGATAAGTGTTGTGACACAGATGGAGCTTATGATTGGTTGTCGGGATAAAGCAGAACTTCGTACTGTAGAACGTTTCTTACAGCGATTCCAGACTATCAAGCTGAATGAGTCTATCTCCGATGTAGCTGTTGATTTATTACGCCGTTACCGTTTGGGTCACGGCTTATTGATAGCTGATGCACTCATTGCTGCTACTGCTATGTCTTTAGATAAACCTCTTGTTACAAAGAATCAACGGGATTATAGATTTATCGCCGGTCTACGCTTGTTGGCGTACCCGCAGCCGTTTGCCCCCTAACTTCGGCCCAAAACGCGGCCTAACCACCGTTTCCACCTGACGCCCCGAGCTCGCTTTTTCGTAATCGTTAGTCTTGGGGGCCAAAAAGCCGCCCACAAGCGGTTCCAGTAGACCCCGGTGGATTCCATCGCCACTGTGTCTATCTGGCACTCAACCAGCCAATCGGCCAGGGCCTGCAAGTCCGGGGTGAAGGCGCCAAAACAGCATACCGTCTCCCCAGCCCGGTCAGGCGGCACGGCGACCCAGATTTCCCGGCTGCCGATGTCAATCCCAGCGGCGTTGGGATGAACGATGCCCAAGGTGTCCAGATTGGCCTTAACTTTAAGTCCAGCTTGACTTTTACGACCTTTGCTTTGGCTCATGCTCATCTCCTGAAGGATGGAAGATTGACCGACACCAACCGGCTTCCCTAAGATTAAAGTAGGATCCTGATCGGGGTCGAGACAAGCTCGCCACCAGGGGTGAAATCACCCGGAAGCCGGAACCACGTTGCAGCGCGAGGCAGACCGGAAAACGGTCGCCATCAGGGCTTGTATCGGTCTTATTTTTGGCGTCAGCCAGAGGGTATGATACCATGAGGGTCAAATCAGCTGGTCAGTTTCTCCGGTGGGGGAATACCGCCCCCGGCGGTAAGGGTCGTTCCAATTTCCTATGTTAGTTTGTGAGTAGGACGAATGACGAGTAGAATAAAGCGTATTACGATTTAGTGAACGATAGGAGTTGAAATGGAAGTGGTGACTGTTTCGCCCAAATATCAGGTGGTTATTCCCTTGAGTGTGCGGCAATCCCTGGGAATTAAACCGGGTAACAAAGTGCAAGTCATCTTGTATGAAAACCGGATAGAGTTGATTCCTCTCCAACCTATTAAAAAAATGCGGGGATTTCTTAAAGGTATAGACACGACGATTGACCGGGAAACCGACCGAGTATGAATGTTGTTGATTCATCGGGCTGGTTGGAATACTTGGCCGAAGAGCCAAATGCTGATTTTTTTGCACTGGCGATTGAAGATACAGAGAATTTAGTCGTGCCGGTTATCAGCCTGTATGAAGTTTTTAAGCGGGTTTATCAACAACGCGGGGAAGATGATGCGCTTAAGGCAGTAGGGTTAATGATGCAAGGGTGAGTGGTGGATTTAGACGTAGACTTGGCTTTAAGTGCGGCGAAACTCTCCCAGGATATGTCCCTGCCCATGGCGGACAGTGTGATTTTAGCCACAGCACGGGCCTACGAAGCTACGCTGCTGACCCACCCCAACCTACCCCCTTGGCTCAAGTTCCCTCTCAGCCAGCCGCCCCCGCCAGCCCTCCCCTTATTCCTTGTCCCACCTGTGGCCGGCCCATGCACCGCTCTCAGACCTTGCCGCCTCAACACTGCCGGTCTCCCTAGCCGCTCTGATGAGCTTCACCCTCATAAACCTGTCCTTCGGACCGTTAGCCTGCGCTTACGGTCAACGGACCCGTTTGGCCTTTCGCCGGAAAAAGTGACTTCTTTTTCCGCTCTGGCCCCCATTGACCTCGGCCCAACCCGATCTTTGGCCTAATTTCCCCCTCACCCCCTGTTCAGTTGACTTCATTTCGGTTATAATGGGGTTAATCGGGCGGCTCAAAAAGAGCACTACCGCAGACGACGAGACCCTTCAATCTCCAAACAGTCTGCGCCCAGGCTTAGTTCAACGGGGTTTATACGGCGGCTCTCTTCTGGGTAAGTCCAGGCAGCGTGCTGACCACCTCGGCCTTTATTCATCCCTCCTTGCCTGAGCCGCGCCGTATGAAACCCTTATTATGTTGGGCGGACTCAAAGGATACCATACCTTACTATCTTCAAATATTGAACTAGAAAACTATACCCCATGAGTAAATTCGTTTTCATTATTATTGCTTTAACACTCATCCTAAACCTAACCGCTTGTGAAATGGTATGGCCTCCCACAACCTACAAGCAGTGTCACTGTGAACAACTACCCAATATCTTGCCATTCCACGTTCAAGTGGGAAAACCCTTTTCTAAAAATGAATTGGAAGACTGGATTAACCTTATGTATGGAGTTTCTGAGGACAAAATTACTGAGTATAGTGATGATTTAAGGTGGCACGTTGGGGGAATTGAATATACAGCGACAATACAAAATTCTCTGTTTGCACAGGCCGCGTCTTACGATAGAAATAGTTCAGTACCCTCTGCTCAGTGTGTAGTGGCGTGTCTGGGGAAGCCGGATCAGTATAAAACCCACTATGGCGTTAAAGCGCCGATTCCCGAACCTGTTTTGGAATTAGAAATGCTATTTGAGGATCTAGGGATTTGGGTAAGTGGAGAACAGTATTTTGATAGCTCAACAAAAACGCCTTCTTTTGTTGCCACTGAGTTTCCCATAACTAATTTTCGAGTGGTTAGGTCGGGAACCACAGAAGAACTATTACGTCAACTTGGTTGGGGCAGAGAAGTTTCTGCACAAGAAGTGCAGAGGTATAAACTATGGCCAGAAAAGTGGGAAGACCTTAACATCAACACCGCTCAAACATCTGGTGAATAAATTTAACAGCTACTTTTTGGGAGTTTATCTCCAAAAACATAGTTCCTAAACAGAAAAAGTCCGCCTACCGATGTATTATAGTTGTCAAGTAGCAGAACCTTAAAATTGTAAAAAGAGATACCGGTAAAGGCTGAAAAAAGAGACAGCTTGAACCAAACCGACCTCAAACCGGGGGTTGAGTGTACTATTCGGATACTTCGACAGTTGAGCGGCCCTTTTTAGCCGAAATGTTCAATTCAGCGCCCGGCCAGGTTCAGGTCAGGGCGTGGTCGCCGTGGGCGGCAGGCAGTAGGTCACGTTGTCGAGTGGGGTCACAATGTGGTGAAGGCTGGCCGAATTGGCGACAATTACCAGCCTTCGATCAGCCTAAGGTAGAGTAATTTGAGGGGATACTGAGGCTTAAATTCCAAACAAAAGAGCACGGCTTAGTTCAACCAGGCTTATCCCGTAGGATGCCGGGACGGTGTGCGGCGGCTTACTCTTGGGTTAGTGATGTTGGTTTTACCTGAGGTGAGGCCGTTAAACAGAGGCTCTTTGCTTGCCCGCGTCGCATGAAGCCTTATTTCGTTGGGCGGCCAATGAAGTGAAAAATTGGGGTTGTGAAATGAGTATACCATTGCACGATTCTATTAGTAGGGCTTGGTGGCAGATGAAACTCAAGATTGGCAAATGGAAGTCGGACGACCTGTTGGCGCGTGCTGCTCGACATGTGGAGTCCAAGCTGTCGCCCCAGGAGTACATAGATATACGGAAACTCGTCTGCGACTCGGTAGGGAGACCTTATGTACCCTATCAGGACAATGAGAACACGCGCGAGGTGTGGAAACACATCCCCAAACACACTATCGCCCGCTGCCCGCTGTGTGGGGCCGCTTGCACTGAGCAGGTTGACACCTACAACCTGGAGGACGTCGACATGCTTGGATACGTATCCAACAAGTTCAAACATCATTCCTCCTGCGAACACATCGTGGGCGAACAAGGCTTTGTCCACCTGAATGGTGTGATTCCCGACTTTTATCATGGCGGCTCTGAGGTGCCTTACGTAACGCCTAGTTTCCTACCTGACGATCCCAAGTCGTATGCCGTGATGCACTGCTTGCCCATCTACCGTCCCGAGGGAGAGGTGTTCGTGCCACGTCATCTGTTCTTCATGGTGACGTACTATTCGCAATCCCCCCGGACTCTGCAACAGCAGCGTGACGAGGTGCGTTTCCAGCCGGAGATGAAACCCTTGCCCCCAATGTCCACATGGATAGAGGTGCGCGGGGACAAGAATGCCTGGGATCTGGTCCGATGGGTGCGCGAAGGCAAGTTGTGGTGGCTGGACTTGGATCGGGATGACCTGCCGCTGAAGAACAGCCCGGTGAAAGAGTTTCCATACGCCAACATCAAGGGAATTCAGAAGGGATTTACTTACGTCAAGGGTAGACTTAAGTTGGCCCCGTATTGAGTTCTTGTTTATGGGTTAGATTGAGGTACAAGGCCCTCGTTAGTTGTCGCTAGTTTTAGCATAGGTAAAA
>CAZUNT010000250.1:0-10250 GCA_964622215.1 uncultured Caldilineaceae bacterium
TACGCATCCGTGTTCTTTAGTTTTTAGAACTGAACAGCCCTGGGCTTCGCTCTCTCAGCGCGACAGGCTTCAGCCTCGCGCTTTAAGGCCGGTTTTCCGAATTACCGAACGCTCTCAGATTAGCAGTAGGCCGCAGCACCCTTCGATACGCTTCGCTACTCAGGATGCTGCGGCCTACTGAAGCCAAGATGCCATATTTTTGCTAACACAACCTTAACAAAAAATTAACGAAACCTTCACGTTGTAACTTTTATTTGGTGATATACTGAACAGAGGTGGAAGCCGATCATTTTTCTTTTGAATTATCACACCTGACCCATCTTACATAGAAGTCCGGTTTTTGTAATTTTACTAACTAATGCGGATATGACTGCTCCACCGGATCTAGCCATCCGGTGAGAACGACTTGATTTTAACATGTAAAAGCAAGCCGAGCAGAGATATCCGCATTATTTAGTTACAATTGAATAACACTGCCATTTAGAATCATCAACTCGATAGAAACACCTCCGTAGGGAAGTGAGGGATCATGACCACTACTACACTTGGACATCGCATTAGCTCATGCTTGAGCTTATTGACCCTACTTGTTCATTTATTACCGCCGGCGCCCCTGGCCCAAGCTTATGCTGAAACACCGGTCCCTTCCGATCGCGTGCATCAGCGCCCTACCGCCGCCCTGGTTGCCACTCACGCCCCTCTCGCCCCTGCTGCCGGCTCAAGTTCGGTCCTGCCACGCTGGTTCAAACCGCCGGTGCCCCGCTCAATTGATGAAAGCCAAACCGCCGGTCTCACCCTGGCCAAACCCGCCGTCATCGCCAATTTACCCCAACCACCCCTCCCATCCAGCCAGCCTACCGTCTTGCCTGCCGGTGAAATTCTACCAAGATGGTTCAATGATTTTACCAACCCCCTCCCTCCGGCGGTCGGCGGTCGGCCAGCGTCGGTCGTTTTACCGGCCTGGTTTGATAACAACGCCTCATCGCCCCAACGCCCCAGTAACTCATCATTCCCAGCGGTCGGCGGTCGGCCAGCGTCGGTCGTTTTACCGGATTGGTTTAATCCTACTCAGAATGATTCAGCCTTTATCCCTCCGCCTTCCGCCTTTAACGCCCTTCCCCCGGTCCGGCCAATGGCCGATCCCATTCCTCAACTAGCGTTGGAGGTGCTTGCCCCCGACAATGTGAGCACCGGCGATGAGGCTGTCGGCGGCAGTGTTTACACCATCACCGTCCGAAACGGCAGCCCTTCTACCCCGGCCCTGAATTTTTATTTGACGGCCACCATTCCGGCCACCGGTTTTACCTACATTGACGGTTCGGCTAACTGGCTCAGTTCAATCTCTGGCACGCTGGCGGTAACCGACACCCCAGCCGGCCTGCTGGTAACCTGGCAGCCCCCGGCTGGCTACAGTTTAGCCTCCGGCGAAGTGATTACTTTGACCTTTAGAATGTCAACCGACGGGACCGCCGTTTCCGGCCAGCGCCTCGGCGTGAACGCCATTTATGAAAACCCGGCCACCCCCTCGGAATCGCTCAATGCCGGGCAGAATATCCGGGTAGGCCGGGGCAACCTGGTTATCAGCAAAAGCCCGACTATTCGGGACGCTACCCTGGGCAATATCTTATCCTGGGAAATTACCGTGGCTAATACCGGCCTGGGCGACGTTTATAACACCGTCATCAGCGATATTTTTGGCGCCGGCTACGCCAACACCGACGCCAGCGAATTGGTTTCTATTCCCTTGCTGGGAATCGGAGAACGCCGGACCTTCCATGTTACGGCTACGGTTAACGCTTGTACCGCCTTGACCAATGTGGCCCAAGCCGCCTGGAGCATTGGCAACGAACCCAACCGAGAGGGGCAAATCTTGGGCACAAGCGCCAACCCCGTCTCCGATACCACCGACGTGGCCTACCTGCTGACCAACCCCGACGTGAGTATTAATGCCTCAGGCGATTTTGGTATTCCCTTCTGCAGTTCGCCCACCTCTCACACCCTCCAGGTTCAAGTGAGTAATGCCGCCGGGGCGGGGTCGGCCGGCAATTTTATTTTGGACAGCGATCTAAACACCCTGGGTTGGGAGGTTGGCCCGGCCGCCGGTTGGGCTTATAACCCGGCTACCGGCGTCTTTTCTTACACGGACAATAACGGCCGGCTTGACCCAGGCGCCAGCGTTACCTTATCCTTCCCGGTCACGCCTACGGTTGACCTATGCGGGAACAGCTTTAGCCAAAACATCAACTTTGAGGCCCATTACAACAACGGCTGTAACTTGAATTTCACCGGTCCGGCCGACAGCGTAGCCTACAACTATGCCGCCGGCAGCGGCGGCCAACCCACTTTGAGCGTCAGCAAAACGGCTGATCGAGATGTGACCTTTACCGGCGACACGGTCGAGTTTACGCTTAACTTCAACGCTGCTAATGTAGAGAATATGAGCGGGACGATTGTCATTACCGACAACGTACCGGCCGGCTTCGCCAATCTTAACCTCACCGCCGGGCCAACGGTTGGGTCGGTCAGCCTGGTGGGCAACCTGCTAACCTGGACGATTGTACGCACTCCTCCGGGCAATATGAGCGGCTCATTGAGTTTTACCGCTATAGTCGTCAATGATCCGGGCATCTGCGGGGCCAATAGCCGCATAGTCAACCCGGTCCAGGCTGCCGTGAGAAACGCCTGCCCTGCCTGCACCGCCCCTATCACTGCCACCGACTCGGCCGAGGTCATCATTCAGAGTTCACCTATCGGCCAGCCGGGTGGCGCTATCTCTTCTCATACCGAAATTTGCGGCAATAGTTTCACCATTACCAATACGTACCAGGTCACTATTACCACCTGGAATGGGGTCATCTTTACCGAAACCCTGGGTACCCGTGATCTGCCTGCCGGCAGTCTTAATTACGTGCCTGGTTCGCTCCGGGTTCAAGTCGATGGGCTGGACCAAACTGCCGGTATCACCATTACTCAAACCACCCCCCGCCTGGTGCTGGATTTCGGCGGCCTGGCCCTGCCCGCTCCCGCCGTCAGGACCATTACCGTTACCTACGACATCACCGCCGATACGGACTTTTTGAATAACAATCCACAAAACTCCATCTTCGATTGGTCCGAGCTTCGCGTGCCGGGATCAGGGGCCAGTTCTTGCACCGGGGATGAGACCTTCTATCAAGGCGTCCCTATCAATCTCCGCCGGGCCAATCTTTTGCCGACCATTTCACCGCAAAGTTTTGACGGCTGCCGCACCGTCCCCGTCACCCTCACTGTTTCCGACCCCAATTATGTCTCCCAGGGACTCACCGCCACCAACGTAGTCGTCACCTTTCAGGCCGACCCGGCCGAAATTGCTTCAGTTAACCTGGGCGCAGTCACCTACGGCGGCGGCTTCAGCGGCGGTCCAACCACCGTCCCAACTGTCAGCGGCACCAATACCCTGGTTTTTACTTTCGCCAATGGGTTTGCCCCCGGCAACAATGAAGGCACTATTTCCTTTGACCTGCAACGCGGCTGCGGCGGCGGCTCGTTAACCAGTACCGTCACCTTTGCCGACCGCTGCGGGGTTAACCACACCAACGTCGGCGGCGCACCCCAAACGCCGCGCCTGCCCGACCTGGTGCTGTTCGTAACCCCCGATACTTACATGGTTAATGAACGTACGGCCCGCTGGCGGGTTTACGTGACCAACATGGGCGATGCCGTAGCCACTACGGCCACCATCACCAATGTTTTTGGCAGCGGCCTGCGCTTCATCAGCGAGACTCACACCACCCCCGGCGCTTCTAACTTGACCCTGCTCACCGCGCCGCCTTTTGATCCGGGTGAAGACATTGCCTGGCAACTCACCAACCTGGCCCCTGGCGAGCAGTTCCGTATGGATGTTTATGCCGCTGTCGAGAGCTGCGACTCGGTCCAGAGCATTGTGCAACTGACTTCCGACTGTTTGGGTTATCAATGTTCGCTGCCCCAGCAAAAAACCCTCCTCTTCATTCTGCCGGAACCTGATATCCGTTCTGAAAACGACCAGACTGCCGACCTGCCGCTCTGCTCGACCGGCGAGGTGTTGCTGCGGGTCAAAAACGCTTCGGCCTCATCCCACATCTACAACACCATCATTTCCGAAACTATTACCGCTATGAGTTACGTTTCCGGTTCAACCACGATGACGGTTGAAGACGCCGATGGCAACCCCATCCCCGGCTTGATTAATATTCCTTTTGAACCGGTCACTTCAACTGTTCCAGGGGGCACGCTGCTGCGCTGGGACCTGACTATGGCCGCCAACCTCAGCCAGACCCAAATTTTAACCGACCGTGGCCCGGAAGAAACTATTAGTATTCGCTTCGCCGTCCGAACCAATTGTACCTCACCCGACGCCAACCGTGTTCAGGCCACTGCTTCCGGCGAAGAACCCTGCGGCGATTTCTTCTTCCGTATCGAGAGCGCCGAAACCATGGACACCATTGAACCGGACATTACCCTGACCAAGGTGGGCCGCAACCTGACCAGCGGCAGCGACTTTGCCGAAATCGTTTACGGGGAACCCGGCGACCAAATCGAGTGGCGAGTCACCGCGGTCAATGCCGTGGGGGCCTGGATTGCCCAAAACGTCGTCGTGACCGACGCCCTGCCCAACGACCTGATCTGGAATGGCAGCAGTGTCACTTCAGGTACAGTCGATCCACCAGTGAGCCGCGTAATCACCTGGAATCTTGGCAGTCTGCCCGCAGATGGTAATAACCAGGTACTCATCATCACTACGACCGTTTCAACCTCTAGCAATCCATGCGCCAGCGACAGCGTCAACCGGGCCACCTTGAGCTACGGCTGTGATGATGGCTGCCGGGTGGTGCCGCCGGAGAGCGCCCTGGCTACCCTGCGCAAACAACCCAATATAAGCATCAATATTCCCAGCAGCACTCATCTAAACGTCTGCGGCGGCCCGGTGACCATCATCCTGCGCAACGACGGCACGCCGGCCTACAACGTGCGCGTCACCGACACCCTGTCGTCCGGTTATGAGTTTGAATCGCTCCTCGAGGCTCCGCCGGGGGCCACTCTTTTGCCCACCGCCGGCATGACTCGCCCGGTCTGGCTCTGGCCCGTCTTGCCCGCCGGGGTATACACCATCACCTTTAATATTCGTCAAATCGCAGGCGGTGGTGAGTTATGCGTTATACCTGCAACTACACCCAATGATGTGGCTATAGAATACCAGGATAGCAGTTTTTGCGAGGCACCGGCTACCCATACCAACAACCGCAGCACCGCCGTCACCTTTGACGCCCCCAACCTGACCATTGCCAAAACCCCACCCTTCCAGGTGGCCGACGTGGGCGATGTGGTGACCTGGACGATAACGGTTAATAACAGCGGAACCGGCCTGGCCCAGGGCATCGTAGTCACCGATGTGGCCGGCAGCCAGTACAACTATCTGACCCCCATTAGTAATACCACTGGGGCAACGACTACCGTCTCCACTAACGCCATCACCTGGACCATAGGCGACATTCCGGCCGGCGGCTCGTGGAGCGCCGTAGTCACCGCAGTGTTGTCAACCACCGGCGATAACAACAATGATGTGGGCGCGACAGCCATCTGCAACAGCAACTGCCAGACCAGCCGGGTGATTACCAATGCTTACGTCAGCCTGCTCAACCAATTTGTCAAAACTACCCGCACCCCCACCGGCACCATCGGCAGCCTGATGGTTTTTGACCTACACTCCACCTTGTCGGATCGGGACGGCGATTACCGCAACATCGTCGTCAGTGATATATTGCCGGCCGGCCTGGGGTATGTTTCTTCTGTCCTGACCTATACTTACGATCAGGATAACAGTGGTGGCACAACCATACCTTCTATCCTTCCCACCAGCGCCCCCGGCCTGTACAACTCCGGCAATGTGGTTTGGAACCTGGGCAACCTGCCCGGTACAATTGAATTTGAAGGCGTGATTACGGCTGTTATCCAGGATATTTCCGCCAACACCAACGGCATCAGCCGTACCAACGAGTTCCGGCTCACCTACACCCAGGACGGCGCGCCTTATCTCTTTACTTCGACCGTGCCCATCACCATCCAGGAGCCGCTGCTGCATATCGGCAAGAGTTACCTTACCCCCTCCGGCTGCAACGCCACCCTGCTCCAGGATAACTTTAACGACGGCGGGGCCGATGACTGGACGCCTACCGGCGGTGGGACATGGAGCGTGATGGACGGCGTGTACCAATACAGCGGCGGCGGCGGGAATCGCCGTTCATTGGCTGGCCAAACGACCTGGACCGATTACAGTTACTCGGCCATGATTCGCTCGACCGATAGCGACGGGCATATCGGCCTCATTTTCCGCGCCCAGGATGCCGATAACTACTTCCGTTTTCGCTGGGGCGGTCCCAACGCTCTCTTCGACCCCGGCCAGCGTTTTGAACGTCTTGACAGCGGCTCAGTAGCCTCGACCCCGGCGTTTAATTCGGTATCCTACCAGCCGGGGCAGTGGTATCACCTGGAAATCCGGGCCGAGGGCAGCCGTTTACGCCTCTACATTGACAATCAACTCATCTTCGACGTTTCGGATACAACTTATCCCGCCGGGCAGGTTGGCCTCTACGCCAACGACCAGGAGGCCGCTTTCTTTGACGATGTTCTGGTCACCCGCCTTAATAACCAGGGCTGCTTCGTCGGCGCTAACGACCTGGTCACATACACCCTGACCGTCTCCAGCCAGGAGTCGCTGCCCGGTTACGACCTGGTGATTACCGACGCGCTGCCCGCCGGCATGAGCCTGGTGACCTACAGCCTGCAAAGCAGTGATTTAGCCTCGGCCTTTACCGCCGAACCCACGCCTGTGCCCGGCGCAACTGGGGTGATTACCTGGGGCGTCAACCGGTTAGCTGCCACTAACACGCCGACAAATCATAACGCCTTAACGATTACCGTTGTTTTAAGTGTAGCCGACAGCATCACCGCCAACACCGTACTGCCTAACCAGGCCGCCCTGGCTTACGACAACTGGCTGGGCAGCAGCCAGCCCACCCCTATCAGCCGCACCTACAGCGGCGGTTCCCATTCTACCGCCGTGCGTACGGTGGATGGCGGTATAATCAAAACCGTCACCTTTAGCCCGCCGCCGACGGCTACCCTGGGGACGCTGGTGACATACACGCTCATTGTGCCGGCTTCGCCCATCACCGCCACGTTGTATAACGTGGTCATTACCGACCAATTGCGGCTGCCGCTGTTTTACATTGAAAATGTGACCACTGCCGGGGGAACAGGCGCGGCAACCAACTTCAATCGTAATACCGGCCTGATTACGGCCACCTTTGCCAGTATCCCCCACGATACCCAGGCGTTTATCACCGTAACCACCCGGATTTCGCATGCCTTTGCTCCGCAGTCACCCTTCGATGACCCGGATACCGGCGATACCATCACCAACAGCGCGGTGATGACTCACCCCACCGCTCCGGTTATAACCAACAGCAACACTGTCACCACCAATGTGGGTGAGCCAAGTCTGCAATTGAGCAAGGTGGTCCAAAGCAGCACCGGCAGCCTGACCGACCTGAACGGCACGGCCACCCTGACCTATGTCATCCGCCTGACCAACACCGGCAACAGCCCGGCTTATTCGGTGCATCTCACCGATGCCGTACCGGCGGGGATTAGTGTGACCGGCCACTTAGATAGTTATCCCTGGAGCGGGCCAGTGACCGGGCCGGGGGTGCTCACCTGGACCATTGACGTTATCAGCAACGTCTCCCCGGCCAATGTAGCGGTCGTCACCTATACCGCCAGGATTAGCGGGGCGGCCAGTGGGGCCAGGTTGACCAACACGGTCAATATCCTCTATCACTCGCTGACGGAAACCATTACCGGGATGAGGCCCTACACCGGGCAGACCGGAGCGGTTATCACCACCGGCCGAATTTCGATGACCAAGCTGGTAGAACCGCCCAGCGGTCCTACCAACAATCTGCGAATTGGCGATCTGGTCACTTACACCGTCCTGGTCACTATTCCGGCCGGATTGGTGATTTATTGGCCGCAGTATGTGGACGTATTGCCGCCGGGCTTCCGCTTTATATCTACCACTCTCTACAGCCTGACCGTCACCCCCTTGCCGCCGTTGACAGGCGGCCAGATAGTCACCGGGCCAATCACCGGCACGCGAGGTACAGGCGTGAACCAGGTAGAAGTAATTACCTGGGGATTGCGTACGGTTACCAATACCGATTTAACCGGAATTGGGGTTATCAGCACGGTCTTCCCCATTCAGGTGACCGGCCTGACGCCGGGTGGCAGTCCAAACCCGCCGACAACGAGTCCGGCCAATACTTTGGCCAGAACCAACCGGGTAACGGTGAGTTGGAACATTACCGACACCGGCCGATTCAGCCCCACCACCGCCCTGTCACAAACGGCCTCAGTCACCAGTAACGTCAGCCAACCATCTCTGAGTATTCTCAAGACCAGCAGCCCCATTTCCGGCTCGGTTGTAGGCGCGGGCAGCCTGATTACCTATTTCTTACGGATTATCAACAGCGGCCGCACCCCGGCCTACAACATCATTATCAGCGATACCCTACCTTCCGGCCTGGAATATGTCAGCAGCGCCATTACCAGCACGACCCCCACTACCATTAGCTTTACCTCCCCGGCTATCCCGGTCAGTTCGACCGGGGTCATCACCTGGGAAGTTAACGAACTGCGGGGCAGCGATCCCGCCGCCGGGACCAACCGCGTAGCCACCATTACCGTCGTGGCCCGCGTCACCGATACCATCAGCGCGAATCTGCGCCTGACCAACACCGCCGCCATCACCTACTACGACAGCCAGCCTGGTAATGGCCCTGGCCCATTATCGCCTACCCAGCGCATTTACACCGACGGTAACAGCAGTGTGATTCACCTCACCCCCAACGCCGGCATTTCCAAAACCGCCAGCTATAGCCCGCAGCCGCCAACGGCCACGCTGGGTTCGCTGGTGACATACACTCTCATCATCCCGGCTTCGCCCATCACCGCCACGTTGTATAACGTAGTCGTCACCGACACCATCGACTCTCGCCTACAGGTAGCAGAGGTCATCTCAGCCGCTCCGGCCGGCGTGACTATCACCAATATCAACGGGCTAACCAACAGCTTGCGCTTCACCATCTCGGCGGTTCCGGCCAACCAACAACTCTTTATCACCGTCACCGCCCGTATTTCGCACGAATGGCCCAACGCCGGCAGCGACGCCAACCGGGGCGACATCCTCAGCAACACCGGCTATCTGACCCACTCGACGGCCTCGGTTATCACCAACAGTAACACCGTCACCACGCCGGTGGACGAACCGGGCATTGACATCAACAAGGCCGCTTCGATCCTGGCCGACCCGCAGACGGCCCTTTACACAGTAACAGTGGTCAATAGCGGCACGAACCCGGCCTACAGCCTGGTTATTACCGACTACCTGCCGGCAGGGATCACCCCGACTGCCATCTCTAACGATGGAGCCTATGTGGCCGCCAATCACGCTCTTACCTGGGCCATCGCTTCTTTGGCGCCGGGCAACACCCTCTCCCTGACCTACACCGTACACTTGAGCCAGGCCATTTACAGCAGCAGCCGCTTTACCAACACCGTCGGCATCACCACCACCTCGCTGACCAGCACCATCCCCGGTGTGCGTCCCTACACCGATACCGACACCCATACCTTCACCTGGCCGCTGGGCCGGGTGGGCGACTTTGTGTGGTATGACCTGGATTACAACGGGGTCCAGGGTGGCCCCGGCGAATTTGGCTTTAACGGCGTGGTCATCGAACTCTTTAACAGCGATACCGGCCAACTCATCAGCACCACCACTACCTACAACAACGGCCTCAATGACGGCTATTACATCTTTGAAAACCTGCCACTCGACGTGACCTACACGGTGCGTATTTCTACCGCCACTTATAACCCTGCCAGCGGGTTGCTATTTGATACGTATACTCAAACCGTTTGGACGCCCGGCCCCGGTGGGCTGACCGACTCCAATGCTTCAATTACCCAAACCTTTGGCAGTTCAGGCTACGCCATCACCACCAGCCTGACCTCGGCCATCACCCAGGATTTGAGCCTGGATTACGGCTTTGTGCGGCTGGTGGAAATCGGCAACTATGTTTGGTTTGATATTAACAACGACGGGATTCAGAATGACGGGGCTGGCAACGGTCGTAGTGGCGTGACTATTACCATTACCTACCCCGATGGAC
>CAZUNT010000251.1:0-10128 GCA_964622215.1 uncultured Caldilineaceae bacterium
CTCAGTTCCATTTATTCCGGCCAATCCGTGCTCATTTAATTTGGCCGGTAACAGCGTGGGTAAGGCTGCTGGAATGCAGAATTTATTCTGCTTAAGTGGCTAAAAGCGGAATGAATTCCGCACTCCTCCCCGCCATATGAGAAATACTCAAAAATTGCAATTTTATTTGGCAGCTGGCAGCTCTATCTCCTGGTAACTATACTCTTTATGTGCTATAATAAATGCGGGGTCAAACTTATGGAGAATGTTATGTCCGAAGTGAAAGATTTCCTTAAAAATATTGAGATGTTTATTGGCCTATCTGAGGCGATGTTGACCGAGGTGACAAAGTTGTGCCGGCCGCAGAGTTACGCCGCCGATAGCACCATTATTGAACGTAATTCAGCGCCTAGCCATCTTTACCTCATTCGGGAGGGAACGGTTAAAATCATAACCGCCCTCCAGGACGAAAACGCCGCGTCCACTGAGGGTGTCGTCGTCACCCTGGGTACGGGTCAAAGTTTTGGGGAGATGGGGCTGGTAGATAACGGCGCTCGCTCGGCCACGGTCACAGCAGCCACTCCGGTTGATTTACTGGCCATCAATTGTGACCAATTTAGAAACCTGTGTGAAGCAAACACCGACCTGGGCTACCAGGTCATGCGAAATATTGCGGCGGACCTATCGTTTAAACTCCGCAACAGAAATTTGATTTAGAAAAATGTACCGACTCAGGTGCGTTGCACCTCTCGAAAATTGACTCGGCGAGGAGTTGAGACGTGACTATCTACAAGTTAAGTATTGTCGTACCTGGACGGCGCGACATTGGCGGGATTCAAAACCTGGAGAAAGAACCCCAACCGGGTGATATAGTCATCTTAGGTAAAGAGGAGTATAGAATCATTGACCTTGTCGAGTTGATGCCCCCCCGAGGTCAGTTCATCTACCTGCACGCCACCTGCGAACCGATTGATAAAAAGCAAATGTAGGGCAAGTTGGCAGCTTGCCCCACAGAACCGCCAAAAATCTGGGACAGACTCAAAATTAAGGGCCGTATTGGATATTTTGGCGAATTGGACTATAATATGCTCAATTAAAAATTAAATCATTATTTTCGGGGGCTTGGATAAACCAGGCTGAGATACTTTCTTGCGAAGCTGTGAAAGTGACCGACGAACCTGATCCGGATAATGCCGGCGGAGGGAGAGGAAAATATACTCCAAAAATAACTTAACCACCCGCCACCGGGTGGTTTTTTATTTGGATAAACTTATGTCTCGAATCGTCATTTTTGCCAATGGAACCTTAACCGAACCTGAACGACTGCGCCGCCGCCTGGATGCCCGTGACCGCATCTTCTGCGCGGACGGCGGCACAGTAAACGCCTTAGCCCTGGGCTTGACGCCGGAAGCCATCATCGGCGATCTTGACTCACTTCCGGCCGAATTGGTCGCCCAGATGGAGGCAGCGTTTGTTGCCATCCATCGCCACCCGGTGCGCAAGGATCAAACGGATTTGGAGTTAGCCTTCCAACTGGCGATTGCCGCCCAACCCGACGAAATCCTGCTGGTGACCGCTCTCGGCGGGCGGCTTGACCAGATGTTGGCGAACATTTTTTTGTTGAGCCGGCCTGAATACGCTTCGCTCCGGGTCAGCCTGGTTGACGGATCGCAGTGGGCCACCGTGCTGCGCTCGCACCGATCGATCACCGTCACCGGCCAACCCGGCGATATTCTCTCGCTCATTCCGCTCGCGCCAACAGTAAGCCGGGTTAACCTTAGCGGCGTTGAGTGGCCGCTGCATGAGGCTACGCTCTCATTTGGCAGCACCTACAGTATCAGCAACGCCTTAGCCGCACCTGAAGCCCACCTGCAAATCGGCGAAGGGATGCTGTTACTGTTACACATCGAAGCCAATGAGCAAGTTAATGGGTCAGCAAACGTAACTGCTCAGGTTACACAGAGTTTCACGGAGAATTCACAGAGAAACGCTGAGAGAAAATAGAAAAAACCTCTCTGTGGCTCTGTGGCCTGGGCAATTACAAAAATAGATAGGAGGATTAAAAAGAAATGAAGAGGTTCACTGTTCACTGTTCACTGTTCACTGTTCACTATTTATCAGTTCTTCTGCTTACCCTCATCACCGTCGCCGCCACCGCCTGCGCCTCGGCTCCTCAATCGGTCCAGGCTGAACCCACAACGGTCCCAGCTACGGCTACTGTATCGCCGCCTGCCGCCCCGGTGGGCCAATCCGGTGAAGCCACAACCCTCATTTTGATGAGTCACGACAGTTTTGACGCCAGCCCGGAGGTTATTGCGGCTTTCGAACAAGCCAACAATGTCAAAATTGAGTTTCTGAAATCGGGCGATGCCGGATCCGCCCTGAACCAGGCCATCCTGGCCAAAGGGAACCCGCTGGCCGATGTTTTCTTCGGCGTGGATAACACCTTTTTCAGCCGGGCCATTGACAGCGGTATCTTCGCGCCCTACGCCTCGCCCCAACTGGCCGATATTCCGGCCGACCTCAAACTAGACCCCGAAAATCGCCTTTTGCCGGTAGATTATGGCGATGTTTGTCTCAACTATGACAAAGGCTGGTTTGAGAAAAAAAGCTTAACTCCACCGGGCAGCCTGGAAGATTTGATGAAGGATGAATACAAAGGTTTGACAGTGGTCGAAAACCCGGCCACTTCCTCGCCCGGCCTGGCCTTTTTGCTGGCGACCGCAGCCCATTTTGGCGACCCCGGCTACCTGGATTGGTGGAAAAAGATGGTTGAGCAGGACATCCTGGTGGTTGACGGCTGGGAAGACGCCTATTACGGCCAGTTTTCCCGTTATGAGGGTACGCGCCCGATTGTCGTCAGCTACGCCAGCAGTCCGCCTGTCGAAGTCTATTTCGCCGATCCACCTGTAACCGAAGCGCCGACGGCTTCCGTCATCGGCGAGGGGGCCTGCTTCCGCCAGATTGAGTTTACCGGCATCCTGGCCGGGACGAAGAACCGCGCCCTGGCCGAAAAGCTGATTGACTTTATGCTCGGCCAGCAGTTCCAGGAGGACATCCCGCTCAAAATGTTTGTCTTTCCCGCTAACCAAAAAGCAGCCCTGCCGGAAGTCTTTCAAAAGTATGCTCAACTCGCCCCTAACCCGGCCACCCTCCCTCCCGCCGACATCGCCGCCAACCGGGACAAGTGGATTGAGGCATGGAACGAGGTCGTTCTAAGGTAAAGATTTGGGTGTACTTCAAATCAGTTGAAGGAGTGCAGAATTTATTCTGCTTCTTCCAAAAAGCGAAATAAATTCCGCACTCCAAAGATATACTTGCTCAACTCAAATGAGACACCCTAAAACTTTGAGGTATGTGGGTCAATGACTTCAGATTCTCGTCGCAAAACTAAATATTTACAGTCACCATTCTTCGCCTCCCGCCTCACACTTCCCGTTTCCCGTTTCCCGCCTTACGCCTCACGCTTGCTATCCGCTATCCGCTACCCGCTTCGCGTGCCTGCTACCCGCTTCGCGTACCTGCTACCTGTTACCTTCCTCCTCCTTTTCTACTTCTATCCTCTCTCTTCCATCTTGGCCCTCAGTTTCGCCCCGGCAGGCCGGCTCGACCTGGCGGCGCTGCAAAAACTGGTCACGACGACTTACTACGCCGAAACTTTGTGGTTTACGGTTTGGCAGGCCGCACTTTCGACCTTGCTGACGCTGGGGCTGGCTTTGCCGGCGGCTTATATATTTGCCCGGTATCGCTTCCCCGGCAAAAATCTGCTCCGGGCGCTAAGCACGATCCCTTTCGTACTGCCCACCCTGGTGGTGGCCAACGCCTTCACCTCTTTCCTGGGACCACGGGGACTGGTCAACGAGGGCCTGATGACCCTGTTGGGGTTGGATGCGCCGCCGCTCCAACTCCAACACACCCTGAGTATGATCCTGCTGGCTCACGTTTTTTATAACTATACCATTGTCCTGCGGCTGGTCAGCGGTTTTTGGACCAATCTCGACCCTCGACTGGCCGAAGCCGGGCAGATGTTGGGTGTCAGTCCCTGGCAAGTCTTCCGCCAGATCATCTTACCGCTGCTGCTGCCGGTAATTGGTGCAGCGGCTCTGTTGGTTTTTATCTTCTGCTTTACCAGCTTTGGAGTGATTTTAGTGCTGGGAGGGCCGCGTTTTGCCACCCTGGAGGTCGAAATTTACCGCCAGGCCGTCAATATCTTTAACCTACCTCTGGCGGCGGCCCTGGCGCTGATCCAGATCGTTTTTATCTTCAGCCTCACCCTGGTCTACACCCGCCTGCAAGCCCGCACCGGCCGGCCTCTCAATCTCCAGTCGCAGCAAGCAACTCAACGTGTCCCCCGCACCTGGCCGGAAAGACTCCTGGTGTGGGGTAATGTCGGGTTAATGGTAGTGCTTTTGGGGCTGCCCCTGGCCGCGCTGGCCCTGCGCTCGCTCACCGTCGCCGGCCAACTCTCGTTTAGATACTACCAGGTCCTTTTTGCCGACCTGCCGCAAAACCAGAGCCTCTTCTTCGTCCCGCCCGGCGAAGCCGTTGCCAACTCTCTCCTCTTTGCCCTGGCCACCGTTGCCCTGGCTACCCTGCTCGGCCTCCTGGCGGCTATGTCGCTTTCTCCGCGATCCCGTGTTCCTGACCCAGTAGACCGCCGACCGCCGAGTGCGAAGCCTCCCGATGGGACTGCCGACCGCCGAAAAACCGTTTCATCTCATCTCTCATCTCTCATCTCTCACATCCCTCATCCTTCATCCTTCCTTGATGCCTTCTTCATGCTCCCCCTGGCCACCTCCGCCGTGACCCTGGGTTTTGGCTACATCATTGCCCTGGACGAGCCGCCGCTTAATTTACGCACCTCTCCGGTGCTCATCGTCATCGCTCATACCCTGGTGGCTCTGCCCTTTGTAGTGCGCAGCCTGCTGCCGGCCCTGCGCAGCATCCAACCGGCCTTGCGCGAAGCCGCCGCCGTTTTGGGCGCGTCGCCGCTGCGGGTGTGGCGGGAGGTCGATCTGCCCATTGCCGGCCGCGCCCTGCTCGTGGGGGCGGTCTTTGCCTTTACCGTCAGTATGGGCGAGTTTGGGGCCACCGTCTTCATCGCCCGGCCCGATACGCCAACCATCCCGGTCGCCATCTTTCGTTTCCTCGGCCAGCCGGGAACGCTCAACTACGGCCAGGCCCTGGCGATGAGCACACTGCTGATGTTGGTATGTGCGGTTGGGTTTGTGGTGATTGAACGGTTTAGAATGGGGGGAGAATTTTAAAGCGACAAGATTAGGCTTGAGGCAGATAGCCAGCCGAGCGCAAATATGCTTCAATAGCTGCGACAAAGGCTCTGGCATCTAACAAGGTTTCCTCAGCCATTGACTGGTCTACCTCGATCATTTCGCTGTAATCGTGCGTTTGACGACGGTTAAACGCTAAACGCAGCGAACGAGACAAGGCTTGAGGAAACAACCCCGTTTTCACAAACTCTCGATCAAAGAGACGCAGTGCGCCGCTATGCTTGGATGTACCAAGCTGCCGGGTGGCGAGTAGGGCCAGCAAGGCATAAAACATGGCATAATACGCCCGGTTGATGGTTCCGCGCCAGGCAGACTCCTTGAGCAAAATTTCTGCCTCACGTAGCGTTTCATAAGCTTGCCTCATCCGGTAGCGCAGCAAATCTTCCAGTTGTTTCGGCTTCATGGACGGACTCCCTCACGCTCGATATTCAAGATAAGGGGACTGGCCCCCATTGGCCCATCCTCCAATTGCTCGCGGGTGGCCACGATAGTAGAAATGATGCAATCCAACTCAAAGCCGACTTCCCAGGCTACTTCGTCAATACGGCGGCGCAGTTCCGGCGTCAATTTTTCTACCTCGATAAATATATCCAGGTCGGAGTCAGGCGTAGCCTCACCTCTGGCCCGTGAACCAAATACTCGCAGGTCAAGCACAGGCACAACAGCGGCCAAACGGCGTCGGAATTCACGCGCAATTATTCTGTCCGTTTTAGTTAGCATTTTATGACTCCATAACTCCCTATCGAAATTATAGCAGTTCGTGACATTACTCAAATCGTAAATCGTAAATCAAAAATCGTAAATCAGAAATTGGGGTACTCCGGTGCAGGCAGCCGCTCCACTTCCAACACCACCAGCCGGGTGGCGACGTTTAACAATGGTTCATAGACATCAGGCTGTTCTGGGGTAAATGCTTCTTGCCAGCAGTAACTAGCAAAAGTACGGCATTGTACCTTTGTTAGTTTGGTAGTTAGTTTGTTTAAGACATTAACAGCAGCTTGACGTACTCTTTCATTTTTATCATGTAGAGTAGCAATGAGCGACGATGCCACTCCATGAGTGCCTCCCAATTGACCTAGAGCCTCGACTGCTATCCAGCGCACCCTGCTATCCCCATCCTTTAGAGCAGCAACAAGTGGCTCTACAACACTAACATCTCTAAACTTCTCCAAAACTGTAGCTATTTCTTTATCAGCAAACAATACCTGGGCAAGGGAAATAAGAATCGGCCTAATAGTACTAGGATCTTGCAGTTGACCTAATGCCTCAG
This sequence comes from uncultured Caldilineaceae bacterium, assembly GCA_964622215.1. Classification (GTDB taxonomy): domain Bacteria; phylum Chloroflexota; class Anaerolineae; order 4572-78; family J111; genus DSQQ01. Next base: position 6,538 of record CAZUNT010000251.1, read on the forward strand.
CCGCTACCCACCGTACCTTTCTATTATCTAGAGCAGTAACAAGCGGCTTTACTGCACGGACATCCCCCAATTGGCCCAAAGCCTTAGCTGCTGCCTGGCAGACCTTCTCATCCTTATCATTCAAGATAGCTATGAGCGGCTCTACTGCACGAACGTCACTTAGTTGGCCTAAAACCTCGGCTGCTTTCGCGCGCACCTGGTCTTTGCTACTAAGAGCAGTGATGAGCGGTTCTACTACATCAGGGTCTCGTATTTGTCCCAGGGCTTCGATTGCTGCGCTACATACTCCCTGATCATCTTCACCCTTCAAGATTGCGAGAAGTGGCTCCACTGCGCGAGTGTCTCCAAATTGTCCCAGTGCCCAAACCACCATTTTGCGCACATACTTTTTATCATTTAAAGCCGCTATAAGCGGCTCCACCGCACGAGGATCTCTCAATCGTCCCAACGCTTGGGCTGATGCCCACCGTATTTCTTCATCTCTGTCTCCCAAAGCGACTATAAGCGGCTCCACAGCTCGAGGATCTCCCAGATTTCCCAATGCCCGAGCTGTTTCGTATCGTATTTTGTTATTCTCGTTATTAAAGATAGCGATGAGTGGCTCAACAGCACAAACATTCCCTAGTTGTCCTAACGAAGTGATAGCTATCAAGCACACATCCAAATCTTTATCATTCAAGGCAGCGAGGAGCGGCTCTATGGCTTGGATATCCCCTAATTGCCCTAGAATTTGGGCTGCTCTTCGACGTACATATCTATTCGTATCATTTAATTTAATGACAAGAGGAGCCACAGCCTCTTTTCCCAACTTCTTTAGAGCCTTGGTTGCTGGCTCACATCCATTCCCGTCACTCACAGCAACAGTGACGAGTGAAGATACAGCAGAACCTCCAAGTTGCCCCAAAGCCTCAGCAGCTGCTAGACTTACCACATCCTTACTGTAATTGCTTAAGCTTAAGACATTCATAAGTGAGGCAATCTCTCCCAGTTGGCCCAGTGCTTTGACTGCCGCCTGACGTATTGTATCCCATTCATTCTCATCACGTAAAATACCTATAAGTACAGTTACGACGCGAGAATCTCTTGATTGTCCCAGAATTTCAATGGCTCCTCGGCGTATCTCTCCGTGGTAATTGTTAAATTGTAAGTGATAGTTGAGGAGTCCAAAGCAAAACTTTGGAATTCCATTACTTACTTTACAATCACTATCCTCTTCATCCTTATCTTTTAGAACAGCAAAGCAGTGTTCTTTAAGTCGATCACTCTCTATCTCTTTTAATGACACAACAATCTCTCTCTTAAGTTGCAAGTAATGTCCCAAATTCACCCATTGGAATAACAGTGAAGGTAACCAAGAAAAATGGCGAGAAGGCCATAATCCAGTCAAAATAAGATACAAAACGGCATAGAGGAGGACCAAACCAATGCATTCTAACGAGGCTAACCCTGAAGAGATAAACAACGCCAGGAGGGTAATAATTGCTACTGACAGCCAATAAGGCCATTTCACCTCTTTGGCTTGCCATAAACAAATCGATCTGGTAATAATACCTTCTGAATTGGTCATTTTCTCTCTAATACCATTAGCGAGACAAGCTATAGCCAATAATAAGTCACGATGTAAAACATTCTCATAGAGGCTATAGGCACGACAGATACGGTGTAACAAGTCGCTAGCTTCGTTTGGCGGCAACAGCCCAGCCAGCAGCAGGATTGGCTCCCGCCAGTCAGGGTGATGCAGGCGTGGCTTCAAAATATGCCAAACCGCCTCGCGCTGCTTCTTTCCCTTCTGCCAGGCCTGGCTCAACACGCGGGCAACCAGGTACTCATGGTAGGTCTGGTGACTAAAGGCCAGTAGTCGCTCGCCTTGTTCCGTCTGCCCAATCTCAACTACCAGGCCGGTGCGCTGCCGCAGGTAATCCAATAGTTCATACCCTTCTTGACCCAAAAGGGCGACAGACTGGGTGTGGGTCAATTGGCCGCCTGGAGTTGTATGTCTGGTCCAGGCCAGCCGCTCCAGACCGGTCACTACTTGCTGCCAAGCAGGAGTCTTGCCTCGCGCCTGTTCCCGGTAGCGGAGCGCCTCTTCGATGTAATAGCGATACAATTGAGCGCGATTGGCTAACGCGGCCCGGCCTCCCGCATAATAGGCCGCTACAGCTAGGCGCAATTGCAGCGGGTTACTCATCATACGACGTAAACCCGGCTGTCGCTCCATAAATTCGATCAGCCGTTCTGCTTTCACCTCCGCTTCAGTCTTTGCTTTTGCTTCAGCCACATTTAAAGATTGCAGCCACCCCTGGACGTAAAGCCTAATATCATCCGCCCTGGTCATAGGGCGTAGGGCGTAGTGGGCAAAACGGTCGGGTGATAAGCCACTGCTTTCCCGGTAGGCGGCAATGCGCGCGGAAAGGATAATGTGGTTATCTTTCCACTTGGGGCTGGCGGCAAAATGTTCCACCTGTTCCCGCACGTTAATCTGCTGTTCCAACGGTACTTCGTCCAGGGCATCCAGCAGCAATATCAATCGTCCATTATGTAGCCATTCCTTAATCGTGGACGGTGATAAATGGTAGGGGGCAGCCGCCAGGTCTCTGAGCAAGAATTGCTCTAAAGTTTCGCCGGAGGAGAGACGGCGCAGTTCGATAAAAACCGGCAGGTATCTTTCGCTCAGGTTCAGTTTTTCCTCTGCCGTATCGGTGGCCAGGCAGAGGGCGATGAAGTGTAATAAGGTAGTCTTGCCGCTGCCCGGCTCGCCCAGGATGACCAGGCGGGGGTGTTGGCTCAGGACCGCCGAAACCTCAACCGGTGGGGGCGGGGGCGGCTCACTTTTAGTCTCAGCCTCAGCTTGGTCTTTGGCTCCCCGGCTTAGACGGGCAAAGAAACCTCCCCTTTGTTCCTGTGCTGCTCTGCCCCCCTGCTCCCCCGCGCTCTCCGGCAGCCCCATCTCGCTTCGGCGCTGCTCGGTCAACTCCACATCCCGGCGGGGCCGAATCTGGGCGGCTTGGAGCATAACAAATATGTCGGTCAAAGGGATACGCTGGTCAGACCCTTCCAGCGACAGGTAACCATGAGTTTCAGCCACGGCCTCAAGATAGGCCAACTCGTGGGGATCGGCAGGATAGGGCTGGCCGGCGGTGATTTCATAGGGTTGATGTTGTTCATATTGGGCGGGATTGAGTTTCTTAAGTTCGGCGAGCAGGGTTTCGACCTGGGGCGTTCCGGCGGTGTGTTCTATCAGAAGTTGAATGAGGTCCGGTTTGCCGGATTTTGGGTTTAACTGGTCGTAAACGGGTCTGAACTCGTCAAAACAGAGGTCATGTAGTTCGTCATAAGTGAACCCCTCAGTCATTAAAGTGCGGATATTTCGAAAGCTGTAACGTTTGGCCATCGGTGCCACTTGGGGATTGATCCGGGTAATTTTCGGTTTGACATCGCTCACCATTATACTATATTTGGATAGGATTGGTAAGGGCGAGGAGTATTCATTTTTGGGGCGAGTTTCGTTCTTTGAACCACTGAATTCACTGAGCAGACTGAAATCACTGAGGGAGGGAGCAAATTCAGTGGTTTCAGTGACAATCAGCGCCT
>CAZUNT010000252.1:0-10090 GCA_964622215.1 uncultured Caldilineaceae bacterium
GTAGTTAAGTTCGCCCAAACCGGCGAAAAAGCCTCCGGCTACACCGATACCGGCGTCACCCTCATCACCAACCAGCCCGCCGCTGGTGTAGAGAGTAAAGATGCCGTCTTCGGTATCGAGAGCTGCTGGGGTGTTCCCAGCGAAGGCGCGTTAGATGCCGCCAAAGCCGCTGTCGCCGCAGCCCCGGCTGCCGCAGCGCCCGCCGCCGGCGATAAAGAAATTATCGTTGGCCTCATCACCAAAACCGAAACCAACCCCTTCTTCGTCAAGATGAAGGAAGGCGCCCAGGCCAAAGCCGATGAGCTAGGCGCTAAACTGATGACTGCCGCCGGCAGCTTTGACGGCGACAATGAGGCCCAGGTTACGGCCATCGAAAATATGGTCAACGCCGGAGCGCAAGGTATCCTCATCACCCCCAGCGATACCAAAGCTATCATCCCCGCCATCCAAAAGGCGAGGGATGCCGGCGTTATGGTCATCGCCCTCGATACCCCGACTTCCCCGATGGAAGCCACCGACGCCCTGTTTGCCACCGACAACTACAAGGCCGGTCTTCTCATCGGCCAATATGCCAAAGCCACGCTGGGCGATAAGCCGGTCAAGGTAGCCACCCTCGACTTGCTGCCCGGGATTACCGTCGGCGTGCTGCGCCACAATGGTTTTATGACCGGTTACGGCCTGGCCGAAGCGGACGCTTCCGCGCCTGACATGGTCTATTCCCCCGAAGTTGTCTGCAATCAGGACACCCAGGGCGACCAGGCCAAAGGCCAGGCCGCCATGGAGACCTGCCTGCAAAAGGACCCCGACATTAACCTGGTTTACACCATCAACGAACCGGCCGCTTTTGGCGCTTACACGGCCTTGAAGAACGCCGGCAAGGAGAAGGATGTCCTCATCGTTTCGGTTGACGGCGGCTGCCAGGGTGTGGAAGGCATCGTCAGCGGCCAGATTGCAGCCACTTCGCAGCAGTACCCCCTCAAAATGGCCTCTCTCGGCGTTGAAGCAGTAGTTAAGTTCGCCCAAACCGGCGAAAAAGCCTCCGGCTACACCGATACCGGCGTCACCCTCATCACCAACCAGCCCGCCGCTGGTGTAGAGAGTAAAGATGCCGTCTTCGGTATCGAGAGCTGCTGGGGTGTTCCCAGCGAAGGCGCGTTAGATGCCGCCAAAGCCGCTGTCGCCGCAGCCCCGGCTGCCGCAGCGCCCGCCGCCGGCGATAAAGAAATTATCGTTGGCCTCATCACCAAAACCGAAACCAACCCCTTCTTCGTCAAGATGAAGGAAGGCGCCCAGGCCAAAGCCGATGAGCTAGGCGCTAAACTGATGACTGCCGCCGGCAGCTTTGACGGCGACAATGAGGCCCAGGTTACGGCCATCGAAAATATGGTCAACGCCGGAGCGCAAGGTATCCTCATCACCCCCAGCGATACCAAAGCTATCATCCCCGCCATCCAAAAGGCGAGGGATGCCGGCGTTATGGTCATCGCCCTTGACACCCCCACCAACCCGATGGAAGCCACCGACGCCCTGTTTGCCACCGACAACTACAAGGCCGGTCTCCTCATCGGCCAATATGCCAAAGCCGCCATGGGCGATAAGCCGGTCAAGATTGCAACATTGGATTTGCCTCCTGGAATCACCGTCGGCGTGCTGCGACATAATGGCTTTATGGCCGGTTACGGCCTGGCCGAGGTCGACGACACCGCGCCGGATTACGTGAATACGCCCGAAGTGGTGTGCAGCCAGGATACCCAGGGCGACCAGGCCAAAGGCCAGACGGCCATGGAAAACTGCCTGACCAAAGACCCCGACATCAACCTGGTTTACACCATTAACGAACCGGCTGCCTTTGGCGCTTACATGGCCTTGAAGAACGCCGGCAAGGAGAAGGATGTCCTCATTGTTTCGGTTGACGGCGGCTGCGTTGGCACTGAAGGCGTTAAAAATGGCGAAATTGCGGCCACTTCACAGCAATACCCGCTCAAGATGGCCTCGATGGGTGTTGAAGCGGTAGTTAAGTTCGCCCAAACCGGCGAAAAAGCCTCCGGCTACACCGATACCGGCGTCACCCTCATCACCGACCAGCCCCAAACCGGTGTGCCTAGCGAAGACACCACCTTCGGCCTTGAAAACTGCTGGGGTAAATAAGTTTAGTTGGTTGGTTAATTTAGGGGCGGTGTGGGGTTGTTCCCACACCGCCCTCCTCTAGTAAAGATCATCATGAGCAAAATCGACGTGAGCAAAATGAATGTAAGCAAAATTAATAACAATCGTTTTCACTGGTTAAGTGTAATCCTTACTTCACCTATCATCGGCCCGTTGGCGGCCTTGTTGCTGGCCAGTATCTTCTTTGCTACCCAGACGGATCGTTTTCTGACCGGCACCAACCTGTCTTTGATTGTGCAACAAGTTATGGTCGTAGGCACCCTGGCCATCGGACAAACCCTGGTGATTTTAACCAGCGGAATTGACCTGTCTAATGGGATGATTATGGCTTTAGGCTCTATTCTTATGACCAGTTTTGCCGTTGATTACGGTATGCATCCCCTGCTGGCCATCGCCCTGGGGTTCCTGGTCTGTATTGCCTTTGGCGCATTCAATGGTGTCCTGGTAACCGCGATTAAGCTGCCACCCTTCATCGTTACCCTGGGCACGTACAGTATTGCCTTTGCCATTATCCGGATCTACACCACCCAAACAGTAACCCAACTACCCCCGGCGCTGACCTTTTTCGGCAATACCTTTAAGGTGGGGGGAACCGCCATCACCTATGGCTCGGTGCTTATGTTTGTGCTGTTCCTGCTGGCCTGGTTTGTGCTGCGCTCAACCGCCGCCGGGCGTTACCTCTACGCTACGGGCGACAATCCAGAGGCGGCCCGCCTGGCCGGTATCTCGACCACCCGTTTGTTAATCGGCGTCTACATCATTGCCGCCGTTTGCTACGGCATTGCCGGCTTACTGCTGGCAGCCCGCACCGGCGTCGGCGACCCGCAGGCAGGGCAAAATTCCAACCTAGAAAGCATCACTGCGGTGGTGATGGGCGGCACCAGCCTCTTTGGTGGGCGGGGCAATATTATGGGCACCCTGGTGGGTGCGCTCATTGTGGGCGTTTTCCGCAACGGCTTGCAGTTAATGGGCGTCGAATCCATCTACCAGGTTCTCATCACCGGTATTTTAGTTATCGCGGCCGTGTCCATCGACCAGCTTTCACATAGGGGGAGATGATGAACGCACCCTCCGCTAAGTATATCCTTGAGATGAAAGGGATTGGCAAAGCTTTCCCCGGCGTCCAGGCCCTGGAGGGGGTTGATCTCGCCATCCGTGAAGGCGAAATTCATGCGCTCCTGGGCGAAAACGGGGCAGGCAAATCAACGCTGATCAAAATTCTCTCCGGAGCCTACCCCAAAGACCGGGGGGAAATTTTGTTCCAGGGCAAACCCATTGAAATCAAGTCCCCGCATCATGCCCAACAACTGGGCATCTCAACCATTTATCAAGAGTTCAACCTGGCTAAGCACCTGACTGTCCCGGAGAATATTCTGCTAGGACACTTGCCCCAAAAAGGGCCGCTGGTGGATTGGCCTTTAGCCAGAGCACGCTCCGAGGAGATTTTGGGCCGTTTGGGCGTCTCTCTGCCGATGAATGTGCCGGCCTCCACTCTATCGGTGGCCGAACAGCAACTGGTCGAGATTGCCAAGGCGTTAGCCCGTGAAACCCGCGTGCTGATCATGGACGAGCCATCAGCCGTGCTGGGCGACAAAGACCTGGAAAAGCTGTTTCAGGTGGTCCGCTCGCTCCAGGCCAGCGGCATTGCCATTATCTACATCTCCCATCGCCTGGTTGAAATCTTTGAGATTGCCAGCCGGGTGACGGTACTCAAAGATGGAAGGTTGGTGGGGTCGCGTGACGTGGCCGAAGTGGATATGGCCCAACTGGTGCGGATGATGATTGGGCGCGACTTGCAAGATATCTATCCCCAGAAGCAGGCCAAAATTGGCGATGTCCTGCTGGAGGTCAAAGGGCTGAACCGCCCGAATGTCCTGCACGACATCTCCTTCCAGGTGCGGGCCGGTGAAATCGTCGGCATTGCCGGCATGCGCGGTTCCGGGCGCACGGAGTTGGCCCGGGCAATTTTTGGGGCCGACCCCCATCAAGGCGAGATGACCTTATCGGGCAAACCGCTTAAGGTGAAATCTCCGGGAGATGCTATTCACCGCCGGGTGGCGCTGGTCACCGAAGACCGCAAGGCCGAAGGTTTGTTCCTCCAGCAATCGGTGAAAAATAATATCACCATCTCCGGCTTGAGAGAGTTGTGTTTGGCCTGGGTGGTCAAGCAGCGCCAGGAAATGGATCAGGTGCAAAACCTGGTTAAGCTGCTTCGGGTTAAGACGCCGAATGTCAACAGCCTGGTCTCCGGGATGAGCGGCGGCAACCAGCAGAAGGTCATTTTGGCCCGCTGGTTAAATATCGGGGCGCGGGTGCTGCTGCTGGATGAACCAACCCGCGGCATTGACGTGGGCAGCAAAAGCGAAATCTACCAGATTATGGAGCAGTTGGCCGAGCAGGGCGTGGGCCTGATTATGATTTCATCGGAATTGCCCGAAGTGTTGGGCATGAGCGATCGCGTCCTGGTGATGCGTGAGGGCCGCTTAGTCAAGGAACTGTCCCGGATCGAGGCGAGCGAAGAATCGATCATGTTATACGCCACAGGCAGCGATGCTCAGTGAGCAAGTTACCACTAGCCAATATCTCGTCAATTCTGGTATACTACGATGGACGAGAAATAAGTTATGAACCGCGACGCCCGGGCTAACGCTGAATTTAACCATCAAAATTATAACATTCTGATTGTTGACGATACCCCGGTCAACCTGGGCGTGATTGTCAATTATTTAGAGAGTTATGGTTTTGGCATCAGAATAGCCCGCAGTGGTGAAACCGCGCTCCGCCGGGTTCAGTATGATCCCCCCGACCTCATTCTGCTGGATATTCTGATGCCGGGCATGGATGGGTTCGAAACCTGCCAACGTTTAAAATCACTTGAGGCAACTCGGGATATTCCCGTAATTTTTATGACCTCGCTGACGGGCGCCGAAGACAAAGTGAAGGGCTTTGAAGTCGGCGCGGTTGATTACGTGACCAAACCACTACATCAAGAAGAAGTTCTGGCTCGGATCAAGACCCATCTCCGCCTGCGGGATTTGACCCAAAGTTTACAAGATCAAAAGGTGCAGGTAGAAATGAGCAGCCAGGTGGAGAAGGCGCGCCTTTTTGAGGCGGTTAGCCAGCAACGCGAACAACTGCGCACCCTGACTGCCCGCTTAACCGAGGTCCAGGAAGCGGAACGTAAAGAGTTAGCCCGCGAACTTCACGACGAGATGGGCCAGGCGCTCACTGCCATCAGTATAAATTTGGCTGCTATCACTGGCGGGTTACCCAAAACCTGCTCGCCCCAAATCAAAGCGAGGGTGGCCGAGGCGAAACTTTTAACCGACCAGACCCTGGAACAGATTCGGGAAATATCCCTGAACCTGCGTCCCCCCATGTTGGATGACCTCGGCCTGATCCCCACGTTACGTTGGTACATCAAACGTTATGCCAAACGCGGCGACATAAAAACCGAATTTCAGGTGACCGGGCTGGAACAGCGGCTAGCCCCGGAGGTTGAAACCGCGCTTTACCGGATTGTGCAGGAGGCGCTGACCAATGTAGCCCGGCACGCCTGCGCTGCTAAAGTGAGCATTCATCTGCAACAAAACGGTCAAACCATTCAGGCCGTCATTAAGGATGACGGTCAAGGCTTTAATGTAGATGACATACTCAATCGTAAACGATCCGACCATGGGGCTGGCCTGGTGGGGATTAGAGAACGGGTCATGCTGCTGGGCGGTGAGTTCGACATTCAGTCCCAACCGGGCCAGGGTACATGTCTGTCCATTGCCATTCCTTTGGAGGGCTAGTTATGAACAAAATTAAAGTGTTGCTGGCCGAAGATCACACCATCGTGCGCAAAGGTATTCGCTCGCTGCTCGACGCCGAACCGGATATTGAGGTAGTAGGCGAAGCCTCGGATGGGCGCGAAGCGGTGGAGAAAGTGGAGAAACTGGCCCCCGATGTAGTGCTGATGGATATTACTATGCCCCAGCTTAACGGCCTGGAAGCTACCCGGCAAATCAAGAAACTCTTCCCGGAGATCAAAGTACTGGGGTTGACTATGTACACCAACGAAGAGTATATCTTTCAACTCCTCCAGGCCGGAGCGTCCGGCTACTTGGTGAAGCAATCAGCCCCGGCCGAACTGGTTTCGGCCATTCAGGCGGTTTACCGAGGCGACTCCTTTCTTAGCCCCTTGATCTCAAAAACGCTCATTGACGAATACCTGAAACACAGCGGCAACACCGGCCACCAGGAAGATAGTTACGACAAACTCACCATCCGCGAGCGCGAAGTACTACAACTGCTCACGGAGGGTCATTCTAATCGCGACATTGCCGAAACGCTCCACATCAGTCTAAAAACTGTAGGTGTTCATCGTGTGAATATTATGGAAAAGCTGAATATTCATAACACGACTGAGTTGGTAAAATACGCCCTGCGGAAAGGTATCATCAGTTTGGATTAATGGTCAAGTTGTCAATGAGAAGTGAAGTTGGCCCCAAATTATGGGCCGTTTTGTTGATGATGGTTTTCCTCGTCGCCTGTAGCCCAGCAGAAACGCCGAAACCACTTCCGGCAACGGCTACAATCGCTCCCAAACCCATTATCAGGACGACGATACCCGAGGCTGCCTCAGTGGTTGAGGCCGGGAATGTTATCCCACCCCTTATTGCGTCCCCCTGCTCACCGGGGCAATGCCTTTTTAAAAATCAAACCATCAGAACCATTGTCTCAAAAACCCCTATTTCAGGTCCGATTTATGAGATTCGTGACGAATTTGAAGCGGCCACAGGCGCCCGGTTAGAAATTATTGAGAAACCGCTGGATGAGCATTTCGCCTATCTCATGACCGATTTGACAACCGGCGCCGGTCAGTACGATATCTCAATTGCCGGAGCCTGGTGGCTGGGCGACCTGGTAGCCCAAGATTTTATTCTGCCCTACGATAAATTTTATAACGACCCCCGTTTTCCCCACTGGGATTTTAACGACGTTTTACCCGGCCCACGATCTTTGCTTGAATACGATGGGCGTAAATATATGGTAGCCAATGACCATGACGGCCAAGTTATGTATTATCGCCGCGATTTACTGGCAGACCCCGACCACCAAATTGGCTTCAAAAAGCAGTATGGTTATCCGTTAGATGTGCCCAAAACCTGGGACCAATTTCGAGATGTGGCCGAATATTTCAACGGCAAAGACCTGAATAATGACGGACAACCCGATAACGGTTTGACCATGCACCTCAAAGTTGGTGGCCAGGGCATGTTCCATTTCATCTCATTCTCGGCCCCATTTGTCATTGGCCCCGAAAATACCAAATTGTACTGGTTTGACCCGCAAACAATGCAACCCTTGCTAGATAGCCCCGGTCATATTCGAGCTTTAGAAACAATGGTCAACCTGGTGCAATTTGGCCCTAAAGAGATGCTTTACTGGGATTTGGGACAAAGCTGGGATCACTTCCTACGCGGTAAAGCCGCCTTAACTTTCACCTTTGGAGATTTGGGAGCACTAGCCCAGCAGGAGGGCAGCCAGGTCAAAGGCAAAACTGGTACGGCTCCTTTGCCCGGCACACACGAGTATTATAATATCCGAACCAATCAATGGATCCAGACAGACGCATCCAATGTGGTGGGGAATGCTACGGGTGGTTCCTGGGCCGGGGTTATCTCCAAATTTTCCGATTCCCCGGAGGCTAGCTATTACTTATTGGCTTTAATGGCCAGCCGGCAGAAGTCGCTGACTTATGCAGCACGCGGTTGGGACGGGGTTGATCCGGGACGCTTTAGCCACTATCTTCCACCCGATGGTAACGCTAATATTAAAGATTATTTAGCCGCAGGCTGGAATGAAGAAGATGTACGTGAATATACCCACGCCTATTTTGAAAATTTTAACAACCATCTCCAAATCCCTTATCTACGCATCCCCGGCGCTTTTGGCTACCTGACAGCGTTGGATATTCACCTGTATGAGGCTGCTCAAGGCCAGTTAAGCGCCGAAGAAGCTCTGAAAGAAACCATTTTAGATTTTGAGGAACTGACTAACCGGTTGGGCCGGGAAAAACAGGCCGAGGTTTATCGGGCCTCTCTGGGATTTTAAGTTATTTTTAGACGATGTAAGAGACAGTTTTATGGCTGACCCCTCTCCAGCTTCCTTCGAGGCAAATTCATCTAACCACCCGGACCTGGCATTAGACCCTCCGCCCTCCAGTTACACTGTCAAACCCGATAAATATCACAAACTAACCCGGTTGCCGGGCATTAACCTCCTCAATAAACTCAGTATTGGCTGGAAACTTAATCTTGGTTTTGGGCTGCTGGTTGTTTTGACCTTACTGGTGGTGGTATTTAGCGCGATTGGCAGTTATCAAGCTACTCAGAATATTAACTTGACCGGCGATTTGCGAGTTCCGGCGGCTCTGGCTTCGGCCCAGGCCCAAACCAGCCTGCTTGAAATGATGGCCTCTCTGCGCGGTTATCTGGCTTTAGGCGATCCCAATCTTATTGAAGAATATAACATCGCTCAACAAACTTTTGAGGGAAACCTGGTTGAGATGGAACGGCTGGCAGTGGCTTCAACCGATCCAGAGCCTATTCGCCGTTTGACCGAACTCAAAACCATCTTTGCCGCCTGGTCAACCCTATCGGAGCAAATGTTTGAACTGCATGACAACCCCCGCCGAAACCAACCTGCCCTGCGGATCTACCTGGTTGAAGTGCGCCCTTTGAGTGTGGTTATTTTGGGGGAAACTGATCACATAATTCAGTTGCAACGGCAGCGTGAAACCTCACTTGAGAATAGCGACCTGCTCACCCATATGATTGATTTTCAGACCTCATTTGAGGCGATGATGACCAGCCTGCACGCTTACACGACGGGGGGTGATTTGCGGTTCAAAACCGGCTACACCACCCGTTTGCCGCTCAACACCGCCGCCTGGGAAAGTATCCGCCGCAGGCGGGATTTATTGACCGAGGAACAACAGCACCAACTCGAAAATATTGCACAAGCGCGTGAAAAACTTTTTAGCTTACCCTTTCAAATCTTTGAAGCGGTTGAAGGAGAGCACGTTTACGAAGATTTATATTTGTTTAGAACCAAAAGCGCTCCTCAGGCTGAACAAATGCTGTACCTGCTCAATGAGATGACCTCCACCCAACAGGAACTCTTGCAAGCTGACCTGACCAAAGGCCGCCAGGGTTTGAGCAATGCCCAGATTCAATCTTTTGTCGGCGGGGTGCTGGTCTTGATTTTGGGAGCAGGCATGGCCTTCATTTTTAGGGAAATGATTGCCGGGTCGATTCGGCGGCTCACCGGCACGGCCGAGCACATTGCCGGAGGTGATTTGGAGGTCTTCGCTCAGGTGGAGTCCGGCGATGAAATTGGGCGACTGGCCCGTACCCTCAACATCATGACAGAACGACTACGCGAGACCATTGGTAGTTTAAAAAGACAAACCCACCAACTGGAAACAATGGTCGAAATTAACCAACGCTGGGCGGGTGAACTGGCCACAGCCAAAGAGGCTGCCGAAGCGGCCAGCCGGGCCAAAAGCGAATTTTTAGCCAACATGAGCCACGAGTTGCGGACGCCGCTCAACGGCATTTTAGGTTATGCCCAAATTCTGAAGCGCGACAAGAAATTAAACCCGGCCCAAGGTAATGCCGTTAACATTATTCAAGCAAGCGGTGAGCACTTGCTGACCCTCATTGAGGACATTCTGGACCTTTCAAAAATTGAAGCGCGCAAGCTGGAACTTTCGCCCACCGATTTTCACCTCTCTAACTTTTTGGAGGGTATTGCGGGCATGTTTCACATCCGCACCCAGCAAAAAAAGGGCATCACCTTCACTTATGAACAACTTACCCCACTCCCCTACGTCATCCGTGCCGATGAAAAACGCCTCCGCCAGATTCTCATCAAC
>CAZUNT010000253.1:0-10074 GCA_964622215.1 uncultured Caldilineaceae bacterium
GTAGATGAGCCGACGGTGGAGGATACGATCAGTATTTTGCGCGGTCTGAAAGAGCGGTATGAGGTCCATCACGGCGTGCGCATCCAGGACAGCGCGGTCATCGCCGCTGCGGTGTTGAGCCATCGCTACATCAGCGACCGCTTTTTGCCCGACAAGGCCATTGACCTGATTGACGAGGCCGCCGCTCGTCTGCGCACTGAGATTGACAGCAAACCCAGCGAGCTAGACCAGGTTGACCGCCAGGTGATGCAGTTGGAGATCGAGCGGGAGGCGCTGAAAAAAGAGAAAGATAAGGCCAGCCGGGAACGGCTGCACAAGCTGGAAGCCGAGTTGAGCGACCTGCAAGAGCAGAGCCGCGCCCTGAACGCCCAGTGGGAAAACGAAAAGCGCCTGATCAACGAGTTGCGCCAGACCAAGGAGCAAATCGAGCAAGCTCGCCTTGAAATCGAACAGGCCGAGCGCCGTTCTGACTATGAAGCTGCGGCCCGCCTGCGCTACGGCACCCTGCGGGAATTGGAAGCCAAAGTGGCCGAGCAGGAGACCAGGCTGAAGGAGTATCAGACCAAAGGCGCGCTGCTGCAAGAAGAAGTTGACGCCGAAAACATTGCTGAAATTGTATCCCGTTGGACGAGTATCCCGGTCAGCAAGCTGTTGGAAGGGGAAGTGGAGAAACTCGTCAAAATGGAAGAACGGCTGCACCAGCGGGTGGTTGGCCAGGATGAGGCCATCGAGGCGGTCGCCAATGCCGTGCGTCGCAGCCGGGCCGGCCTGCAAGACCCGAACCGGCCCATCGGCAGTTTTATCTTTCTGGGACCGACCGGCGTCGGCAAAACCGAACTGGCCCGCGCCCTGGCCGAGTTCCTGTTCGACGACGAGAGCAACATGATCCGCATTGATATGAGCGAGTACCAGGAACGGCACACCGTCAGCCGCTTGATCGGCGCGCCGCCCGGTTACGTGGGCTACGATGAAGGCGGCCAATTGACCGAGGCCGTTCGCCGCAAGCCTTACAGCGTGATCCTATTCGACGAAATCGAGAAGGCTCACCCGGAGGTGTTTAATGTCCTGCTGCAACTGCTCGACGACGGCCGCCTGACCGACGGGCATGGCCGTACGGTCAACTTCAAAAATACGGTAGTCATTATGACCAGCAATATCGGCAGTCATTATATTATGGAGTTGGGACCGGAAGCGGCAGAATCCAAAGTAATGGAAGCGTTACGCCAGCACTTCCGGCCTGAATTCCTGAACCGGGTGGACGACACCATCATGTTCCACAGCCTGTCACGCAGCGATTTGGCCCGGATCGTGGATATCCAACTGGTCCATCTGCGTCGTCTGCTGGTCGAGCGTAAGATCAACCTGGTTTTGGCCAACGCCGCCAAGGAACACCTGGCCGAGATCGGTTACGACCCAACCTTCGGGGCGCGGCCGCTCAAGCGGGTCATCCAGCGTGCGCTGCAAGACCCGCTGGCCCTGGCCCTGCTGCGCGGTGAATTCAGGGAAGGTGATACGATTCAAGTGGATTTCAGAGAGGGTTCGATTGTGTTTGCGAAGACCCGGCCAGAGGTCGGCGAGCCGGTGGCGGTGTGACCCGAAGCGCACGACTGACCCGAACAGGGGCAGGTCTCAGACCTGCCCCTGTTTTTTACTCTCGGCGGAGGCTTGTGCTTGGGGGAGAGAGGACGTATACTTACGAGTGAGATAAATAGAAAAAATCCATTCAGGTCTTCAACAGTGGTAAAGGATTCTGAAGATGCAATATCAAGACAATTCCTTGGGTGTCGAGAGTTTTCCTCCACACTTAAGAGACTATTCAGCTTTGGTGGAGCACATAAACTTCTACTTGAAGGTCAACCACCAGGTGAAAAAGGTGATAGATTTGCTCGCTTTGTAACCAGATTATTGCCTCAGACTAAATTGGGGACAAATTTTGGTATTCCTTTTGGTATTCCAGAGTTACGTTCCGTGAAGACACACGACAAAGGTATTGATTTGATTGCTAGAGGAAAGGACGGACATTCGCTTCTTTACATTCAGGCTAAAAAACTAATCAAGTCGGCACAAGATATCAGAGATGTTCTGGATGGCTTTAATGAGTTCTTAACCACTACTGTGGAAACACCGGGGGTATTCCAGTACAAGTTACGATTTGATGATGAACAGCTTAGACCTCATTGCCTACTTTTTACTCTTTCACGTATAGCTGGTATTGTGAAAGCTTACGAATCGCGACCATCAACTACTAGAGAACTTTACGAGAGACTCAAATCAGAGGGGCGGTTACATTTTATTGATGGGGATGAGATATTAGCGGTCTTGTGTGCTGCCTTTAAAAGATTTAGCGAGTTGCCGTATAAGCTGACTGTGAACCTTGAAACTGATGTTAGCATTATGGGAAATGTCTATATAGGTGTCATATCCAGCGGAGAACTTAAGAGATTATATCATCAGGAAGTTGGAGAAGCTCTCTTTTTCGAGAATGTCCGTGATTTTCTTGGAGTAGAGGTTAGCAAGCAGAGAGGACGAACAACACCTAATCAGGAAATTGTCAAGACCATCGTTGACGCTCCTGAGCAAAGCAGAAGAAATGTTAGAAGGAAAACCAGAATTATTTATCGAGTATTACATAGCAGCATTCAATGTTTGGATGCGAGAAATTAGATCAGCTAGCGAAGATGAATCAGAAGCGAGACAGCAAATGTATTCCCGAACAAGAAAAATGTCTTTTACACAAGCTTATGTAACACTCTGCAATGATGTTAAATCTATGAGAGCAATGAATAAGATAAGGGCAACGCAGCCCAACCTTCATCAGTCTGAATGAAACCTCAATATGGTGGAGGCAGGGAGTAGGGACATTAGTCAAGATGCTGACCGTTGGCCCTACGGTTAGACTCGCTAAACAAAAGTAGCTATACTAAAGTATGCAATTTGAATGGGATCCGAATAAGGCGGATCAGAACCTGGGCAAGCATAAAGTCTCATTTACCGAAGCTGCCACTATCTTTGCGGATGATTTGAGCATTACCGTTTATGATCCAGATCATTCAGAGGACGAGGATCGTTATATTACCATTGGATTATCCTATCTGCGTCGCCTGCTTATGGTTGCGCACACGGAGCGAGGTGACTTTATTCGTATCATTAGTGCGCGAGAATTAACTTCTGCTGAACGAGAAGCCTATGAAGAAAGATCTGAAGACTGAGATGGATGACGAATTGCGTCCAGAGTACGATTTACAAAAACTTCTCAGGAATGGTGTTAGGGGTAAATATGCCGAACGCTACCGGGCTGGCACAAATTTGGTATTATTGGCTCCCGATGTTGCTGAGGCATTTCCGAATGAGGAAATGGTCAACGAAGCATTACGTCTCGTGATACAGTTGCATGAACTTCAGCACCGCAAAAAACGACATTCCGTGAAAACATAGGGCAAACCAAATCAATTCAGCCCCTTAACTTTCCAACAACAGGTTGGTCTGTAATCCTGCCAATATCCCCGGCAAGATTCGGATAGATTCCCTTTCTTGGATATGATAATATCGTCGGTATGATGAAACATACAGTCTCCGAAGAGATATTTTGGGAAGCGTGTCTCAACAAAGACACCCGATTTGACGGTCAATTTTTCCTGGGAGTGCGCACGACGGGCATCTACTGCCGCCCGTCGTGCCCGGCGCGGACACCCAAACGGGAGAACGTCGTCTTCTTCAAATTGCCCGAACTGGCGCGGCAAGCTGGCTTTCGCCCGTGCAAACGCTGCCACCCCGATGCCCACACCAGCGACGACCCCCAGCTTGAGCTGGTGCGGGCGATCTGCCACTACATCAACCAGCATGCCAACGAGCCGCTGACGCTGCAAACCCTGAGCCGGCAATTCAACTTCAGCCTGTCGTATTTGCAGCGGACCTTCAAAAGTTATGTGGGTATCTCGCCGTTGGAATACACCGAAGCCTGCCGCATCGATCAACTCAAGCATGCCCTGCGTAACGGCGTGCCGGTGACTGACGCGATCTACGAGGCCGGTTTTGGTTCCAGCAGCCGGGTATATGAAAAAGCCGCGCCCCAGTTGGGTATGACCCCGCGGCGTTATCAGCGCAACGGCGCCGGAATCCAAATTCAATTTGCGGTGGTTCCCTGCCCTCTGGGCCAGTTGTTAGTGGCAACCACAGAGCGGGGGGTATGCGCCATCAAGCTGGGCAACGACAGGGACGAACTGGAGCGCCTCCTGTTCGCCGAGTTCAGCGCGGCCCAGATAACACGCGATAACCAGGTCCACCAAGAGTGGGTCCAGGCTATCCTCAACTTCATTGCCGGCAGTGAGCCTCATCTCGACCTGCCGCTCGACGTGCGGGCAACGGCTTTTCAAAAACAGGTCTGGCAGGCCCTGCAAAGGATTCCTTATGGTCAGACCCGCACTTATGCCGAGATTGCCCGTGAGATTGGTCAGCCTGGCGCGGCGCGGGCTGTAGCGAATGCCTGCGGGGCAAATCCGACCGCTCTCATTGTGCCGTGTCACCGGGTAGTGCGCAGTGACGGCAGCCTGGGCGGCTATCACTGGGGCGTCGAACGAAAGCGCCAGTTATTGGCTCAGGAAGCCAAGCTGTCCCAACCGGATGAAGAACTCCACCCCGAAGCCGTTCGCGGCTAAACCCTTGGCTCAAAATTTCTAATATACCTCTTATATTCCTCTATCACGATTCTAATATCCCCGGCCTAGAATGAAGGCGTAACCATCATTAAGGTGTGTTCAGCATAGTTTAAGTAAAAATTTTTCAACAAAGGAGAGATGACCATGTTCAGACAATCATTTTACAATCCCTGGCAAGAAATGGAACGGATGCGGCGAGAGATGGACCGCGTTTTCACTAACTTTTATGCCGGCCCTCGGGCTCGGGTTGCGCCGAGTTTCCCGGCTATCAATGTGTGGACCAACCAGGATGGCGCTGTGCTTACGGCGGAACTACCCGGCGTCAACCCGGATGATATTGATGTCTCGGTTGTAGGTGATACCTTAACCTTGACCGGTTCACGCCGGCCCGAAGAGTTGAAAGAGGGCGAAAAGTATCATCGTCGCGAGCGTGGCTATGGCAAGTTCACCCGCACCTTCCAGCTTCCCTTCTCGGTTGAGGGGGATAAGGTTGAAGCAATGTTCGGTAAGGGTGTTTTACACCTCTCCCTGCCCCGCGCCGAGGCCGAAAAGCCTCGCAAGATTGCCGTCAAAACGGCTTAAGTGTAAAACGAGAAATGGGGTGTATAGGGCGTGATGGGTTAACTTGAGGTAACACGTAAGACGCAACACGTAAACAGAATCGTAAATTGTAAATCTAAAATCGTAAAATCGGAGGTTATTATGGCTACTGAAAGCAAAGAACTCCAGACCCAAGAAGTGGAAAAGCAAGAAATCCAGACCGACGGGGCGGAGCGCACTCGCGCCCGTAAGGCTTATGTGCCGCGAGCGGACATTTATGAAACTAATGATGAAATTATCGTTCTGGCCGACATGCCCGGCGTAGATGAAAATTCGGTGGACATCACCCTGGAAAAGAATGTTTTGAGCATCAACGGTTATGTCGAGCCGGATCAACCCACCAACTACAGTCTGGCTTATGCCGAGTACGAAGTGGGCGATTACCAGCGCAGCTTTACACTTTCCGACGAGATTGACCGCGACAACATTCAGGCTGCGGTGAAGGACGGGGTCCTGCACCTGCATCTGCCCAAAGCCGGCCCGGCCAAAGCACGGAAGATCACGGTAAAGGCAGCGTAATGATCGTCGACTCACCCTGCCAAAACTTCACCCCGGTGAGGATGTGAGGAAGAAGATTCAAATCAAACCCAGGTAAAGTTCCACCGAACAAAAACCCGCGTAATGTATACGCGGGTTTTTATTTTAGAGAGATTATCCAAGTTGCCTCATGACCGATTTCTGGATAGAATAACCCAAAAATAAATCAGTTGAGTGATTTCTAATAAGTTTTTAATAGTCAAATAATATTATTTAACTGCCCTACCGTAGAGACAGGGTAATAGTTTTTCCCTTCCTCTGCGGTTTCATTAATCAATTCCACCCCGCCTGTGTCGAACTGGCGGGGTCTTTGTGTGACCAGAATTTAAAGGAGGAAATAGATGATCGAAGTTGCCGATTTAACCAAATCCTATGGCCCCATCGAAGCCCTACGCGGCATTACTTTTAACGTGGCTGCCGGCGAAATCGTCGGATTGCTTGGCCCCAACGGTGCGGGCAAATCTACCACCATTAGAATCCTGACCGGTTATCTGCAACCGGACAGCGGCGAAGTCAAGGTGGATGGCCTGGACGTGCTGACCCACACCCGCGAGGTGCAGGCCCGGATCGGCTATCTGCCGGAAAACGCCCCTCTCTACCCAGAGTTGTCGGTGCAGAGTTACCTGCGCCTGATGGCCGACCTGCGCGAAATACCCCGCGAAGAGCAGCCCGCCCGCCTGTCCGAGGCCATTTATGCTACCGGCCTGACCGAACACCTGACCCGGCCCATTGGCCAGCTCAGTAAAGGATTCCGCCAGCGGGTGGGCCTGGCCCAGGCCATTCTACACCAGCCCAAGCTGTTCATCCTGGACGAGCCGACCATCGGGCTGGACCCCACCCAAATCGTCGAAATTCGCCACCTGATCAAGCGGCTGGCCCGCCACAGCACCATTCTCTTCTCTTCCCACATCCTATCCGAAGTTGAGGCGGTTTGTGACCGGGTCGTCATCATTATGAACGGCGAGGTGAAAGCCGACGCTCGCCTGGCCGATTTGGCTGTCACCACCACCGCCATACTGGTTTTGCAGCAGGAAATCAGCGGCCTGGATCGGACCCTCAAGGGGCTGGATGGCGTCCACCAAATCGAATCTATCCGCACCCCCGACGGCTACCCGGCCTACCGTATTCTGGGCCAGGAACAGACCGACCTCTGCCCGGCTATCTACGACCTGGCGCGTAAAGAAAATTGGCCCTTGCGCGAACTCCGCCGCGACGTGCGCACGTTGGAGGCGGTGTTTAACCAATTAGCATCGGCGGAATAATCTGCGTGTTGCGTCTTGCGTAAAGATAACAGAACACGCAATACGCAAGACCTACTATCGAATATCAAGAGGTAAAACTCATTATGAAACAAACTCTCTCAATCGCCCGTAAAGAACTGAACGATTACTTTGGCTCGCCGATGGCGCTGATTTTTGTCGGCGTATTTTTGGCGGCTACGTTGTTTACCTTTTTCTGGGTTGAGGCCTTTTTTGCCCGGGGCATCGCCGACGTGCGGCCTATGTTCACCTGGATGCCCGTTTTGACCATCTTCCTCGTCGCCGCGCTGACCATGCGCCAGTGGAGCGAGGAGCAGCAAACCGGCACCCTGGAAATACTATTGACTATGCCGGTGCGCCTGGTCCAACTGGTCCTGGGCAAATACCTGGCCACAATGGTTATGGTCGTCGTCGCCCTGGCCCTGACCCTGTTTCTGCCTATTACCGTAGCCTTGCTGGGCAACCTGGATTGGGGTCCGGTTTGGGGCGGCTACCTGGCCAGCATCTTGCTGGCCTCGGCCTATGTGGCTATTGGTCTGTTCCTCTCCTCCCGCACCGATAACCAGATTGTGGCCCTGATTTTGACCGTTTTGGTCGGCGGCCTGTTTTACCTGGTCGGTACGTCGGGTTTTACCCAGTTCTTTAACGATAACATCGCCGAGATTTTGCGAGCTATTGGCTCCGGCAGCCGTTTTGAGAGCATCGAGCGGGGCGTGGTTGACATCCGCGACCTGGTCTACTATCTCTCGCTGACCATTCTATTTCTTACCCTCAATGTGGTTTCGCTGGACAGCAAACGTTGGAGCATAGGCGAACAAACCCTGCCCCATCGCCGCAATATGCTACTGCTGGCTGCGTTGGTGACGCTCAATGCGATTGTGCTCAATGTCTGGCTCTTTCCTCTCAGTGGTGCGCGCCTCGATTTGACCAGCCAACGCGAGTACAGCCTGTCGTCGACCACCCGCGACCTGTTAAGTAATTTGCAGGAACCATTGACTATCCGGGGCTACTTCAGCGAAAAAACTCACCCCTTGCTGGCCCCCTTGGTCCCACGTATACGCGATTTGCTGAAGGAGTATGAAATTGCTTCCAACGGTAAGGCCGTGATCGAGATTGTTGACCCGCTGCAAGACCCGGAGAAAGAGCAGGAAGCCAACCAGACTTACGGTATCCAGCCCAGCCCTTTGCAGACGGCTGACCGCTACGGTGCATCGGTGGTCAATGCTTATTTTGACATCCTGGTGCGCTACGGCGACCAGAGCGAGGTGCTAAATTTTCGCGATCTAATCGAAGTTCAACAAACGCCCAGCGGTCAGGTCGATGTACGCCTGCGCAACCCGGAATATGACCTGACTCGGGCCGTTAAGAAAGTGGTTTACGGCTTTCAGAGTATTGATAACGTGCTGGCGTCGTTGAATCAACCGGCCAAACTGACCCTTTATGTTACCCCCCGCACCCTGCCGGATTGGTTGCAAACCGCTCCGGGGACAATCCAAAAAGTGGCCGAGGAAATCCAGGCTAAATCGAACGGTAAATTTACCTTTGAAACCGCCAACCTGGATGACCCCAACAGCCAGGCCACGCGCCAGATGTTGCTGGAGCAGTACGGCCTGCAGCCCATCGCTGTCTCCCTGTTTTCCAACCAGGTCTATTACCTGCACATGCTTCTGCAAACAGGCGACCAGATCCAAATGCTGGCTCCGGCGGGCGATTTTACTGAAGCCACCGTCCGCACCAGCATCGAAGCCGGCCTCAAGCGAGGTTCGTCCGGTTTCCTCAAGGTCGTTGGCCTGTGGACCCCGCCTGACATCCCTATTCCCAATCAGTTCGGGCAGCAGCAGCCCTCGCTCAAGCAGTACCAAACCATTGCCCAACAATTGCGGACGGATTATACCGTGCAGAATGTCGATCTATCAAGCGGGCAGGTACCCACCGACGTGGACGTGTTGGTAGTGATTGCCCCGCAGAATATGAGCGACAAAGAACGTTATGCCATTGACCAATACCTGATGCGAGGCGGGGCGGTGGTGGTGACGGCCGGCAACTATGCCATTGCCCCTGACCAGTTCAGCGGCAGCCTCGGCATCGAACCCATCCAAAATGGGTTGCAGGAGATGTTGGCCAGTTACGGCATCACCGTAACCAATGCTCTGGTAATGGATTCGCAAAACGAGCCGTTCCCGGTGCAGGTTAACCGCAACTTGGGCGGCATACAAGTGCGCGAAATTCAGGCTATCAACTACCCCTTCTTTGTGGATGTGCGGGCCGACGGCATGGATCGGCAAAGCCCTATCCTTTCCAGCCTGCCGGCGGTGACGCTGAACTGGGTTTCGCCGGTAGTGGTGGACGAGCAGAAAAACGCTAACCGCACTGTAACCACACTGCTTAAATCCAGCCCCGGCTCGTGGCTGCGCACCGATACCAACATCCAGCCCGACCTGCAAACCTACCCCAACATGGGCTTCCCGGTCGAGGGCGAACCCAAATCCTACCCGTTGGCGGTGTCGGTGCAGGGTACGTTCGAGAGTTACTTCAAAGGTAAACCTTCGCCGCTGACCGAATCGGCGGAGGCGAATCCGGTCCAGCCCGCCGGCCCCTCGCCGGAGCCAACGGCCACACCCGCGCCGGTGAACACCATCGGCACGATTGAAAGTTCACCGGACAGCGCCCGGCTGGTAGTCGTCGGCAGCGCCGAGTTTCTGAATGATATCGTTTTCCAATTATCTTCCAGCCTGACCCAGGACCGTTACTTAAACTCTTTGCAATTTATGCAGAACACGGTGGACTGGTCCGTGGAAGACCTGGATTTGCTCGGTATTCGCTCGCGGGGAACGTCGGCCAGGGTGCTCAACCCGTTAACGGAGCAGCAGGAGACCACCTGGGAAGTGACCAATTATGTGCTGGCTCTGCTGGCAGTGGTGGCCCTGGGCGCAGTCTGGCGCTGGCGGCGGCAGAACGAGCAGCCGATGGAGTTGGTGCC
Organism: uncultured Caldilineaceae bacterium; assembly: GCA_964622215.1. Taxonomy (GTDB): domain Bacteria; phylum Chloroflexota; class Anaerolineae; order 4572-78; family J111; genus DSQQ01. The sequence continues at coordinate 10,032 of CAZUNT010000253.1, forward strand.
GCAGGCGTCAGGGGTTAGTGATCAGTAATCAGTAATCAGTAGT
>CAZUNT010000254.1:0-10030 GCA_964622215.1 uncultured Caldilineaceae bacterium
ACGTCAACGCCAACTCTCGCGCCCACGCCAACGCCGCGTCCCACCCGCACCCCCACGCCGGTGACGCCCATTCCCACCCCAACGCGAACACCCAGCCCAACCCGGACACCCACCCCAACGCCGACGCGCACTCCGGCTCCCACCCGCACCCCCACCCCGACCCACACGCCCACGCCTGGCCCTAACTCGCCGTTCGGGGTGGCCCAGTCGGTAGTGTTGTGTGATGAGACTAGTGGTGGGTTGCTTAGAATCTATGTTCGTGATAGACTCGGGTTAGGTGTGCCCGGGGTGGAAATTACTGTCAGTTGGGCCGGCGGCGAGGATAAGTTGTTTACCGGCTTCAAGCCCGACATAGACCCCGGCTACGCCGATTTTCAAATGGAGCCGGATGAACGTTATCAAGTTAAATTAGTTAGTGTTGTCACGAGTGACCCAAAACCCGAAGAAGTAATTATTAGCGGAGAAAATCTTTGCCCCAATTTGCCGACCGGTGTTATCCCATCCTGGCAGATTGTGTTCCGGCAAGGAGCCACCAGGTAGGAGGGAACCCACCAAAAAATTGGTGTGCCTATCTGATGTGATTTTTAATTTACGGTTTTGGATGATGGAAGGATTTGCGTGAACGAAGATTTTATAAAAAATACCCCTCTCTTTGCCGAGCTAACAGAAGATGAACAGCGGGCCATCGGCAAGCGGATGCGCCTGGAAACCTACCAACCTAACGAGACCGTATTTTTGAAAGATGGAGATAGCCATGCGCTCTATCTGATTAAAGAGGGTTGGGTCAAGCTCTCCACCAACGACCGGGGACCGGTCGTCGCTAACCTGGGATCAGGCAGCTTGGTGGGCGAAACCGATTTTTTCCAGGGCCGTCCCTACACCATGACAGCCCGCGCTTCCGGTAATGTCGTCGTCTGGTCCCTCGACAGCACCGCCCTGACCAACCTGATCAACGAGCGGCCTGAGCTTGGCCTCCACTTGGGATTGGCTTTTGGGGCCGGTATCTTCCAGTATCAAAAACATCTGGCCGGACAGTTGGCCGACGTTCCCCTCCTGGAAAATTTATCGGATCGGGAACGCAGCTTGATGGCTCGCTATCTCGCGCCGCAGCGTTATGTTTCCGGCGAATCGATCTATCGCAGCGGTGACCAGCCGACGGGATTGTTCTTTATCGAAAAAGGCGCAATCCGGCTGCTGGGTGAGACAGATGAAGATTATACCGAGCTAAGTGTAGGCCAGGCTTTTGGTGAAATGGCCGTCCTGGCTAACAAGCCTCATTCCAATACCGCTCAGGCAGCTACGGAAGCCATTCTCTGGCAGCTTAGCCCGGCGGATTTTGCCAGCCTGACCCAGGCAAACCCATCGATCAAAACCACGCTCAGCCATAACCTGCGCTCCAGTCTTACCCTGGCGGATCAAAATCACGCCGTCACCATCCTCAAACACATTCCCTTGTTTAAAGATTTATCCAAAGAGGCCCTGGGCGATGTGGCTCGCCTGCTTTTGCTGCGACACATCCCGGTGGGCGAAACTGTTTTTAAACAGGGCGACCCCGGCGAAGCTATGTACATTGTGGACTCCGGCTCCATTGAGGCCATTTCCGAAACGCCGGGCCGGCCGCGTGAGATTATCGGTCGCTTTGTGGATGGTGATTTCTTTGGCGAAACGGTGTTGCTGACCGGCAAGACCCGTTCTTTTACGGCTTACGCTACCACTAACACCAACCTATGGGGCCTTTACCGAACCGATTTTGACCACCTGCTGGTTAAATATCCACAAATTAGTGTGGCCCTCAGCCGTGCTCTGCGCGACAGTTTTACTGCTTCTGAAACCCATTCCTTTGAGCCTCACCTCAAAAAAATTGCCCAGTTGGGTGGCTTGTCGCGGCTGCAACTAGATGAATTATCGGCTCGGTTGCAGGCCCGGCGCTACCAGGGCGGTAGCACGATTTACTATGAGGGCCGGTCCAGCGATGAGATGTACTTTATCGAACGCGGCCAGGTGGAACATTGGGCCACGACCATGCAAGGGCCAATTTTGTTAGAAACTCTCGGCTCTAGTGATTTTTTTGGCGAGATTGCCCTGCTCTCCGGCAAAGGCCATCCTACCACCGCCTATGCCGTTATGGATGCCGACATTTGGGTGCTCACCAAAGCCGATTTTGACGACTTCCTACTGCGCTACCCTAACTTAGCCGTTAGCTTTACCCGCATTCTGAGCGATCGCCTGGAACAAACGATGGGCCGTTTGCGGGGCGCTGCCCCACAGCGAGGCTTGCCGCCTGGAGCAGGTTATCAACCTGCACCTCAACAACCAAGGCCGGTCACGTCCTCGCGCCCGGTTTCGATGCCCCCGGTACAACTTCACCGGGTTGGAGGCGAGTCCCGACCCATGCAGCCAATCCGCGCTCTGCCGCCCCAAACTCAGTCACCCCAACCGCCGCCGCTTCATTCGCAGTTCACCCAGCCAATCCCGCCGGTTTCACCCACAGGCCCTCGTGTTGGTTCATCACCGCACTCGCAATTTACTCAGGGCATGCCGCCGCAGCAACCGTCTATTCATTCGCAATATACCCAGGGCATGCCGCCCGTCCGGCCGCCGGTTCATTCTCAACATACGTTAGGCATGCCGATGTCGCCTTCTGGCGGTTTCTCCCAACCCACTCAGTCTATGCCGCCCGTTCGGCCTGAGCCGGTGGCGCCGGGGCGGAGTTCTCGTCAAAAGGCTCGGAAGCAACCCTCCCGGCCTCAGGCTCCAGTTGGCCGTTCTAAACCGCAGCCCAAGCAAAAATCAACTAAATCCAGACGGGAAGTTCGACAACCTTCTGCCCCGGCATCCAGGCCCGCGCCGGTGATGAGTCGCCCGCAATTACCACCGCCGAGTGGTGCAGCGTCACCGCGAGCGCAACAACCTACTTTAACCGACCTGCCCCAGGCCAGTTCCAGGCCCTGGCCAGCTCGTTCAGTTTCAAATCGAAAAATCGAGCGAGAAGGCAACGGCGGCTTTGCGGTTTGGTTTGCCAAGCTCAGCCTGGGAGCCAAGTTAAGACTGCTGGCTATCATCCTGATCATCATCTGGCTGTGCGGCATTATGGCCCCCTCCTGGATTATTCAGGCCCTGGCCGCCTCATTTGATGACGGGGGCGCTTTACCCGGCGATAACCGTAGCATTGTCAACCAAGTGCGTCAGGAGGGAGCCAAAGGAGCTATAGCCGCCCTCCCTTTTGTGGAAACGGCGACGGCGACGCCGACGGAAACATCTACGCCCACCGAAACGCCTACCCCTGCACCTACCGTGACCGAGACCCCGCTCCCAACCTGGACCCCTACCCCTACCAATACGCCGACCCCAACCGAGACGCCGACGCCGGTCTTTACCCCAACGCCGACCGAGACCCCGACCCGCGCTTTCACTCGCGCTCCGCTCGCGCCTACCGACACACCCACGCCCGAAGCTACACCCACGCCTGCTGTGGACTTTGCCCTGGTCAGTATTCGCCAGTTGACCCCCTGTGAAAATCACGGCAAGCACCACATCTTTGTCCACGTGCAGGATGCTACCGGCCAGGGGATTAACGGCGTGCCGGTCAAAATTCAATGGGCGCCCGTTGCCGACGGCTTTGTGATTGCCAAAACCGAAACCAAACAGAATCTCACAGGACAGTTGGAGCCAGGACATATTGATTTTGCCATGTTCAAGGGAACTTACGAGGTTGAAATCCAGGGGGCGACCAGCCAAATTGCCAAAGGAATTACTCCGGATTATGGGGTCAATGAGGCTTGTGGCGAAGATGCGACTGCTAATTCACTGTTTCACCAATCTTATGAGGTTATTTTCAAACGGACGTTCTAAATGTCTATTTTAGGAGCGTCAAAGTGTAGTTTATAACCCTTTTAGGAGAGAAATAAATCTCCCGAAGCCATTCAGACTTCGGGAGATTTATTTTTACGGAATCGTGTCTGGATTTTTTGTTTCTTGGTTAAGTTATGACTATACTATTTCCCGAACTATTTTAATTCGAGGAGAATGATAGCATGGCCGTTGCTCAAGATTTGTTGGAAATCCTGCGTTGCCCTTACTGTGTGAGCGGCGAAACTCGCAAACCCGGCGATGATCCCGGCCGGCTGGAGTTAGTTCGTGCTGGTACCTGGCTGGTGTGCCTGGAGCCGGATTGTGGCCGGAAGTATCCGATCAAAGAAGACATCCCGGTAATGCTCATTGATGAAGGTGATAAGTGGGTCAACACTTCTGTAGAAAATTTGCCCCAGCCGGGTAAACTGGTTGAATAGTAAGTTTAAAGGACGAAGGTATGAGACGGATTTATCAAGGGGTGAGCCTGATTTTGCTTCTTTTAAGTCTGGCTGCTTGGCCTGGGTTTGTTGCTGCCGCTGAACCTATTCAAATCCTCGACCAATCGTGGGAGGCCAACTTTCGTGACCGCCTGACTTTTGATTTAAAGGCCGAAAGCACGACCGGTGATATCGCCGAAGTTTATTTGCTTTACCAGGTTGTCGGCCAAATTGCCACTTCGCGTAACCAGGCCCAATTTGCTCCGGGTAAAATTATCGAGGCCAGGTTCGAGCTTGACCAGACCAAACCCGAGAATTATATGCCGCCCGGCACTGAAATGGAATATTGGTGGCGAATTATCGATGCTGCCGGCAATGAGTTGAATACCGAGAAGCAGAGCCTGCTCTATCTTGATGATCACCACGAGTGGCAAACCCTCGAAAATGATCGCCTCACCTTATATTGGTATGAAGGCGATGAAAGTTTTGGACAGACCTTGTTTGACCGGGCTAACCAAGCTTTAGACACATTGGAAACCGACATGGGTATTCGCCTGGAAAAGCCTATCAAAATATTTATTTACGCCGATTATAATGATTTACACGAGGCGATCCCAACTACCTCGCCGGAATGGACCGGTGGTCAGGCTCTACCTATCTATGGGGTGGTGATGATGGGAGTTGAACCTGATCAATTAAAGTGGGGACTCCTGGCTACCAGCCACGAGTTGAGCCATCTGGTGATCCATCAAGCGACGAGCAATCCTTACCGGCCTTATTTGCCGCGTTGGTTAGATGAAGGTATTGCCGTTTACAATGAGAATCCGGAAGAGTTGGTTGAAGATTTTCGACCCATGTTTGAGCAGGCGGTTGAGAGTAATAAGCTGCTAACCCTTCGCTCGCTGGCCAGCCCTTTTCCGGCTGATCCCGACCAGGCGAATTTAGCCTATGGTCAGAGCGGGGCCGTAGTAAAATTTATCATTGATACCTACGGCACTGAGGCTATGTCTAAACTGCTGAACATTTTTGCCGAAGGGTCGCTGGATGAGGATGCCTTGCAACAGGCTCTGGGTGTAAGTATCGACGGTTTGGATAATGCTTTTCGAGCCAACCTGAATCTACCCCCATGGCCCGGCACGGAAAATGCCGCTCCCACCTCAGCCAAACCCAAGCCGAATGTCACCTCAGAAGCAGCCGCCCCGGTTGAAGAAGAGCCGGCAGAGCAGGCCGCTGTGCCGGCCACGCCAACGGTAGATAATCAGGGCACTACGAGTAGCGAAGCGTCCGCCCAGCCAGCCCCAACCTCAACGGCGGAGGAATCTGCTGAACGCCGCAGTAATCCCTTAGGCAATCTGCCTTGTCTGGCCGGAATTTTACCCCTGGTTGTTTTTGGCCTGGTGATTGTCAAACGTAAACTATAAGTAAGATGGAATGACGCCTCACATATCACATGTCTTCATCTTCCGCCCATCCGTGCTCGCCGATAAGCGGAACGAAGGCCACCGGGGCTAGCCTCTCCGTGATAAGCCTGTTACTATACCAGTGAAGGCGATATAATTCTTGTTGGCGGCGGGGACCAACTGGAGCGATCAGTTTAGCCTCTTCTTTTAGTTGAGCAATCAGGGGCGCAGGGATTTCCGGGGCAGCCGCCGTAACAATAATACCATCGTAGGGGGCATGTTCCGGCCAGCCATAGCCGCCATCTCCCACCTTTATCTCCACATTATCAATCCCCAGTTCAGCCAAACGGCGTCGAGACCCCTCGGCCAACGCTTCGATCCGCTCAATACTGTACACTTTAGTCGCCAGGCAACTGAGAATGGCCGCCTGATAACCAGAACCGGTGCCGATTTCCAGCACTATGATTTCCCCTTCGGTGGGCAACTGGAGCGCCTGAGTCATATAAGCTACGATGTAGGGTTGTGAGATTGTCTGGCCATAACCAATGGGCAGAGGGCCATCCTTATAAGCGTGCTCCCATAGGTCTTCATCGATAAAATGGTGACGTGGAATCTCGGCCATCGCGTTCAAGATACGCGAATCGGTGATCGAACGCGCCGCCAACTGCTTTTTAACCATCGTAGCCTGAGCCTCGGTCAGGCTGGGCTTTTTGGAAAACATTTATTATCCTCTGTCTCTATTAAATCACACTCTGCGGCCAATAGCAAGCACAAAAAACCACGAAGATATGAAAAACATGAAAGCATAAAGAAACGGTAGTGTAAAAAGCAGAAAGAGTACGAAATCAAACGTAGGTTTTGTTGAGATTAACCTTTGTACCTTTCGTGTCTATCATGTTTGTAACTCGTTCCCAATCGTGCTATACTCCTTGCTTGTTGTCTGCGGCCCCTTTAAGTAGCAAGTGTCATGCGCCTGGTGAAACTATGACCCTGACTGACACTTGATACCTGATACTTATTCGGGGTGGCAGACTTATGTTTTTAGGGAGTAGATAAAACCTTGTCTATACTTGTGGCTGTTTACATCGCGGCAGCTCTTTTCTTGGCGATTTATGCCCTGAATACCTGGGTCTTAACTATCCTTTTTCTGAGAAAAAGGCATACCCTCCTTTTTCCCTCTCCTCCTGAGGTGGCCAAGCTGCCTCCCGTCACCATCCAACTGCCCATTTACAACGAAGCGTTGGTGGTAAAACGGCTCATCGAGGCCGTAGCGCGGTTAGACTATCCAACTCACCTGCTGCAAATCCAGGTGCTCGATGACTCAACCGACGAAACAACAGAGATGGCCCTGGCCCAGGTGGTTGAGTATCGGCAGCGAGGGCTTAACATTGAGTTGGTGCATCGCAGTGACCGCGGCGGCTTCAAAGCGGGTGCGTTGAAATACGGCCAACAAACGGCTACGGGCGAATTCATTGCCATTTTTGACGCCGATTTTGTGCCGGACCCGGATTTCCTGAAACGAACCATCCCCCACCTGGTGGCCAACCCGCAGTTAGGTTTTGTGCAAACCCGCTGGGGACACCTCAATCGGGATTACTCCCGTCTCACTGCTGCGCAGGCCCTGGCTCTCGACGGCCATTTTATAGTGGAGCAAACAGCCCGCAACCGCAGCAGCCTGATGATAAATTTTAACGGTACAGCAGGGGTATGGCGGCGTGCCTGCATTGAGTCGGCAGGCGGCTGGCAGGGCGATACGATTTCCGAGGACTTTGACCTGAGTTACCGCGCTCAACTGGTTGGCTGGAAATGCCTGTTTCTGCCCGATGTGGTCGCCCCGGCAGAGGTTCCTCCCCAATTGGCCGCGTTTAAACGACAGCAGTTCCGCTGGGCCAAAGGGTCTGTCCAATGCCTGAAGAAGTTAGGCTGGCAGGTCTGCCGGTCGGAACTGCTCTGGCCGGCTAAACTGGAGGCGTTGATTCACCTGAGCGGTTATCTGGCCCATCCGTTGATGGTTATCCTGGCCATCATTACTCCCATTTTAATGCTCGGCGGCGGTATGGCTCATGTCCATTTTCCTCTGATTTATCTCAGCCTGCTCAGTTTTGGTCCGCCCTTAATGTATGCCGTAGCTCAAATCACCCTCCATCCGGCTTGCTGGCGACGGTATTACAAGGTGATGCCTTTGCTGATTTTTCTAGGCAGCGGCATTGCTCTGAGCAACACCCGGGCCGTGCTTGAAGCTCTGCTCGGCGTGGGAGGCAATACATTCCGCCGCACCCCCAAATTTAATGTTACCTCTACCGCAGACCACTGGCAAAGTAGCGCTTACCGCCTACCCCTGGATGGATTGGCCCTGGGGGAAGTTGCTCTTTGCCTCTACTCGCTTTTTGGGGCCGGAATTGCCGCCGCTAATGGCAATCTTTTTGCTGTGCCGTTTATTCTGCTATATGCCTTGGGTTTTGGCTATGTAGGTCTACAGGGAGTGTGGGAGGCACGCCTTGTTCAGAAATTTAAGGTTGAACGGGCGACGTTTAAACGTTCAACCGGCCAACCTTCAACCATAGGAACTACTCAGCCCTATTAACCTGAGTTCGGGATAACCGGTAAAATTTTAATCGGACACAGATTTCACAGATTCACACAGATTTTTTCTTAATTCCGAGCTAAAGTCACCGCTCAACCCCGGGTTTGAGGTCGGTTTGGTTCAAGCTGTCTCTTTTTTCAGCCTTTACCGATATCTCTTTTGACAATTTTAAGGTTCTGCTACTTGACAACTGTAATACATCGGTGGGCCGCTTTTTTTGGCATACAACAAACAGGAGACTTTGGTGAATTATTTTGAATAAGACTCAAAAATACGGTAAAGTTCATCAAACATAAACAACGGTTTAAAAGATTGGTCAAATAGATTTCTCATACGGCAGGTACTGCCCTCGCTAAAAATAGCAAATGGCTCCCACATCATAAAACTTTTACATACTCCTGACTCAATCGAAGCCTCAATCACCGTTCTCAATATATCCTTCTGTTCTTCAATATCTTCTGTACCGGCAATGCTAAACTCAGTTATACGAATATTTCCAATTTGGCCGAATTTACGAAATCGTTCTATGAGCGCGTTTTTTTCGAGTTCGTTTTTATGTGCCCCATAGCATATAGATTCATCCAAAGAAACAGTACGAGTATGAAATTGCATTCCAATATCAAATGGTTTCTCTACTCCTAACTCCTGGCTAAGTTTGCTTTTCAAATTTAACAAATATTGATACTCAAACTCTGCCCCTGGCGTATTTGTTTCAGCCGTAGCCGTATTATAGATTAAAAAAACATCTTGCCCTACAATTCGCCCCGTTTTAACCGCCTCATTCCAAGCCAACTTATAAGTCACTTCAGGCCAATTCTCACCATAAAGATTGTAAAGGGGATTACCATCAGTGCTCCATCCATAGTTAAGCGTTTCGGTATTGCTCACAATCGCTTCGTTGGCAAAATTCAAGGCTGTGAAATAAGGAACCGCAAAAAACCATTCGGTCCTGGCTTGCATCCATTGTTCAAAGTCTTCTTTGGAGGCATTTATCATATCGTGGATGGGACTGTTTTCCCCAAAATGACTCCACGGGTAAAACAAGTGATCAAGAGAGAAACTCATATTATGCTCTTTGGCAAACTGAGACAGTTGTTTAAGGTTAGCGAATCCTTCTTTTTTACGCAGGTCTGTCCAATAGGGGTGACTCGCCCCACCGTCGGTAATCATTGAAAAATTTGATAACGCATTTCGACAGGCTGAGTTCTTCAAATATTCCTGGCTATCATATAGGCTGGCTCCAATATCCATACCAAGTTTACGAGCCAATTCACCAAGCGTTGGTGGGGCTGGGGTTGCCGTTGGTGCAGGCGTTGGCGTCGAAGTAGGAGATGGGGTCAATGTTTGCGTCGGTGAAGCCGTAGACGAGGGAGAGGGTGTTGCCGATGGCGTTAAAGTAGAAGTTGCAGTAAATGTTGGGGTTACTGGGACTGAGGTTGGAGGTATAGTTGGTGATGGGGGAGGAATTGCAGTTGAAACGTTTGTAGGAGTTAATCCAGCGATTGGGGTAGAAACTGCTTGTTGACATGCATTTAATAAGACTCCCCCGGCTGCCAAGCCTGTTAAACGCAAAAAGTCCCTCCTATTCAACTTGATTGGATGTTGGACATTTTTAGGGTTTTTCATAATTACCTTTGGTAGTTATCGTTATCTGTATGAATTTAGTTTTTCTTGATGGGCTTTTAGCGGCCCAACGAAATAAGGGCATAGTTCAGAAATCTCGTGAAATTAGATTGACACTTTTTACCACGAAGACA
>CAZUNT010000255.1:0-9994 GCA_964622215.1 uncultured Caldilineaceae bacterium
TTTGTCACCTTACCCAATTTGACTTTTTTATCGTTTTCTTAAGTTGTCACTGATGCATTTAGTATAAAGCCAAATCTCGATAAGTCAATCCGGCCGATCAGCCAAAATATCTAATCAAATTTTGTGACAAATGTCACTACTAGACAGTGACAAGTATCACTATCAAGGAAAGATAAATTTATGTTAAAGTATTGTTGACCAAGTTAGTCCAAAATACCCATCAGGTTAAAATTTTATGTTTCCGCTTACCCGACGGGCCGATTATGCCGTGCGTATTATGTTAGAATTGGGGAGCGAGGTCGGTGGGCAACGAGTCCCGGCGACTCAGGTAGCCCAGAGAGCCGGGATTCCCCTGGCATTTTTGCGCAAGATTGTGGGGGACCTGAGCAAGTCCGGCCTGGTACGAGCTTACCCCGGCCCAAGCGGTGGGCTGGAACTGGCCCAACCGGCGGCAAACATCAACCTGGTTCATATTCTCGAGGCCATTGAGGGGCCTATTTGCCTCAATATCTGTCTGGTGCGCCCCCAGGAATGTCCTCGTGACAAGATCTGCCCGGCCCATAACTTTTTAGGCCGGCTACAGGCAAGCATCATTCAACAATTGCAGGAAGCTACCCTGGATAAGCTTGTCGCTGAAGGATACGAACTGCAGCGCCAAGACCACTCCAATATTCAACTCCTCGATGCTGAAGCAATTGGAGTGAAAGTGTTCACGAATTTGGGGCACACCCCAGTAATGAAATAAAAAGTAATCAGGAACAGTGATTAGTCATTTATCCAACTGTTCACTCATCACTCATTACTGATAACTGCTTACTATATTAAAAAGGAGGATTCTATGGATGAACTGATGTTGGCTCGTTGGCAATTTGGCGTTACGACGGTTTACCACTTCTTTTTTGTGCCCCTGACCCTGGGACTGTCGATCCTGGTAGCGATTATGCAAACCTTCTACTATCGCACCGGGGATGATGTTTACAAGCAGATGACCAAGTTTTGGGGCAAACTATTCCTGATTAATTTTGCGATTGGGGTGGCCACCGGTATCGTGCAAGAGTTTCAATTCGGCATGAACTGGTCGGAATATTCCCGCTTTGTAGGTGACATCTTCGGCGCGCCGCTGGCGATAGAAGCCCTGATGGCCTTTTTCATCGAATCTACTTTTTTGGGCTTGTGGGTTTTCGGCTGGGACAAGCTGCGCAAGGGCGTTCACCTGACCTGTATCTGGCTGGTGGCGATTGGGGCCAATCTGTCGGCCTTGTGGATTTTGATTGCTAACTCCTTTATGCAGCAGCCGGTCGGTTACGTCCTGCGCAATGGCCGGGCCGAAATGACCGATTTCCTGGCCCTGGTGACCAATAGCCACATATTTGTGCAGTGGCCGCACGTTTTTTTCTCAGGGATGGTTACGACAGCCTTTTTTGTCCTGGCGATTAGCGCCTACCATCTGCTGCGGAAAGGCGAACATGTAGAAATGTTTCGCCGCTCGTTCCGGATGGGGCTGATTTATGCCTTGATTAGCACGATTTCGGTGATGCTGGTGGGCCATAGCCAGGCTCAACACATGATCAAAACCCAACCGATGAAGATGGCCGCCGCCGAGGCGCTGTGGGAAAGCGAAGATCCGGCCGCGATGTCGCTCTTTACCATCGGCAACGAGGCGGAACGAAGAGACGTGTTCGCCATCAAAATCCCCGGCATGCTGAGCCTCCTGGCCTACAACCGTTTCACCGGCGAGGTCAAGGGGATCAAAAATTTGCAGGCTGAATACGAACAAACCTACGGCCCCGGCGATTATGTGCCGCCGGTCGCCGTGAGCTACTGGACATTCCGAATTATGGTGGGAATCGGAATGGCTATGGCCTTATTAGCCCTGTTCGGCCTCTATCTGATGTGGCGTAACAGCCTTGAGCGAAATCCGCTCTATCTGCGTGTACTGATATGGGCGGTGGCCCTGCCCTACCTGGCCAACTCCACCGGCTGGCTCTTCACCGAGTTGGCCCGCCAGCCCTGGATCGTTTTTGGCCTGCAAAAAACCGCCGACGCCGTCTCACCTAATGTTTCTGTTGGTATGGTTCTCTTCTCGCTGATCGGCTTTACCGTGCTTTATGCCGCCCTGATGGTGGCCGATTTATATCTGCTGATCAAATTTGCCAAACATGAATCGGAAGTTCCGGGCGGCGTCCCCGCCAGGGCCTAACTGAAGTAAGGAGGGATAAGATGATAGATTTAAACACCCTTTGGTTTATTCTCATCACGGTTCTGTTCATCGGTTTCTTTATTTTGGAAGGCTTCGATTACGGTGTGGGCATTTTGCTGCCTTTTCTGAGTAAAGATGACCGAGATCGCCGGGTCATTATCAATACCATCGGCCCTGTCTGGGATGGCAACGAGGTCTGGATTTTAACCGCCGGCGGGGCTATTTTTGCCGCCTTTCCCCACTGGTATGCGACCATGTTCAGCGGTTTTTACCTGGCCCTGGTGCTGCTGTTGTTCGCTCTAATTATACGGGCGGTGGCTTTTGAGTTCCGCAGCAAAGATAAACACCCTGCCTGGCGCAGCACATGGGATTGGGCCATCTTTGTGGGCAGCTTTGTACCATCTCTGCTCTGGGGCGTAGCCCTGGGCAACCTGCTGCGGGGCGTGCCCATCGACGGTAGCATGACCTATGTCGGCGGCTTTTTTAACCTGCTCAACCCCTATGCCCTGCTGGGCGGGCTGACCTCGCTGGCGATGTTCACCCTGCAAGGAGCCATTTTCCTGGCTCTAAAGACCAAAGGTGAAATAACCGACCGGGCCCTCGCCTCGACTAAAAAAGTTGGACCGGTGGCGACTATTCTGATCTTTGCCTTTATCGTCGCCGGTTATTTTTTGACCGATGCCTTTACCCGCCTGGGTATAAACCCCGGTATCATCCCGGTCGCAGCCGGTGGTTCACTGCTGACGGCAGGTTGGCTGATTCATCACGATCGCCCCGGCTGGGCTTTTGTGATGAACTCGCTCACCATTGCTCTGTCAACTATCACCATCTTCATGTCTCTCTATCCCAGAGTTATCGTCTCCAGCCTCAACCCTGATTGGAGCCTGACCATCTACAATGCCTCTTCCAGCCCCTACACTTTAACCGTGATGAGCATCGTCGCCTTGATCTTTGTTCCCATTGTCCTGCTCTACCAGGGCTGGACCTACTGGGTTTTTCGCAAACGGATTGGACGGGACTCAGTTTTGGAGTATTAAGGGTTCAGGTTGAACAAACGACTGGTGCGCCAGGCCAAGCTGGCGCAAACTGCTTTAATTCTTACCATTGGCCTGGGCGTGCTGGCCGGTAGCGTCATCGTCGCCCAGGCATTTTTCCTTAGCCGGATCATCAATCGAGTTTTTTTAGAGAGCCAGACTTTGGACCAGGTGCAACTCCTGCTGCTGGTTCTTTTCGGCCTGAGTCTGGGCCGGGCGGTTTGTACCTGGTTGAGCCAGGTCACGGCCCAACGAGTGGCCAGCGTGGTCAAGAATGACCTGCGCCGGCGGCTCGCGGCTCATCTGCTGGCGCTTGGACCGGCCTACACCCAGGGCGAACGCAGCGGCGAACTGGCCACAACCGCCGTTGAAGGCGTAGAGGCGCTGGATGCCTACTTCAGCCAATACTTACCGCAACTGGCTACGGCGGCGCTGATCCCGCTTATCATCCTGGCCATTGTTTTTCCACTGGATATAACCTCCGGGCTGGTGCTGCTGTTCACTGCCCCTCTCATCCCCATCTTTATGATTTTAATCGGCAGCCATACCCAAACCCTGACCCAACGCCAGTGGACGACCCTCAGCCGTATGAGCGCCCACTTCCTCGACGTGCTGCAAGGGCTGACCACCCTCAAACTACTGGGCCGCAGCCGGGACCAAATCGAGGTTATTGCTCTCATCAGCGACCGCTTCCGGCAAACCACAATGGGCGTGTTACGTTTTGCCTTTCTGTCGGCCCTAACGTTAGAGCTGCTGGCCACTCTCAGCACCGCCATCGTCGCCGTCGAAATTGGCTTGCGCCTGTTGTACGGCTACCTGGAATTTGAACAGGCTTTGTTCATCCTGGTTTTAGCCCCGGAGTTTTATCTGCCGCTGCGCCAACTGGGCAGCCGCTTCCATGCAGCCACGTCGGGCGTAACGGCTGCCCGGCGTATTTTTGAGGTTTTGGATACGCCGGCAACCGGGGACTGCTTCACTTCGCCCCACCCTGTTCCCGCCTGGCCCGACCGCGCCGCCATCCGCTTTGACGATGTTCATTACAGCTACGACGGCGGCCAGCGCCCGGCCCTGCGAGGAATCTCCTTCAGTCTGGCTCCAGGCCAGAAAATCGCCCTGGTTGGACCCAGCGGCGCGGGCAAGAGCACCATCGCCCACCTGTTACTGCGCTTCATTGAACCCACATCTGGTACAATTACACTGGATGGCCGTCCCCTGAACGAAATTGACCCAACGATATGGCGCGCTCACCTGGCCTGGGTACCGCAGCAGCCCTACCTCTTCCACGCCTCGATTGCCGATAATATTCGCCTGGCTCGCCCAGAAGCCGGCCTGGCCGAGATTGTCGAAGCAGCCCGCCAGGCTCAGGCCGATACCTTTATCGACGAACTACCACAGGGTTATGAGACCCTCGTCGGCGAACGGGGGACGCGCCTGAGCGGGGGGCAGGCGCAGCGGATTGCCCTGGCCCGTGCCTTTCTCAAGGATGCGCCCTTACTCATTTTGGATGAGGCCACCGCCCACCTCGACCCTGAACACGAAAGCCAGCTTCAGGCGGTGATCGAGCGGTTGATGGCAGGCCGAACGGCGTTGATCATCGCCCACCGCCTCAATACCGTCGTCAGGGCCGACAAAATCCTGGTGTTGAATGAGGGCCACATTGTCGAAAGCGGCAATCATCAGGCTCTGCTAGACCAGCCCGGCCTGTACCAACGCCTGCTGGCCGCCTACGGAGGCGCCGGCTGATGAAAACCTTTCACCGCCTGCTTGGGGTGATGCTCCCCTTCAAAGGTTGGATGGCCCTGGCGACGCTGCTGGGTTTTGCCACCATCGGCAGCAGTATCGGCTTGATGGCGACGTCAGCCTACATTATCTCAAAAGCGGCGCTGCACCCTTCCATTGCCGCCTTGCAGGTAGCAATTGTGGGCGTACGTTTCTTCGGCCTGGCCCGCGGCGTTTTTCGCTACCTGGAACGTTACGTCTCCCACCAGGTTACGTTTCGCTTGTTGGCCCGGCTGCGGGTCTGGTTCTACACGGCCATCGAACCGCTGGCCCCGGCCCGGCTGATGTTATACCGCAGCGGCGACCTGTTCAGCCGCATCGTGGCCGACATCGAAAGCCTGGAGCATTTTTACCTGCGGGTTCTCGCCCCGCCGCTGGTGGCCGGCCTGATTATCCTGTTGATGGGCATTTTTATGGCGGCCTTTGACCTGCACCTGGCAGTCGTCACGGTGTTGTTTTTGCTGTTAGCCGGGGTTGGCCTGCCGCTGCTGACCCAGCGCCTGAGCCGGGGGTTGGGCCGGCGGCTCATCACCACCCGCGCCGAACTCAACGTGTCCATCCTGGATGCTGTGCAAGGCAGCGCCGATTTGCTCATTGCCGGGCAGGCCCAGCGCCAGCAGGAGGAGGTCAATATTCTCAGCCGCCGCCTCAGCCACACCCAGGAGCGCCTGGCCTGGCTGACCGGGCTGCACAATGCCCTATCGGGCCTGCTCACCAACTGGGCCACCCTGGCAATTTTGCTCCTGGCCATCCCCCTGGTCAATCAGGGTAGCCTGGAGGGGGTATACCTGGCCGTGCTCGTACTGGCCGCCAGCGCCAGTTTTGAGGCGGTCATTCCTCTGCCTGAAGCATTGCAGCACCTGGAAAGCAGCCTCACCGCCGCCCGCCGCCTGTTTGAGTTAATAGACACTGTGCCCGCCGTCCCCGAGGTCACGACGCCTTCACCCAGCCCCGGCCACTTTGGATTAAGCGTCAAAAATCTTTCCTTCCATTACCAGGAAAACGAGCCTGAGGTTTTACAGAACATCAGCTTTACCCTGGCTCCCGGCCGGCGGGTAGCGCTTGTCGGGCCAAGCGGGGCGGGTAAATCGAGCCTGGTCAATCTACTGCTACGTTTTTGGGACTATCAAAGTGGGTTGATTGAACTGGGCGGGCATAACCTGCGGAGTTACCAACCCGACGAGATTCGCCGTCTCATCAGCGTTGTTTCGCAGCAAACCCACCTGTTTAACGGCACGATTCGGGATAACCTGCTGCTGGCCCGGCCTGAAGCCGGCGAGGCTGATATGGTTCGGGCCGTGCAACAGGCTCATTTGCATGATTTCATCCAAACCTTACCCGATAGGTATGATACCTGGATTGGCGAGCAGGGCCTGCGTCTCAGCGGCGGCGAGCGCCAACGCCTGTCTATTGCCCGCGCCCTGCTCCGGGATGCCCCTATTTTGATTCTAGATGAGGCCACCGCTCATCTCGATCCCCTGATCGAGGCTGAAGTGATGCAGGATATTCACCGGCTGATGGCGAATCGAACCACTTTACTCATCACCCACCGGCTCGCCAGCCTGGAAACCATAGACGAAATTTTGGTCATGCAAGCAGGACGGGTGATTGAGCGCGGCCAACACCACGAGTTGATGCAGGCCAGGGGACTTTACTACCACCTGTGGGCCACCCAACAGCAGCTCGTCACAGTAGACCCAGAATTGGTAGGGTAGCAGCCCTATGCCACCTGCCGAACCAAGTGACGGATGTCACGCTCATAACGTGACATATGCCACTTCTGAATTCAGCTTACATGGCGTAAGATAAAAGAACCCCATCACTCAATGAGGAGTCCGTTATGCGAGATAGTTATGGCCGCGATTTGAATTACCTGCGGCTTTCCTTGACCGATCGGTGCAATCTGCGCTGTGTTTACTGTATGCCCCAAGACGATTTGGCCTTTGTCCCCGGCGAAGAATTACTCACCCCGGCCGAGATTGAGCGAACCGCCCGGGCCGCCGTCGAGGTTGGTTTGCACAAAATCCGGCTAACCGGCGGTGAACCCACGCTCCGGGCTGATATTGTCGAAATCGTTGAGCGATTGGCGCACATCCCCGGCGTCCATGAACTGACCATGACCACAAACGGTCTGCGTCTGCCCCACCTGGCTGAACCGCTGGTCCGCGCCGGTCTGCACCGGGTCAATATTCATCTGGACAGTCTGAACGAGACTCGGCTGCCTCAGATCATGCGCTTGAATTCACTCCAAAAAGCCTGGGCGGGTATTTTGGCGGCGGAACAAGCTGAATTGCTCCCCATCAAATTGAATATGGTCGTCACCCGTGGGTATAATGAGGCCGATGTGGTCGAATTGAGCCGGTTGACCATGGAACGAGATTGGCACATCAGACTCATCGAACTGATGCCCCTGGGCACACCCGCCGAAATTGCCTACGATCACTATGTTCCCACCGCCGAATCCATGGCCCGGATCGAGGCCGAACTGGGACCACTCTTCCCATTATACGGCGGCGTTGTGGTTGGCGAGGCCAAACTCTACCGGTTGGCCGGGGCGCGAGGGACCATTGGTTTCATCAGCCCGGTCAGCCAGCCTTACTGCGACAGTTGCAGCCGTCTCCGCCTGACCGCCGATGGCCGGATTCGCCTGTGCCTGCTCACCGAGGATGAATTGGATTTTAAGGAAACACTGCGGCGGGGCGGGTCGCACCAGGAATTGGTTGACCTGTTCAAACAGGCAGTGAGGGCCAAACCAAAGGGAGGACTCCTGCCCCAGGGTCTTTATCCGGCCAATCGCACCATGAGCCAGATTGGGGGATAAGCGCGATCTTTCGGGATGCGAATCTGGCCAGCTTGGTTGGATTATCCGCACCCTTCGATACGTCTCCGCTACGCTCCGGCTACTCAGGATGCGGATAGCCTGGTTTTTTCTGATTACAAAACCCATTTTTTATACTCGGGCTCAACCGGCACATCCAGCATCTCAAGCTCGGTAAAGGTGGTTTGCCAATTCACCCTATAGCGCCTGCGATAACTCCTGACAATTTTGTTGGCCTAGCAGCTTGTCAGAGAGGAAAGGGCTATTTCTCCCAACCGGCCAATAACCAACTTTTGTTAATGTCGTGAGACGGTAATGCTGACCATAACGCGCCAAAAGTATCCCCAATTAGCCAGGAGTGGCCTGAAATCGGCATGCTCGACCCACCGCCAAGTCTCTGGGCTGGCTGTGGGCGCATAGCGAGCCGGTCAGCCAGCCAGGTTAGTACCCCAGCAAGACGTGCAACCGTTTCAGGTTCCAGGCCAGACACACCAGGCGCCACTCCCCAGCGGCGGCGGTCAAGCCCCGCAAGGAGAACTGGCGAAAGCCAAGCACCTCCTTGATAATGCCAATGACCGGCTCGACCGTACATTTGCGTAAACGGTAAATGGCTCAGCCAATATCAGTTTGCAGTTTATAAGCCATCTTGACGATCAGACTGGCCTCAGCCGGCGGGGGTTCCGGGGTCTGGGCAAAAAATTCCCGCCAACTATGCTGATGCGGTTCGCGCCCAGTGGCGATGTACGGTTCAATCCCCTGGGTCTGCAAGGTCGTGATCGTCGTCGGGCTGAAATAGTTGCGGTCCATGGCCACAGCGTCGAGCTGGCCCACCTGGGTCGGAATGGCAGCAAGGGTTGGTAGGGACTCAGCCGTATCGATCGGATGGTTGGACAGGCTGGGAGCAACAATCAGCAGGCTAACTTGCTCCACCGCCGCCTGGAGTCACTAGATCGGTCGGAATCAGATTAAGCCCGCTCATTTCGTCACCTCCAGTTGAAGCCTATCTACAGATTGTTGCGTGGTTCAAAAAGGCAACCTCGCTGAACCTATATTAGTTTAAGGCACTTCTAAAGAGGTGTATATGAATTAGTGGAACGATTAGGTGACTTGAATGTGGCAGTTGCGTGCGCAACGTGACTTTTTCGTGCTCCGGTTTCCACCTATTCGGACCTCTCTGCAGCCATTTTCTATCTGACCAGGTTTTTGCCTCAGGTTACTTGACTCTCCCCCTGGCAGAGGGTGTATCATGGGGATCAAACTCAGCCGGAGAAATGGAGCTTGAACCATGGCGAAAATTGATCTCAAAAAAGAACTCAAGCAGTTCTATCACCCTTCGACCAAAGAGGTTTCGGTCGTCGATGTCCCGGCGATGAATTTTCTAATGGCCGATGGCCAGGGCGATCCCAACACCTCTCCCGAATATGCCGAGGTGGTCGAAGCGTTGTACGCGGTGGCGTATTCCCTGAAGTTTATGATCAAACGCGAGCGAGAGATCGATTTTGCGGTGATGCCTTTGGAAGGGTTGTGGTGGGTGGAGGATATGAGCCAGTTTAGTGTTCAGCATAAAGAAGCCTGGCTGTGGACGATGATGATCATGCAGCCCGACTATATCACCGCCGACGGGGTGAGGGTGGCCCTGGCCGATGTCGCCAAGAAGAAGAAGCTGGCGCTACTGGACCGCATCCGGTTCGAGCCGTATCACGAAGGGCTATCGGCCCAGATTATGCACATTGGCTCTTATGCGGCTGAAGCGCCAACCATCGCCCGGCTGCACAGATTCATTGAGGCTAAGGGGTATCAGCGGCGCGGTAAACATCACGAAATCTACCTGGGCGATCCGCGCAAAACCGCGCCGGACAAGCTGCAAACCGTCATCCGCCAACCGATGGTCTAAGGGGGATGGCAAGAGGCTCGTTTGCTTCAGATCGACTCGGCGTGAGGGAAGAATGACCCTCCAGATTAGACCGGCCACCTCGGCCGATGAGCCATTCTTGTGGAAGATGCTGTATCAAGCTGTCTACGTGCCCCCAGGACAGCCGCCGCCGCCACGGAGTATAGTGTTCGAGCCGGAACTCAGCCGGTATGTCCAGGGATGGGGCCGGCCGGATGATGTGGGTTTTGTGGCCTGGGATGAGGAGAAACCGGTCGGGGCGGTGTGGCTCC
>CAZUNT010000256.1:0-9897 GCA_964622215.1 uncultured Caldilineaceae bacterium
GGGGAGGGTTGGGGAGGGGGTTCGCCTACGCCGTCAACCAAATTCGCCCCCAAAACAGAAATACTCCCTCTTCAATTCTTCAGCTCCGATCTTCGTCTCCCCAAGTCCACCCCCAGCCGCGGAGCCGAGGGGAGACCATGCGAATCTGGCCCGCATCTACACGAGGCGGGTCTTTTGTGTAGACCTTACGGGGATTCTCCTGGACTCTTCTGGGGGTTCTTTTAGGGAATTACCTGGAACTTACCGAACCTTCGCTACAGACCTGGCTGGCGCTGTTATTCACAGGATGCTGGTGCTCTGCGGACGTTCCCCTGGGTCTTTCCTGGGGATTTTCGAGACCTCTACCGGGCTTCTACTGAGGGGATGCAGGAGTTCTTCGGGACCCAAGTGGCCGGGCCAGGTTAGCCCGGATAGCCTAACCACCTGATCACGCGGTGCAGGTGTGTCACGCAGGTTTTACCGGGCTTTGCGGCCAGGAGGCAGGAGTTTCACCGAACCCGAAGCAGGTTGCCCGCCACAGCGAAAACAGGATACGGGAATTGGGGCGAGGCTCTTGCGGCGGTTTTACCGGGAATTTGAATGGGTTTTGCCTGGCTTCTACCGGAGTTCTGCCGGGGAATTGCCAGGCCAGACATCCTTTTACAAGCAAGCTGAGACACAACTACACCCGTCTAAATTTCCTCTTCATCCAGCGAACCTGGCTCTCGGAGTTGAGTAATCTGGTTCCGGTACCGGCCGGACTCAAAATCAGCCTGAGCGGCGGCAATGGCCTCGGATTTGGTGGGATAAGGACCGTAGGTGTCAAACTCATAGAGTACCTCGTCCTCCCCCGGTTGTTGGTCATCTGGAACAAACTCGACATTGGCGTACCATTCTGAAGACAACTCTTCTTCCATAAACAGATCGAACTGTAAACGCCACACCTGGATGCGCCAGACCCCGCTTTCATCCTCACTCGCCCGGTAGAGGCCATCCGCTTCAAATACCGTGGTCAGGGAAATCCGGTATTCCCAATCTACCGCCCACATCATTAAGTGACGCCGGCTCAAGATACATCGATCGCCTTCGGCATTGAGATAGGACAACATTTTGGGTAAATCGGGGTCTTTGTCATTGGGCGCTGCGTCAAAGAATTGGGGGGACAGCAAGTTATAATGATCTCCCGGGTCTTCGTCGTCCAAATCTTCCACGATTGGAGCCGGCCGCCCGCGTAGATAAGCGCACAGCCGGGGCACATAGAAGCGGCGGCGGCGAACCTGGTGTAATCTCCGCTCGATCAAAATCCGGACGGCTTGAATATCCGGCAGGTGGACCACGACCTGTTGGCGGTCCGGCGTGCCGAAATAAAAATAATCATCTTCGATCGTATACTTATCTTCGGGTGAATACTCCAACTCGTGCAGGATACTTTGCAGGCGCTCGGCATCCTCTTTAGAGGTTTCATATATCACCGGTTCCGGTACTCCGTCCAGGTAGAATTCAATAAAGTAGTAGAAAGTCCGCGCTGTTATTTGCATCAATGAATATCTCCTACTCTCTTAAAGGAGCCAAGAAGTCGCCTATCAAGTTGCTTGATATAATCATACCCAAAGGGGCCATTCTCCAGGCCCTGGTGTAATTGTTCGGGCAGATCCTGCTCGATATCCTGAGCACAGGAGCCGGCGGCAAGAGCAATGGCTGCTACGGTATCGACATCTCCCGTGAAGGCAATGCTGGTTTGTAATAACACTGTCATCGAAGAACTCTGACTGAGAGCGGTAACGGCTGCCTGCACGCTCATGCAACCCTTGGATCCGACCGTCCCCCGCCATGGCTTGGTCCACTGGCCTGGCACGTGTTCCTCCAGAAATCGACCTAAATCAGCCCTGGGTCCTAGCCGGTAGAGGAAATAATGAGTGGCCAGAGCTACTGCCACAGCAGCATTGATACCATCCTGGGTGTTATGGGTCAGCGCAGCCTGTATCCGGCTCTTTTCTACCACTTCCTCGATGGTACTAAAGAGGCTCACCGGCGCAGCCCTCATTGCGGCGCCGCTTTTGTCGCTAGTAGGCCGGATCCTGGCCAGGAATTCCTGGCCGTTTTCGCAGCTTTGTAGAAAGTGATAGAAGCCCTGAGCATACCCTTCTCTGGGGTCCCGGCGAAAGGCATCCACAAATCGGCCGGCCAGGGTTTCGGGCGTCCAGGGATCACCGGAGACAATCGCTTCGGCCAGGGCCAGACTCATCTGAGTATCGTCCGTATAAGCGCCTGGCTGAATGTTGTGACTGGGGTGAGGCACATAATGGGTCAGGTCGTTATGTCGCTCCACGAATTCAGGGGAGGCGTATTCAAATCCAGCACCATAAGCGTCGCCAATAGCCAATTCAATAAGCATCATCTAGCCTCAGCAGAAAGAAGATACATCAGTATAACATAGACCGGCAGGAAACAAAAGGGGTCGGTTATTGGGTGATTCGAAGCAAATCGGTGGAGTACTTCTTGAGACAAAAGTGTTTCTCAGGATCCCAGTTAGATTTGCTGCTCGACGCCAGAAGTGCGAGCTATTCTGACTTTTACAGCTATCGTTATTTTGCCAGCGAGGGCTTTTTGCCGGGGTACAACTTCCCCCGGCTGCCGCTGTCGGCCTATATTCCGGGGCGACGCGGCCGCCGAAATGAAGATCGAGATGAATTCCTCTCCCGGCCTCGCTTTTTGGCTATTTCAGAATTTGGCCCGCGCAGTATCATCTACCACGAAGGCTCGCGTTACGTCATTAACCGGGCTATTTTGCCGGTCAGTGATAACGGCGTGTTAACCTCTAAGGCCAAGGTCTGCGAGGCGTGTGGCTATTTACATCCCATCGCCGATCAATCCGATGGACCTGATCTGTGTGAGAATTGTGATACCTTGCTGCCGCAGGTGTTCAGTTCCCTGTTCAGAATGCAAAACCATTTTCGAATTGGTCCCTCTGACCGCAGATACCCGCCAGTAATCCCAAGCGAGGTAGGTATTCAGGTCGCGGTTATGCGCTTGAGATGCCGGGCAAATTCGATATCCGCACGGTACTGATTGGCCAGCCGAACCGCCATTCTGATCTCCTCGTCCGAGAAATTTTCGACTTCTTTGGCCCAATCGAAATGAGCCAGGGGCGAGGCCATGCCCCTGGCTTCGCTGACACTGCTGTACGGCCCGGTCACCGGCTTGCCGGCCCGGTCGTAGTTGACGAACCAGCGACTTTTGTTGATCTAAGGCGACGCCTGCACGGTAAAGGTGATGACCAGGCTGCTCTCTTGCAGGGTGACGGCTTTTACGGTGACGGCCGGCGTTAATGCTCCTGAAAAATTACCTCAACGTGATTGTCGCGTTGGTTCTAACAGACCCCCTCGAGAACCCTGATTATGTCATTGAGTTCCCGGGCTGGTTATTGGATGATTATGGCCTCCCCGATTGGGATTCTTTTTCCATTGCAGAGACCGTCTCAACTTTATGTTAATGGAAAAGTCCTAATAGGATACGCAAAAGTGAGGCAGGAGCAAACTTTTTTGGCGGTGTGTCGATAATACCTCGGCAGTTTGACAACCATATCACTGTGAGGCACCATGCGATTACTTTATGGGTGTAAAGCACACTGCCAAGTGCCTTGCACCTAAAATTTGGAGCAACGACGCACAGGAGATACCCTTGCAAGAACTACAAACAATTATTGACCGGGTCAGACAAAACTTCGAAGCCAAAAGTGCGGTTCGTGATCGGGCCATCACTCGCTCACGCGAACTGATTCGACACTGCGCTAATGCCATTCGGGCCACCCAACGGGGCGATGATAGTGAGGCCCAAGTGCTGCTGCAAACCGCGGGCGAAGTGGCGGCTGAAATCATCACTGCTACCCAACAGTACCCCGATGTTTACCACGCCGGCTATACCCAAGATGCCCTTAAAGAGTTAGCCGAAGCCCATATTACCCGGGCCGTTATTTTAGACAAGCCGCTGCCCGACCCAGAAGCTTTGAAGGTGGAGTATGCCGCTTATCTGAACGGCCTGGCTGAGGCGGCCGGCGAGTTACGCCGTTTTGCCCTCGACGCCTTGCGCCGGGGGGATGTGTCCCAGGCCGAAAAAATCCTGGGCAATATGGATGACATTTACAGTGTGCTCGTCACCGTCGATTTTTCGGATGCCATCACCGGCGGCTTGCGGCGTAATACCGATATGGTCCGAGGCGTTCTGGAACGCACCCGCGGTGATGTGACCACAGCAGTACGCCAGGAATCAATGAAAGCCGCGCTGGAGCAATTTGAGCAACGTATTGGTTTAAGCAAATGACTGAAACAGCCGACTCCTATGCCGGCGTTTCTTCTGACCAACCTACCCCATCTGATTCCACCCGTCCGCCTGACGACTTGCCGCTTATCCGGGCGAGTGAGCTGGTTGAATATAGTTTTTGCCGGCGGGCTTGGTGGTTGAACACGATCAAGGGTGTTCCCTCCCATAATCAAACAACGCTGGCTCGAGGCATGCAAACTCATCACCGTCATCTGGGTGAAGTGCAGGCTGCTTCATACTGGCGCAAAGCCGGCTTTTTTTTATTCGGCGGCGGGGGATTGCTGTTAATTATTGGGGCGTTCTATTATTTCTGGCCATGAAAGTAGCAGGCAGTGAACAGTAAACAGTGAACAGTAAACAGTGAACAGTGAGCAGTAAAGTCGAGCCGATCACTGTTCACTAATCACTGTTCACTAATCACTGCTCACTAACCACTGCTCACTAACCACTGGTATGTTCTGGCTTTTTACCCTGGCAATTGTTCTATTCCTCGGCGGCTGGCTGTCTTTTCGACATTCAACCCGGCTGCGGCATGAAAGCGGCTTGCCCGCCGGCCGGTTGGTTTTTGCCGATAGTATAGGCTGGCAGCCGGCTCAACAGCCTCTTTATTCGGCCGCCCATAAACTTATCGGCAAACCGGATTACCTGGTTGAAACAAAAAAAGGAATTATTCCGGTTGAGGTGAAGTCCACTCAAACGCCTCAACTGCCCTACCTGGGCCATCTGTTACAACTGGCCGCCTATTGTTTGTTAGTCGAAGAAACAACGGGGCGCACTCCACCGCATGGTTTATTAAAATACGCCGATGCGCTGTATGAGGTTGATTTTACACCGGAATTACGCCAGGAACTTCTGCTGACAATGGCCGAGATGCGTCAGTCACGTTTGGCCGGCAATGTCCCGCGCAGTCACCAGCAGCCCAACAAGTGCGCCGCTTGTGGCCTCCGCCAGGCATGTGATGAAGCGTTATAAAAGTTGTCTCAAGATTGGGGGGTATCGGTTGGAACGGGCTGGGCGCCCTCGGCTGGGGCTGACTCCAGGGGGAGGGGTGTTTCACCTGGGGCCAACGTAACGGCAGGTGTTGGGGTGGATAGCAGGCTGTTCGTCGAGCCTGGTCCAGGGGTCTGAGAAGGTTGAGGTGTCAGCAGGGAGGGGTCATCAACCTTTTCCCAAATTTGATCAACCACTTGACCCTCTGCGCCCATCAAGCCGCGATTAGCGCCGTTGACAATCACCTCGACTCCGCCGGCGTTTCCGGCTCGGATAGCGACGCGCCGCTGTCCCGTCCAACTACGACTTTCACCCGGCTGGAGAATGCCTTCAAAGGCTTTGGTGTCGTCCACCAAAATTTGAATCCAGGAGGGCTGGCGGAGCGCCAACTCGACCGTTACCCCACTGTAAACGATGGGGGTGGGGGTGTTGGTAGGCGGCAGGGGGGTGGGGGTGTTGGTAGGCGGAGGCGTTGGGGTTGGTAAGAGAAAAGCAGCATCTTCGCCCAAACCGGCAGGGCCAGGTGTTTTGGTGGGGGTGGGGGTTAACCGGGGTTGGATGACGGTGCTGTAGGTCAAGTAACCAAACCCTCCAATGACTAGTAGGAAAAGGGCCATTCCAACCATAAGGTCCCAGCTAATAAAGGGGCGAGGCGCCATAGACAGGCTCATAAACTCGATCCCATCGGGAGTCAACCGCTGGCCTTTTACCGGTACCACCCCATTGCCGTCGTACAGGGTCAGAGCCTCAATGGGATTGAGGTCTAAATATTTGGCATAGTTACGAATCAGCCCACGCGTAATCACAGGGGAAGGAAATTTTTTGAGATCACCCTGTTCCAGAGCTTCCAGCAGATGGCGGCGGATGTGAATAGCCTCTTCCACTTGCTCCAGGGCAAGTCCTTTTGCCTCACGCGCTGTTTTTAGCATCTCGCCCAATCGGGACACCATACGTCTCCAAAGTAGGGGTTAATAGTCAATCCCAGCCAAAGATTGTCTGACAGCCGGCAACCAACCGTTGGCCATTAACTATCGAACATTGGCGGTTTTGAGGGGGAGTCCTTCCTTCAAAAAGACAAAACCCAAAACAAATCGCGGCCTCTATCTTACACTCAGACGGGTAAGTGTCAAGTTTGGGGCCAAAGATACGGGTTATCGTCTCATTAGCCCGCGCAATTTGGGCAGAGCAACGGTAAAAGCCCAATACAGGCGGGGATACACGGGGTAATCGAACGCGCCCAGGCCCTGCACCACCTGCCCGCCGAAACCGGTCTTAAAACGGTAAACGCCCCACATCCGGTCTGATTCAGCAAACACATCCGGCGCGCCCCACATATCGTAGAGAGTGCAGCCCAATTCTCTGGCCCGGCCCATAGCCGCCCATTGCAGCAAATGATTGGGCATCAACTGGCGCTGCCGGCCTGTTGACGCGCCGTACAGATACCAGGCCGTGCGGCCAAAGATAAACAGGATCAGCCCGGCTGCTGGCTCATCTTCCACCGAGGCCAGCAGCATTTCCGCCCGACCCGTCCCCAGAAATTGCCGCCAAACATCCTGATAATATGCTTCCGGGCGAATGAGGAAGCCATCCCGGGCGGCAGTTTCGGCGTACATCCGGTAGAAGAGGGGGATATCCTCGACCCCACCGGAGCGGACGGTTACACCTCGGCGCTCGGCCAGGCTGATGTTGTAGCGCCACTTGTTTTTCATCGCCGCCAGCAAATCGGCCGGTTCAGCCGCCAGGTCAACCGTCACCGTATTACGAAACTGAATCTGCTCCGGCGAAAAGCGCCAGCCGCGCCGGGCCAGCAGTTCCAGCATTATCCGGCCCTGGGGTTCGAGCGGCTGGTTTGGCTGCGGCTCGCCATAGTGCCGGGGCACGTCGGGGTCAATTTTAATGAAGAGGGAACGGGTTTGGCGAGCGTACGCTTCCAGGCCGGCCAAAACCTGGGCAGCCAGCGTTGCGTCGGTGTAATCCAGGGCCGGGCCTTTGGTCACATATAAAAAGCTCCAGGGCGTGCGGGGAATGGATCGCCGCAGGATTTGGGCCGCCGCCACAGGAAACACCTCTGAGGTTTTGGAAACCTCAGAGGCGTTACCTTTTTTAAACCACACCAAGCGCCGGGCCTCCCAGCCCCAGCGGCTCTTGAACTCGCCCCAGTCCCAGCTTTGCAGGACGTGGGCGGCAGGGAGGGTTATCAGAATGTTATCCCAGGTCTCGCGCTCGTGGATCGTTTCAATGTGGAACATGGCCTATCGGTGACGCCCGGTATTATATGTTGGGGGTGGGTTTGGGGCAATTTTACATTTCAGCAGATAATTGGGCAAGCAAACGCAGCGATACCTGGGCCAGAAATATATGGAGACACATGAAACCAGTAAACAAAACCGGGCTATTTGACATACTTCAGACAAAGCTCAGTATCAAAAACATGTATGAGAGAGCGTTCGGTAATTCAATGTCTGCGAATGAATTCGCAGCCTGAGACGAGAAACGTGTTAGAAACACGTTATTCGGAGCCAAATCAACCTGTTTCTAACAGGTTTTTCATGTCAGCGACCGAATTCATTCGGTTGCCATAGACGATATGCAGCAATTTTGGTGAATTACTGTACTGGTCAACAACATCTTGTACACAGAGGCTGAAATTTTTACCGCAG
The DNA here is from genome assembly GCA_964622215.1 of uncultured Caldilineaceae bacterium. Taxonomy (GTDB): domain Bacteria; phylum Chloroflexota; class Anaerolineae; order 4572-78; family J111; genus DSQQ01. Next base: position 7,950 of record CAZUNT010000256.1, read on the forward strand.
AGGTGCAGAGAACGCAGAGAAAAAATATAAAAATCTCAGCGGACTCTGCGCCTCTGCGGTGTTTAACATCCTCTTGACCCATACAGAAATCGAACAAAAACTATACCATTCTACTGATGAAGACTTAGATTTATTTTGGGGGATTAGGTGAGATAGCTGTAAAATAATGCAGCAGCGGCGAGGAGAGCAATAATTGTAGCTGCAATTGCCCGGACTCGCCTTTGTTGCTCGTTCTTGGAGCTATACAACCCCATTACTTGATAAAACCATTGTGCGGGCATCTTTACAGCTCTCATAACAAGCAGTATATCACTGTTGAGGACAAAGCCAAAGTTAAAAAATTGGAGAATCAATGAAAGCTATCATTATTCAAACCGAGCTAGAAAATAAGCCGCTGGCCTGGACGGACGTTCCGGCGCCCGCTCACGGTCCCGACGAAGTGCTGGTGGATATTTACGCCGCCGCACTTAACCGGGCCGACTTGGCCCAGCGAGCCGGGAATTACCCCCCGCCGCCGGGTGCATCACCTATTCTGGGCCTGGAAATGGCCGGGCGGATTGCCGCGCTGGGGGCTAACGTCGCCGGCTGGCAGGTGGGCGACCGGGTGTGCGCCCTGCTGCCCGGTGGGGGTTATGCGGAACAGGTCAACGTGCCGGCGGCCATGTTGATGCCCATCCCCGGCGGGTGGAGCTACGAGCAGTCCGCCGCGATCCCCGAAGTATTTCTCACGGCGTTTGTTAACCTTTTTGGCGAGGCCGGGGTACAACAGGGAGAGACGATATTGATCCATGCAGGAGCGAGTGGGGTTGGCACAGCGGCGATCCAATTGCTGCGACAGGCTGGCTGCCACGTTTTGGCGACGGCTGGCTCCGATGAAAAGGTGGCATACTGTCTGAGATTAGGGGCTGAGTTAGCCATCAATTACAAAAAAGAGGATTTTGTGGAGCGGATTATGGCCCACACCGGCGGCCAGGGCGTGGATATTATCCTGGATAATGTTGGGGCGGCCTACCTGGCTCAGAATATCCGCCTGCTCAAACTGCGCGGTCGGCTGGTTTTTATCGGCACGATGAGCGGCAGCAAGGCCGAACTGAACATTGGGGCGTTGATGGGCCGGCGGCTGCGGCTGATTGGCTCGGTGCTGCGCAGCCGTTCATTGGCCGAGAAAGTGGAGATTAAAGAGAAGTTTATGGCCCAGTTTTGGCCGCTGCTGCTGAACGGAACGATCGAACCGATTATTGACACGGTCTATCCCGTCGAACAGGTCAATAAAGCTCACCAGCGCATGGCTGAGAATAAGAATATCGGCAAGATTATTCTCAAAGTGAGGGAGTAAAGAGGCGTTTTTTGAGTGGATACATCTTACCCACACCGACCATTGAAAAAATAATCTTATTTTCCATTCATGTCCTCAAGGGTAAATAAAGTATCTGTTCACATTAAAGCATTATATCCAAGAGTACCTACTGAAACATCCTACTCGAATACCTGAGCCGGTTTTCAAATTTGCAAGTTCACCTCATCACCGCCACTGGAACAAATCTCGATATAGGCCGGAATACTGAGTTGAATAGCAAGAGACTATTGCTGGCTGCTCTCTTTTCCCCGGCTAGCCGTACTGCAGTGTACTTGAAAGAGAAAGTAACGTTGGTCACCACCACTTTATCGGATAGGTGGTGTTAAGTCCATGAGGTTTCCATATAGGGTCTGTCCACCAGATTGGGAATACTCACACCCCCACTCAGTCTGTCGAATCTCATATTGTACGCTGCCAGACCGATTGCTTTAGCTTCCTCTATCAATAGTATTGCCCGGCCACAGGGTCGGGCATACTTACTGAGCAAAAATTTCTCCCTCTATCTAACCTATCACATTTCCGCACGAAATTGCCACATTCGAGTCACGTAATTGCCACACTAATTCATATACACCCCGCTTCAGATGCGAT
>CAZUNT010000257.1:0-9746 GCA_964622215.1 uncultured Caldilineaceae bacterium
CCTCAGTTCCATTTATTCCGGCCAATCCGTGCTCATTTAATTTGGCCGGTAACACTATCCGAAAGGGGTGTAGGGGGCTTTTTTGAATCTGGACTCTAACTCTTTTCTAACGTTCTTCATATGTGCATATTAGGAAATCTTGTTACATTTAGACCGATGAAAATGGCTCCTCATGTTGTTACCATTGTCCTGAATAATAACCGTCGTGATGATACTCTGGCTTGTTTGACTTCGCTCCGGCAGGGGATATACAAAAACCAGAGTATTATTGTTTTAGATAATGCCTCTCAGGATGGATCTGTTGAGGCCATCCGCGCCTCTTTTCCAGAAGTTCAGCTTATTGAGTTAACCGAAAATCGGGGTTATGCCGGTAACAACAATGTGGGTCTCAGGGCCACTGCTACCCAACAGTCTGACTGGATTTTTGTACTGAACGACGATACGATTGTAGATTCGGACTGTCTGGCGCGGATGGTCGAGCTGGGTGAGAGTAATCAAAAAATAGGGATGATTGGGCCGATGGTTTATCACTTTAGTGAACCTGAGGTGATTCAATCGGCCGGCGGGTCTCTGGACCATCACTGGGAGAGCCGGCATATAGGACAACATGAGCCGGATCAAGGCCAGTTTGGAGAACCCCGCCCGGTAGATTGGGTTTCTGGTTGCGCTATCCTGGTACGGCGTGCAGTCATCGACCAAATTGGGGTGTTAGACGAGCAGTTTTTTTGTTATTGGGAAGAAGTCGATTGGTGTCTCCGGGCGCACCAGGCAGGTTGGCTGATTATGCAGGTTCCTCAGGCAAAACTCTGGCATAAAGGTGTGCAGCGTGATTATCGCCCTAAACCCTACGTTACCTATTATGTTACTCGTAACCAATTTTTGCTGCTAACCAAACATCACGCTCCATTATCAGCCTGGATTTTTGCCTGGAAACAAACTCTGCGAACTTTGTTGAGTTGGACCGTAAAGCCAAAATGGCGATCCATGCGTGAGCATCGTAATGCCATGTGGCATGGCGTGCTAGATTTTCTGCGTCATCGCTATGGGGCTATGCCTTCATAAAAAACATTTACATTATCATTATTGGCTAAATATTTTTGATATGCGTATTTTATTTTTATCAAGATGGTATCCCTATCCCGCAGATAACGGGTCTAAGATTCGCATCTTCAACCTGATTAAACACCTGTCGTCACATCATGAGGTTGATCTAATCTCCTTCGTCTCAGAGACGCCGGTTGAAGAACATCTGGCTGCCATGCGTCATTATTGCCGGTGGGTGGAAACCGTGCCCTATCGCCCCTTTCAGGCTGATCGTCTGAAGGCTATATTGGGATTTTTTTCCTGGCAGCCCCGGTCAGTCATAGATACCTTTAGCGTTGAAATGCAAAAATGTGTTGAACGGGCAGGGTTAAATCATCCGGTTGACCTGGTGATTGCCTCACAAATAGATACAGCGCCTTATGCTTTAGCCTTGCCGGCCCTGCCTAAAATATTAGAAGAACTTGAGATGACCACACTCTATGAACCGTTTGCCAGGCAGCATCATTTGCTGAAAAAATTCCGCAGTGGGTTAACCTGGTGGAAGTTAGTTCACTATATATCTCGCCTGTTGCCTGCCTTTGCGGGTTGTACGGTTGTGTCTGAAGAGGAAGGGCAGCGAATTCGCCAAATTTTACCTGAATATCGTTCGATTGCTGTTGTGCCGAACGGGGTTGATACAACTCATCACACCAATCAGCCTGGTTCGCCCGCAGCCGATACCCTTATTTACACCGGCGCTCTCACCTACGATGCTAACTTTGATGCGATGGAATATTTTCTGCACGAAATATTTCCACTGATCCAGGCTGAACGACCTGAAGTAAAAATGGTCATAACCGGTAAACTGGATGGCGTTCCTGTTGAGCGTTTGCCGCGCCATCAGGGGGTAACTTTTAGTGGTTACTTGCCTGATATTCGCCCGGCCGTGGCTCATAGTTGGGTTAGTGTAGTGCCTTTACGCCTGGGTGGGGGAACTCGCCTGAAAATTCTGGAGTCGTTGGCCCTGGGTACGCCGGTGGTTGCTACCAGCAAGGGGGCCGAAGGGTTAGCAGTCGTTCCAGGGCGTGATCTCCTGATTGCCGATAAACCGGGTGATTTTGCTAAAGCGGTTTTGCAACTCCTGAGAGACCCGGCGCAACGAGAAAGACTGAGTCAAAATGGCCGGCGAGTGGTCGAAACCCAATATGATTGGCAGACGATTGGCCAACAGCTTAGCGATTTTGTTGAAATGGTAGCGACCCAAAAATCAAAAGTGTCTGTTGGCTGACCGTTATTTGTACCGACAGAGTTAACACAGTTATAGGCTTCATAAGTTGTTGAGATAGGAATAGAACAAGCGTATATGCGATTCAATGGTCTGTTGCTTAGTGTAGTAACCTTTGGGGTCTATATAGCTACCCTCTCACGCAACTTCACTGCTGCCAGTATTATGTTTGTCACCGAGATAGAATCTGGTGATTGGACAACAATTTTACAACGTCAAAAAATTCTCCTTTACCCAACCGGCTGGGTGTTCTATCAGTTTTGGCGGTTAGCCGGATGGAATGATAAGGGGCTGTTCCCCCTTCAGGTTTTTAATGCCTTGTTTGGAGCTATATCCGTTGGCTTGATGTATTCCATTAGCAAAAGGTTGACTCATTCTACCCCAATTGCTTTTTTGGTGAGTATTGGCTTTGCTTTTTCATCTGCCGTTTGGCTATTTAGTACCGAAGCTGAGTTTGCTACTTTACCGTTAGCTGCTATGCTGATGATGCTGTGGCTGCTGCTCAATGCTCCGCCCAAGCTTTTAAATCATCGCTTCTATCCTGTTCTGTTGGGAGGGTGGGCCGGCCTCTCTTTTCTCCTTTATTCATCCAACGGATTGTTGGCTCTGGTTGCCATCGTGGGTTTATGGTTTATGGAACAACGTTCCTGGCAAAGTCGGCTAAAACAAGCGGTCGTTATTTTGGTTAGTATGACTCTTATTGTTGGACCTGTTTATTTGCTGGTTCTCTATTTTGTTAACGGGGTGCATGATTTGGCCTCGTTAAGAGATTGGCAATTGTATGGAGGGCAGGGTACCGGTACTATCTATGGTAACTTCGAGTTAAGTCACCTATTTTATGGCGCTTACGCTCTTATCCGATCCCTGTCCAGTTATCCTGGTTTTGGGCTTGATACCCGGGCCGGGTTATTTATGGCCCACGCCTCCTGGCTGGAAAAAGAAACTTTTGGAGGATATTATCTTTTTGTACTGGCGGTGTTGCTCACCCCGCTTATTGTTGCCTTTATCAAGCGACGCCAATTGCTGCTGGCCCACTATCGCCCGCTCTGTATTTTGGCGGCTGTGGCCGTATTGTATATGGCCTTTGCACTGTTGTGGAGCGCCAAAGATCAGAAGTTTTGGCTGCCAATTTTAGCCCCGTGGTGGTTGTTGGTAGGCCTGCTTCTGGTCACATTAAACGAAGAAAGATCGTCAATGCCCTCTTCACCGCGGACCTGGTGGCAGCGGGTATCTTTTAATGGGATTACCGCCGTGATGATTGCTGTTTTGTTCTGTATAAACGGGTTTGGTATTGTTGTTCCTCATCGTTTCCTTGAATTAAATCGAGCTTATCAGATTGCGATGAGTGTGGGCGAACATACCTCACCGCAAGACCTTATCATTACCACCGGCGGCGATAGGTTGGCCTATTATATTCCGTATTTTGCCAATCGCCGTACCCTTATTGTCTTTCAACTATTTTTGAAGGCCGCTCATAACACTGAGGATGAGGTTTTTACAACTATTCAGCAAGAAATCGCCCAAACGTATGAGCGAGGCGGCCGGGTGTTTTTAGTGGGAACCGAACCCGGGCGGGATGCAGAATGGGATGTATTGGAAGCCGTGCAACTCACCCCCGACGACTTTGCGCGATTTAAAACTCGCCCTGCCTGGACGGTGGCCGGGGAAACTGTCTTGTCGGTTTTCTCAGCCGGGTCAAAAGTAAAAACTAATTAGATTTTGCAGAAAGAAATTTCGGGTGATACAAAAATTTTTGGGCGTCAAGCCAGGTTTTCCTTACCAGACTAACCCCAAGTTTATCTATAAATCATTTGTGCTGTTGGGCTGGGGTGTTCTGCTTCTTCCCCTCCCCTCTCTTTTGTCATATACCAGCCCAACGGCTGAGGTGTGGCAGCGGTACTCAGCCAGCTATGCCGGCCTGCTGCTGGTCTATTTTGGCCTGTTTTGCCTGTGGCCGTTGCTGCTCGGCCTGCCCGACCGATATATTAATCGTTTCTCTCAGTTCATTGAGGAATTGGTGGATCAGCCTCAAGTTTATATCCGGTTTGTTGTGTCCATCATCTGTCTAAACTTATTAATCCTGATGGTTATACCCCGCTGGGCCTGGGGCCAAAACCGACAACTACAAGTTGAAATATTTCTGGTAGGGGTTTGGGTAAGTTTGATGCCAACCTTATGGGTTTGGAGCTTAAAAGGTTGGCCCAAAAGATTTATCTCGGTTTTTGAATTGTATGGTTGGTTAACTCAAAACATCTTCCTCTGGTTGCGCCCCCTGCTGGCCGCAGGAATTGTATTACTGAGCGCTGAATTGGCCCTGCAAGGTGTTCCTCAATATGGGTTCATCATCCCGGCGTTGCTGGTGGCGGCAGGATTAGGCTGGATTGCCTACTACCGACGGCACTGGATTATTTTAGCTCTTATTCCGGGCAGCCTCATCATCCCCATAGAAGTTAATGCCGGTTCCGAATATTCCCGGCCCCATACGGCGGTTTTGTTGCTGCTGTTGTTGTTGGGCCTGTGGGTGTTGGATATGGTGGTTCAACGCCAAATAAAGCTGCCACGTTCCTGGACATTGTTGCCTTTGCTGGTTTTTACCATAGTCGTTCTGTTCTCCTTCAGTATGGGTCAACTTTCCTGGTATCCAATTGAACATGCCTCGTTCAACGCCCAGATTGGAGGAACCATAATTTTTATCCTCTCATTTGCGGCTTTTCTAATGGTGGCCTGTTACGTGCGTGAAATGCGCTGGCTAGAGTGGATGACATGGTCTTTTATTGCCCTGGGAGCTGTGTATTGTATCGCTTTTCTCTTGCCCAAGTATGGGCAACAGCTCATGCCCCTGCAAGAAGCAGGGTTATCCTGGCGGGATTATATCGGCCGGTTTCAACGAGGCTCCGATGGCAGCCTGTTCTGGCTCTGGTTAACTGCGCTCTCCTTTAGTCAGGCCGCTTTTAATCGTCGGCTGCACCTGGGGTGGCGGTTGGCCCTGGGCTTTGTCACCTTGCTGGTTGTCTATATTGGGTTGTTTCCCAAGCGGGAGTGGGTTTCGGGGTACGGACCGTCGTTGATAGCCATAGGCGTTATTTTGTGGCTTGGCGCGCCGCGATTAGGCTTGCTGGCCACATTTGCGGGCATGGCCGGTTTAGCCGTGAAACTACAAAAACTCCTGAGCGAAGTGTTGTTTATTGGCGATAATTCATATAGCCTAGCAACTCGTCACGAAGCCTGGATTATTGTTTTACAACTTGCCCAGGTGAATCCCTGGTTTGGGTTAGGGCCGGCCAACTACTACTATTATACTCCGCTTAACCCAATCCGAGGCTATTTTGTAAGATTTAATTCTCATAGCCAATATGTTGACCTGGTTGCTCAGACCGGCTTATTGGGCTTCGCTTGCTTCTTTTGGCTTTTGGGAACCGTAGCCTGGCTGGGGTGGCGTTTGCGTAATCAAGTCCCCGATGGTTTTGCCCGGGCTTATGTTTACGGCGCTTTGGGGGGGCTGGTTGGAATGGTAGTCTCGGCGGGGTTGGGCGATTGGGTCTTACCTTTTACTTATAATGTTGGTCTAACTGGCTTTCGGGCCAGTATGTTTGGGTGGATCTTCTTAGGTGGATTGGTCGCCCTGGAGCAGATATTTCGCCATACTGATGATAACTCTGGGCCCGCTAAAGAGGTATAATGGACCTATCTATTATTATTGTAAGTTGGAATACTCGTGACTTGTTAGCGCAATGTTTAGAGTCGATTGCTGCCGATGTTCGCCAATCACCGCATTTGCAGGTAGAAACGTGGGTCGTAGACAATGTTTCTGGTGATGGCACAGGGCAGATGGTGCGAGAACAGTTTCCCTGGGTTCGGCTCATTGAAAACCAACAAAACGTTGGGTTTGCCCGGGCCAACAATCAAGCCATTCGTGAGAGTACAGGCCGCTATGTCCTGTTATTAAATCCCGACACAGAGGTAAAACCTGGGGCGCTGGCGGCCCTGGCTCAATTTATGGAGGTTAACCTCCAGGTGGGTGCAGTCGGGGCGCGTATTCTTAATCCTGATAACACCCTCCAAACCTCCTGTTATCCCGCTCCCACCCTCTCGCGTGAGTTCTGGCGGCTGTTCCATCTCGAGTTGCTGCGCCCCTATGGCTCTTATCGTATGGCTGATTGGGATTTGAATGAGCCACGGCCGGTAGATGCCTTATTAGGAGCCTGTCTATTTCTACGGCGAGCCGCTCTTGACCGAATAGGTTTGCTGGATGAGACTTACTTTATTTTTTCCGAAGAGATTGATCTTTGCTATCGTCTCCAAAAAGCCGATTGGCTTCTTTACTGGGTTCCGCAAGCTCAGGTGGTTCATTATGGCGGACAAAGTACCCAGCAGGTAGCCGCCGAAATGTTTTTGCGTTTGTATCAGGGCAAGCTAATTTATTTCCGCAAGCATCATGGGCAGTTAGGGGGTAGAATCTATAAATTAATCCTGTTGATTTCAGCCCTGTCCCGCTTGCTGGTCAGCCCGCTGGCTTGGCTAGAAACCTCCTCTAAGCGACAGCAGCATCTCACCTTGACCAATAACTATTGGCGTTTACTGGCCGCCTTGCCGGGTATGTAAGTTGAATTTTAACTATTTTCTAACTATCCTCCGATTAAGTTCTGACTAATCCATGCTAAAGTGTAATCGATATGGGTAGATAAGCAACGAGCTGCTGTAAATTTGTTTCCTGCCGAGCTATCCACTAAACATTAACGAATTTGTGCTGTATTCCTCTAATAAGTCCAGTTATGGTGTTAAAGCGAAATGACTAATCTTCCATTTTTTCAGGTAATTCCAGTTGCCTTACGTGGACTTGATACTCCGCCGGTAGCCGATTTGCAAACCAGGCAGCGCCTCATTGCTGCGGTTGATTGGATTAAGCGTGCTCACACGTCGGCTAATGATGGCGGCATTTCTAAAGGGTATAACCTGCTCCGGGGCCGTTGGTTTCCCTCATATCCCGAAACTACCGGCTACACAATTCCTTCTTTGCTCAATATGGCCCTTGTGCTCAATCGGCCCGACTTGCAAACATTGGCTTTTTCCCTGGCCGACTATTTACTGGAGCGAGCCACACCTGAAGGCGGCGTGGCCCATTGGCAAGCCAACTCGAAACCAAACCCGATTGTATTTGACACAGGCCAGGTAATCTTTGGCTGGTTAGCTGCTTTTGAGGCTGGTGGTGATGAACGTTATTTGTACGCCGCAACCCACGCGGGTAATTGGTTAGCTTCAATTCAACATGCTTCGGGTGTTTGGCGAGAGCACCAGCATTTGAACGTGGAAAAAGTAATTGACACCCGCGTGGATTGGGCGCTGCTCAGGCTATATCAACACACCCATAACGAGTTGTATCTACAAACTGCTGTGCATAATTTGGAATGGGCTTTACAGCAGCAAGACTCTGAGGGTTGGTTCCGTCACTGCGCCTTCCTGGTTGAGGAAGATCCATTCACTCACACCCTGGCTTATACTGCTGAAGGTTTTTTTGAATGTGGTCAATTGCTCCGCGAGGAACGTTACATTGCCGCCAGCCGGCTAACCGCCGATGCGCTCCTGAATCGCCAACATAACGATGGCAGTCTGGCCAGTACCTATGGGGCCGGTTGGCGCGAAACCAGCCGCTCAAGCTGTCTCACCGGAAATTGTCAAATGGCTCGTCTCTGGTTATGTTTTTATGAGTTGAGTGGTCAGAAAGCTTACCACACGGCTGCGGCAAAGGCTATTACCTTTGTGGCCCGGACGCAAAAATTGCAAACTTCCAACCCTGATCTTTATGGAGCAATTGCCGGTTCTTATCCCATCTACGGGCTTTATGAACGCTTTAAATATCCAAATTGGGCCACAAAATTTTTTATCGATGCTTTGCTGGCCCTGGAAACAGTCGAGGGGCGTGCTGCTCCGGCGCATTACGTTGGGTAGGTTATCAATACTCAAGGTGTTGTATTCCATAGATAGTTAGAAGGACAAGACTAACTCGTTATGAATATTATCTCCATTATAGGATTACTTATCAGTGCTTTGCCATTGGGATACCTGGTCCTGCTGGCGACGGCCTCAATACGCTCCTCAGGCCCGAAGCAGACTGATAAGCAACTTCCCACTCATCGCTTTATTATTGCTATCGCTGCCCACAATGAAGCTGATGTCATTGCGGCTACGGTTCAGCGACTGCGCACCCTGGACTACCCGTCAGAGTTTTTTAGTATTCACATTGTCGCCGATCATTGCTCCGATGATACCGCCGAATTAGCCCGCCAGGCCGGCGCTGTGGTTCACGAGCGCAACGAAGGCCCTAGAAGTGGCAAGGGGGCCGCCCTTTCCTGGCTGTTTCAACGAATTCTCAGCGGCAATGAGGGTGATGCCATCGTCATCTTTGATGCTGATACGCAGGTCGAGTCTCAATTTTTGCGTGTGATGGATGCCCGGCTAAAACAGGGCGACCAGGTCATCCAGGGGCAGCATGTCATCAGCAACCCTGATAGCGGGTGGTTCCCGGCGCTGACCTGGGCCATGTTTTTGATAGATAATCGCTTCCAAAATTTGGGGCGGACTAATCTGGGCTGGTCGGCCAAGCATATGGGCGACTCCATCTGTTTTAGGACCGATGTTCTGCGCCAGGTCGGCTGGGGCGAAGGTTTGACCGAAGATTACCAGTTGCGACAGCGCCTTCTTCTTGAAGGGATAAAAATTGCCTACGAGCCAAAGGCGATTGGTTACGGTGAAGCGCCGCTTACCTGGGCCCAGGCACGGGCGCAACGAGCGCGCTGGTTACGAGGTACCTTTGATGCCAGCCAGCAGTTTGCCCCGCGGCTTCTATCAGAAGGGATCAACCGCAAGGATTCTGCTCTCTTAGATGGCGCGGTTCAAGCCTATCTGCCCTCCTTTTCAACCTTAACGATGAGCAGCGTCTTTTCGCTCCTGCTTCATCTGGTGATTAATCACCAATTTGGACGGGTTTTCTCAGGAAAACTCATCGGGGCCTGGACCACGATGGTAGGTATATTGTTGATTTATCCGCTGTTTGGTTTAGCTCTGGAAAAGGCCCCTCTTAAAGCGTTTCTGGTCATTTTGACCGGCCCATTTTTTATTGCCTGGCGGAGCTGGTTAGCCTTGAGTGCACGTTTCGGGAAACGACAAGTTACCTGGATTCGTACAGCCCATGGAGGCGGGCAATGAAACAACTAAAGGTTCTTAGTATCTTTGGCACGCGCCCGGAAGCCATCAAAATGGCGCCTGTTGTTCGCAAACTGCGCCACCGGGCCAATGTGGTCAGCCAGGTTTGTGTGACGGCTCAACACCGGGAAATGCTGGATCAAGTTCTACAAATCTTCGACATCACCCCTGACTACGATTTGAATATCATGCGCCCCGGCCAAACCCCAACCGAGGTTACGGCGCGGGTTTTACTTGA
>CAZUNT010000258.1:0-9665 GCA_964622215.1 uncultured Caldilineaceae bacterium
AAGAACCAACCGCCACCCCAATTCCGACCAACACGCCGACCGAGGAGCCGACTGCGACCCCAACCAGTACATCAACGACCATACCAACTGAAGAACCAACCGCCACCCCAATTCCGACCAACACGCCGACCGAGGAGCCGACTGCAACACCGACCAATACACCGACGGACACGCCTGAACCATCACCTACACTAACGGTGTCGCCCACTCTAACCGGAACCATCACCACCACCTTAACTCTTACCCCAACCTCGTTGTTGGGCACGCCGTAAGCTACTACAACATTTGTGGTAGAATTCATCTTTTTGAGGTGGAAAAGGACCGCTTAACCGGCGGTCCTTTTGGTCTACCACAATTCCATCTCTAACCAAGCAATAAGTTGACAAAATACCGCCTAATATAAGAAGCCTGACGGATCACTAAGCCGTCAGGCTTCTTTTTTACCACACACCTCATAACTTCATAAATTAAAGTAATTCGGTTAGCACGGCCATTCAGTCCTTCAGTAGTATCTCTGCCATACGGTCATCAATAACCAGACAATTAATCAGCCTGGCCCTCAACAATCCTCTGATAATGCCCACCTTATCTAGCCGTTCGGCCAGCACCCAAATTTGCCGGCCCAGCGCTACCAGACGTTATAAATCGGCCAGATCAATCCCATAGACAATTTTACAAATTGTAAAGTTATTCTTTGAGTTCGACAAACCACTTTCGCCTGATTAAAACAGAGAGTAAAATTTTCAGGCTAGACGGGTAAAGAAAACAGGGTTACAATCCTTGAGAAGGTTACTTTTAAAGGAGTCGTCACGAGCTAGCGCACACCACCAATGATGAAAATTCTTGCGGCGGTCTGCCGTCAGCCGTCGGCGGTCTATTTACAAAGGAGCTGTTAATGTCACTTGAAACATTTATCCAGGCTATGCCCAAAGTAGAACTACACGTTCACCTGGAGGGTTCGATTCGCCCCGAAACTTTGCTCACCCTGGCCCGGCGTAACGGGGTCACTTTACCGGCCAACAGCGTCGAGGCTCTCCAACGCTGGTACACCTTTACCGATTTCCCCCACTTTATCGAGATCTACCTGGCTGTTTGTAGCTGTATCTGCACTCCCGATGATATTGAGTTGATTACACATGATCTGCTCATCGGCCAAGCGGCCCAAAATATCGTCCATACCGAGGCAACTTATACCGCTATGCTGCATTATCGCCGGGCCGGCATCACTTTTGAGGATCAACTTGCCGCTATTAATCGGGCGCGTGTTCGGGCTGAACAAGAGATGGGAGTCACCTTGCTGCTTATCATTGATATTCCCCGCGAGCAAGCTACCTCTGAAGAGGCGGATTTGGTAGCCGATTGGGCTGTCAGCGGGCTGGGTAATGGGGTAGCGGCGCTGGGGTTGGGCGGGTATGAGGTAGGGTTCCCACCGGAAAAATTTACCTCAGCCTTTGCCCGAGCGCGGGCAGCCGGTCTGCCGGGCATCCCTCACGCCGGCGAAACCGAGGGCGCTGCCAGTATTTGGGGGGCGTTAAATTCGCTCCAGGCTGTGCGGATCGGGCATGGAGTACGCTGCCTGGAAGACCCGGCCCTGGTGGAGGAGCTGCGGGTTCGCCAGGTCCCGCTGGAGGTTTCGCCCAATAGTAATGTCTGCCTCAAAGTTGTACCCAATCTGGCCAGCCATCCGCTGCCCCGGCTATTGCAAGAGGGATTATATGTTACCCTCAATTCGGATGATCCCCCTATGTTCAACACCACTTTAACTAAAGAATACCTTGATGCAGCCACCACCTTTGGGCTAGGTATTACAGAGTTGGAACAGCTTTCGCTAAATGCGCTGCGCGCTTCTCAACTGCCTGAGGCGGCTCGTCAGGAGATGGAAAACCGTTTTACCGGCGAGTTCACGCGCTTACGGGCGGAACATCTCTAATTATCCGAATTGCCGGTGCAGAAATTTCAGGGCAACCTTATTCAACTTCACCCTTTGAGTTAATCATGGTATAATCGTGGCTATGACGCCAACCATTCGCTCCTTCATCGCCATCGAACTCTCCGGCGAAGCCCAGGCGGCCTTGACCGGCCTGCAAACCCGGCTAAAAAGCAGCGTACCGGCGCAAACTGTACGCTGGACTGCCCCGGAGAATATTCACTTGACCCTGCACTTTTTGGGAAATGTGGCCGCCGCCGACATCGAAAAAATCGCCGAGGCGCTTCACCTGGCGGACTCAGTCTGCCAACCGATGTCACTGACCCTGGGGGGCCTTGGCTGCTTCCCCAACACCCGACGACCGCGCATCGTTTGGACCGGCATTGCGGGGGAGACGCAGCAACTGGTCAAGTTGCAGCGGGAGTTGGGCGACCGGCTGAAAGGTATCGGCGGTTTCACCCCCGAAACCCGCCCCTATTCCCCCCATCTAACAATAGGGCGGGTGAAAGATAATCTTCCGCCCAGGCAGTTGGCCCAACTGGGCGAAGTGATAGAGCGAAAACAAGAACAGGTTGGGGAATTAGCTGCCCTGTGGGTAACTGAGATCAGCTTAATACAGAGCGATTTAAGGCCAACTGGGCCGGTCTATACTCAACTGGCCCATGCCAGCCTCATTAACTCTACTTAAAACAACTACTCGGCCATACCTTCACGACCGCCGACGGCTGACGGCTGACCGCCGCATCAGGATTACTCAAATTTGGAGTTGGCTGAACAATTACCCCTAAGTTTATTATGTTTCCACCTTTTCAACTCGAACCATCCCTCCCGATGCCCCCTCCTCACCTCCCTGTCCGCTTCGTGTCGCGTCTTCAACTTCTTGCCTTCTCCCCTCCTCACCGTCTCCCTGTCCGCTTCGTGTCGCCGCCGGCTCGGCCAATTCCAACCCCGAGCGCGCCCATGCTCTGGCGATAACGATAACCGTCTGGAAGAGCAGTGCGCCAACCAGCAACGCCCACAATACAATCGCTCCCATACCCACCAATTGCGCCTGTAATTGTCCGGGCCAATCAGAGGCAAAACCGGGAGCAACCCACAGGCCGGAAACCCCCTGTCCGGCCACGCCGTTGTAATCGGTCAATCCCAGGCCATTCCAGCCCTGCCCGGCCCGGCCATCGGCAAAAAAGGGGGCCAGCAGCAGGCTAACGAGAGCGCTGACGCCGTAGGTGGCCAGTGTGCCCAATTCATCGGCCAGGCGGAGAACCTGATTGAAAAAATAGATAAGAGCCGGTAACAGCAACCCCATAAGCAGTCCGGCGGCCAAGGCCACCCAGGGCGGTATAAAAGGCGCGCCGGCCATAGCCACAACCAGGCCGGCTACCAATCCCCGTGAGGTCATCAAAGGATTCAGGTGACGGGTGGTAAACCAACTATAACCGGCTGAGGTCAACGCCGCCGCCAGGGCCGCCAGCAAGCCACTTACAGCAGCCTGAGCCGGGCTAAAACTCGAAACTGTGGGCGCGTGTTGGCCGCTGGTCAAGCCGAACCAACCGAGCAATACCAACCCGGCGCCTAACATGCTCAAAATCGGCAGATAGGCCGAGGGCATAGGCGTCACCGGCAGGAGGTCTTCAGCCGCCGGGGTCGGTTCGTCATAAACAGCCAGACGGCCTTCCAGCCCGGTGGCAATAATCAACTCCTCCGCCGTTGGAGGCAGGTCAATTTGAGTTGGGCTGAATCGGAAAAGGAGCAGGGCGCCCAGGGCGACGACACTGCCGGTCAGAAACATTACGCTCGCTCCGCCAAAATCAACCAGGCCGTGTCCCAGGCCCAGGCTGGCCCCCAAATTCGACAGCCAACCGCCGCCCCATAGCCAGTTCCCCGGCAAGGGGTAGATGAGCAGGCCGGTGAACAGGCCGAGGGCCAGGGCAGTGGCTCCTCTAAGCGGGCGCGGCACAACTCCCACCGGAATCATCGCCGCCACACCCACCAACGACAGGTGGCTCAAAAAGAGCAAGAACGCGCCGGGGGTGGCCGCTTCGCCCGACAATCCCCAGCCACGCAGGGCTATCACCCCCCACAGCCGGGCCATCTGCACCTCCACCGACTGATCCAGGGGGTACCACTCCCAGTAAAGGCCGCTTAACTGCGGGTTGGGCGTCACCTGGGCAATGCCGCCAAAATGGAAGGCAAAACCTGCCCCAAAATAGGCCAGCGCGGCCATACTCCAGACCACCAATAACTGGATGGCCGTCGCCGGGGCTTCGTCCTCGGGCATCGCACTGGCAATCAACAAAATCAGGCCAAAAGGCAGCAGTAAGGTCAGCGCCGCCGGCAAAAGATTGGCATAGTCCACGGTATATCACCTATAGTAACAAGGTCAAGGCATGAAACGTCCCAATGATACCAGAAGGGTTGTATTTCCTCAAAAAGAGCGGCTTTACTTGGCGAGCAGGCTAACTTGTGCTAACATTAAAATTTACAAGGTAGCAGGGTAGCAGGTGTAGCAGTGTAGCAAGGTAGCAATCCTGCTACACTGCTACCTGCTACCTGCTACCTTGCTACCTTGCTACATATTTTGGAGGCACATCTGGAAGCAAACGAATTAGCTCATGCCGTCGTAGAGATAATAGCCGGCAAAAAAGCGGCGAATATTGTGATGCTGGACATGCGGGGGGTAACGCTCCTGGCGGATTACTTCATTTTATGCAATGGTTCATCCAGCCGGCAAGTTAAAGCGATCAGCGATGAATTATTGGAAAAACTCAAGTGGCAGGGCAGCCGCCTGGCCAGCGCCGAAGGCACACCTGAATCCGGCTGGGTGCTCATCGACTTCGGTTCGGTCATTGCCCACATCTTTTCCCCAGAACAACGAAACTATTATCGCCTGGAAGAATTGTGGCAAAACGCGCCCATCGTAGTTAGAATTTTATAATTAAACCCGGCCATGTACGATCAATCCATTCCAAAGGATGATTCTGTTGGTTACGGGTTACTGGGCTGCGCCGGTGGTATCCTGGTCGGGCTTTTCGGCGGGGGTATACTACTGCTGGTGGTATCGTTGGTTCTGGCGGTTATGGCGGCAGCGCCCAGGCCCGCTTCAACAGAAGACATCCCCGATTTACGTTTAAACTTAAGTGAAACCCTGCTCAACCGCCTGATCCAGGCAGAGAATCAAGCGCCCGGAGTACACCTGGATATTTTACCCGGCAATCGGGTTGGCTTAACTGCCGATACTTCGGTTTCCGCCTTGGGCGTTTCCGTACCCGTGCAAATTCAAGGCTTGTTTGGCTTGCAGATAACCAACCAAGCCCTCGAAGTGCGGTTGATTGACAGCCAGGTGTCGGGTTTTGCCCTTGCCCCGGAAATGACCCACTTTTTTGAACAAGATGTGGCCGCGGTTAATCAAAACTTGGCTGGAGTGTTAACCAATCTCTCCAGCCTGATGGGCGCTCCGTTAACCCTAACCGGCCTGGGTACTACCGACACCGAGTTATGGCTCGAAATTAAGGAGACCCCATGAGCCGCTGGGGCTGTATAGGCTTTACCCTAGGCAGCCTGGCGGGGCTGCTGTTAATCAGCCTGCTGATCTGGTTGATACGTCCGGAGATTCCCGCCGCCGCTGTCGTACCAGAGCCTATTACCTCCGATGTAACCCTGTTTCTTTCGGAGCGAAGCGCCGGTCGTTTTGCCTCACAAACGCTGCAAGAAGCAACCACCGTCAATTTTGAGCCGGGCGGCCGGGTTATCATTACCACTCGCGTCAACCTGGCCGGGCTGGCGCCGCTGGTAGACCTGGGGTTATCGCTCCAGACACAAGGAACCCAGGTGGTTAGTCAATTGCACTGGCTGCAATTAGGTTGGGTCAGAATTCCGGCCCGCTGGCTGCCGCCTGAATTTGCCACTTTGGGAGCCAAACCCGGACAGGCTCTAACCCAGCATTTACCGCCTCAGTTCTCTTTGGTTGGTTTGACCACAACCTCCCAGGGCATTAACTTACAGCTTCAATGGAGAGGAGAATAGGGCGGGTGAGTGCCCTGCCCTTACTATTTTGCCCTCATTAAACTCCGTGTTATACTGAGGTTTATCTGGCAGCCGAGAAGCAGGCTCGTCTATCCCATCAATCCACGTTAGAGGTTATTTGGTGTCATTAAAAATGGTCGCTTGCGCTATGGCAAGTGTACTTATCTTGATGACGACTGGCTGTAGCTCTACCTATGCCGGGGAAAGCAACCCTTCCAGTCAAATTGCCGACCCAGCTCAACCTACGGCCATCCCCCCCACCCGGGAGGCTCAGGTGGTGCTTGTTTCAACTGCCATTATCTCGACCGCCCCCGCGCCCGCGCCCATTCCAACTGTAGCGCCTCTGGTCGAGGCTATGCCCATTCCCACTCCAGCCGGTCCACCTTTTACCTTTCATCTCGTCGAAGAGGGTGAGTCTTTGAGCTACATTTCCTGGCTCTACGATGTGTCTATTGAGGATTTGGTGGCGATGAATAAACTGGATGGCCCCTCGGCACTTATTCAAGTGGGCCAATCTTTGCGCGTTCCCTTGCAAGCCGATACCCCCGGTCCCTCCCAGCACCTCCTGCCCGATAGCGAGGTGGTTTACAGCCCGGCTTATGTCGGCTTCGACCTCAAGCAGTTTGTTGAGAGCAAGGGCGGCTATTTGGTAGGTTATACCGAGTATGTGGATGGGCAGATGTTGAGTGGGGTAGAGATTGTCCAGCGCGTGGCCGAGCAATTCAGTGTAGGGCCGCGCCTGCTGCTGGCTCTACTGGAACATTACGGCGGTTGGGTGACCAATCCTCACCCCACCGCAGACCAGCTAAATCGGATGTTGGGGCCGCGCAATCCGCGCGGGCAGAGTCTTTACCTGGCCCTGGGCTGGACGGCCAACCGGATCAACGCCGGCTATTACGGCTACAAGCGGGATGGTTTTTGGGTTTTTACCCTGGCCGACCGCACTCAGACCGTTACGCCACAGGGATTGAACGCCGGCACGGTCGGCGTGCAAAATATCCTGGCCCTTCATTCCGATCAGGCTACCTGGCTGCAAGAGCTGGGGCCGGATGGCCTGCTGGCCGATTATCGCGCCCTTTTTGGCGACCCTATGACCCACGCCATCGAGCCGCTGGTACCGAAAACATTGGTCCAGCCGCCCCTGAGCCTGCCCTGGGCCAAAGGACAAGGCTTCTACCTGACCAGCGGCCCGCACCCGGCCTACGCCGACGGCAGCGCCTGGGCCGCGCTTGATTTTGGCCCGCCCGATGTGTTGGGCAACTGCTTTTATTCGGCCGAACCCAACACCGCCGCAGCAGCCGGGGTGGTAGAAGTAGCCCGTCACGGAGCGGTGGAACTTGATCTTGACGGCGACGGTCACATCCAGACAGGCTGGGTTCTGCAATATCTGCACGTGGTTTTGGATGCCGACCGGCCGGTGCAAGTGGGACAACGAGTAGCCGAGGGCGACATCATTGGCTACGCCTCTTGCGAGGGCGGGCTGGCCGATTCCAGCCATTTGCACTTGGCCCGTCGTTACAACGGCGAGTGGATAGAGGCCGGGGGAGCGGTGCCGATGAATCTATCCGGCTGGGTCACCCAACATTCACTGGCGCCTTACGAAGGCAGGGTAAAGAAAGATAACGAAATTCGCGAGGCTTGCGAATGTTGGGAACCCGAAAAAAATCTAATCGTCAATACAGCAGCAAATTGAGGTACTACCGTGGTTATTCTTAGAGCCATTGCTCGTTTTATCATTTTTATCATTGCCATTGGGGCCATTGTTGTTATCCTGGGTGCAGGTTACTGGGCCTTTGGCAGCCAGAGCAGCGAAACAGCGGCGTCCATCTCGATCGAGAATGCCGAAGGGCTACGCTCGCCGGAGAATATCGAGGACTTTTTTGTGGGGCTTTACCTGCAAACCCAGGCCAGGGTCATAAACACCCCGGTTTCGGATGACCCTTCATCGGTGCCCTTCACCGTCGCCATGGGCGAGAGCGCCATCAGTATATCCCAAAAACTTCTGGAGCAGGACCTTATTTCCGATGCCGATGTTTTCCGGCTTTTCCTGCGCTACAACGGCCTGGACTCTTCGCTGGAAGCGGGCGACTATGAACTGCGCCGCAATATGACCATGCGGGAAATTGCCGAAACCTTACAAAAAGCCAATTTTGAAGAAGTTACCATCACTATCCCCGAAGGCTGGCGAGCCGAGCAGATTGCCGAAATGCTGACCCAGCAAAACATTATGGACGGCGCCGCCTTTTTGGCCGTAGTTCGGCAGGGCACGGGGGTAAACCATCCCCTTTTAGCCGACCGGGCCCCCGGAACCTCTTACGAGGGCTATCTTTTCCCCGACACCTATCGCCTGCCGGTCAAGGCCACGCCCGAAGATCTTATCCAGCGTATGCTCGACAACATGGCCAGCAAAATCCCGGCTGATGCTCCGGCCCTGGCTGCGGCTCAGGGACATAGCTTCTTTGAAATTCTAACAATAGCTTCGATTGTCGAACGAGAAGCGGTTGTCACCGAAGAACGGCCCACTATCGCCAGCGTTTACCTCAACCGTTTGACCCAGGGTATGTACCTGCAAGCCGACCCGACCGTGCAGTATGCGATGGGCTTCCAGACTGATACCGGCATGTGGTGGAAAACGCCGGTCACGCTGGAAGAATACTCCCAGGTCAATTCTCCTTACAACACTTACATGAATCCCGGCCTGCCGCCCGGCCCCATTTGCAACCCTGGGGCTTCGGCGATCAACGCTACTTTACAGCCGGCCAAGACCAACTATCTTTTCTTCATGGGCTGCGGCGGCGAGGGTGCGCATCTCTTCGCCGAAACCTACGAAGCGCACGAGGTCAACGTGGCTGCCTGTGGCGGCGGTTGAACGCGTTCACTATTTACTATTCACTGTTCACTGTTCACTACTCTATGAGGTCGACTATGCCTGACGAACTCATTGTTCTCGGCTCTTCTTCCGGCCAGCCAACCCGGCGACGTTTTGCCTCGGCCTATGCCTTGACCGTCGCCGGTAAATTATTTTTGATCGATTGCGGCGCGCCGGTCAGTACCCTGCTCTATCGCTACGATTTGGACCCGGCAGACGTGCAGGCCATTTTTCTGAGCCATTGGCACGTCGATCACGTGGCTAACCTGGGGCTGCTGTTGAGCCAAAACAAACTACTTACGCGATCCATCCCCCTGGCAATTTACGGCCCACGAGGTACCCGGGGCAAGGTCCGCCGCTTGCTGACCGACTCATTTCTGCTTTACGACGGGCTGGGCTATCCTCTCAACATCACCAACATCGAATGTAAAGAGACCTACGAAGAAGCGCTGCTTCAGGTGACTTACTTCAAAACGGAACACCTGGAAAAATCCAAGTTAAAAAGCCAGTTCGGAGCCAAGGCTATGGCCTGCGGTATGGTCATTGACGGCCCCGGATGGCGCTTGGTTTACAGCGGTGACCTTAACTCCCCTCAGGAATTAGCCCCCTACATTGGCAAATGCGACCTGCTCATCCATGAAATGACCCATCCTCGCCCCGAAGATGTAGCCGACTTCGCCGCTGCTGCTAACGTTCCCCATATTCTCATCAGCCACCTTGGCCCGGAGTTCGACGAAGCCCCGGAGAAGATTGTCGAGATCTTTGCCGGCCGCTACGAGGGCCGGCTCACTATTGCAGAAGATGGCACACGAGTGGTATTAAAAGGATGAGGGCTGAAGGATGAAA
>CAZUNT010000259.1:0-9641 GCA_964622215.1 uncultured Caldilineaceae bacterium
TCCTTTTTCTCGTCGCTTCGTTGTGGAGGCAGGCTTATGCCAGGACCAGAAGCCAGAACTCGCAAAACCAAAATAGACACCGCCCTGACCGCCGCCGGGTGGACCCCAATCACCCCCTATAACCATACCACTTCCCGCCGGTTGGTCGTGTTAGAGGAGCACCCAACCGCCAGCGGCCCGGTAGATTACGCCCTCTACCAGCATAATGATCCCCTGGCCCTGGTCGAGGCCAAAAAAGAGGCCATTGCGCCCCACAATGCCCTGGTTCAGGCCCTGCGCTACGCCAGGGATTTCCCCGCCGGCCCCTTTAATTTCAACGGCCTCAAAGTCCCCTTTATCTACACCAGCAACGGCGAGCAAATCTGGTTTCAAGATGTGCGCGCCCCTCACAGCCGCTCCCGGCCGGTGGCTCGATTTCACACCCCAGAGGCGCTGCGCGACCTGCTCAACCGCGACCTGACCCCGGCCCAAGAGTGGCTAGCCTCGACCCCGATTAGCTCGCGCTACCTGCGGCCTTACCAGGTTGAGGCTATTGCCGCAACGGAAAAGGCATTGCTGCGAGGGCAGCGAGAACTCCTGCTGGCCATGGCCACCGGCACGGGCAAAACCTTCACCACGGTCGACCTGATCTATCGCCTGCTCAAAGCGGGCCTGATCCGCCGGGTGCTGTTCCTGGTGGACCGCCGCGCCCTGGCGGCCCAGGCCGCCCTGGCTTTTGCCACCTACGAGGCCGAACCCGGCCTGAAGTTCGACCAGATTTACGAGGTCTACAGCCAGCGTTTTCGGCCCTCGGAACTGGAAGGCGCTCGCTTTGACCCCCGCGTGCTGCCCACCTCTTACCTGACCAATCCGGGGCTGGGCCAGACCTTTGTTTACGTCAGCACCATCCAGCGCATGCGTATCAACCTCTTTGGCCTGCCCGAAAACACGGGCTGGGGCAGCGACGCCGAGGACGAGTCGGACGCGAATCGGCTGGACATTCCCATCCACGCCTTCGACCTGGTCATTGCCGACGAGTGCCACCGCGGTTACACCGCTTCGGAAACGGGCAAGTACCGGGAAACCTTGTCCCACTTCGACGCTTTCAAATTGGGCGTTACCGCTACCCCGGCCGCCCATACGGCCGCTTATTTTGGCGAGCCGATCTACTATTACAAATACGAGCAAGCGGTTCGTGATGGCTGGCTGGTGGATTACGACCCGATCATCATCCAATCCCAGGTGGCGGTCAGAGGCGCCTTTCTGCGGGAAGGTGAGGCCGTGGCCCTGCAAGACCGGGAAACCGGCCGCATCCGCTACGAGGAGTTGGAAGACGAGCGGGATTTGCCGGCGGCGGAGCTGCATCAAGCCTGGACCGCGCCCGACCACGTGCGCAAGGTGGCCAAAGAACTGGCCCAACACCTGCGCCAGCTCGAAACCGAGTTGGGCCGCTTCCCCAAAACGCTCATCTTTGCCGAGAACGACCTGCAGTACGTCTCCCACGCCGACCGGCTGGTCAAAGCCTTGCGCGATGAATTTGGCCGGGGCGATGCCTTTGTCCAGAAGATTACCGGCAAGATTGACCGGCCGCTCCAGCACATCCGCCAGTTTCGCAACCGCCCGGAGCCGGGTATTGTGGTTACGGTGGATATGCTGACCACCGGGGTGGATGTGCCGGCCATCGAGAGCCTGGTCTTCCTGCGCTTTGTCCAATCGCGCATCTTGTTTGTGCAGATGATGGGCCGGGGCACCCGCCGCTGCGACGACCTCAACAAGGCCAGGTTCACCGTGTTCGACGCGGTGGGGGTGCTGACCTACTTCAGCCAGGCCACCGACCTGACCCCCGACCCGCCGGCCCAACCCACCCGCCCGGTGGGGGAGATCATCGAGGCGATCTACAACAACGAAGACCGTGATTACAACCTGCGGGTGTTGGTCAAACGCTTGCAGCGGATCGCCAAAAACATCACCGGCCAGGGCCGGGAACTGTTCAAACGCTTTATCCCCACCGGCGACATCGCCGCCTTTGCCCGCGACCTGCCCACAGCCCTGGGGAGCGATTGGACGGGTACGCTCGATATTCTGCGCCAGCCGGATTTTCAAACGCTGCTGGTCAACTATCCGCGGGCGCAAAAACCGTTCCTGATTGCCGAGGGGGTGGAGGATTACGTCACCTCCGGCCACCTGATCCGCACCGCCGACGGGCGCAGCGTCCGGCCTGAGGATTACCTGAGCGCCTTTGAGAGTTACATCCGCGCCAATGCCGACCAGGTCGAGGCCCTGCGCATCCTGCTCCACCGCCCGGCTGATTGGCGTACCGACGCGCTCTATGAATTGCGCCGGAAATTGGCGGAGCAGCCGGAGGGCTTTACCCTGGATCGGCTGCGCCAGGCTTACCACCACGAACTGGCCGACCTGATCTCGCTGGTCAAACACGCCGCCCAGGGCGAGCCGCTGCTCTCCGCCGTTGAGCGGGTCGACCGGGCCATGGCCAGGATTACGGCCGGCCAGACCTTCACCGCCGCCCAGCAGCGCTGGCTCGACTTGCTCCGCAGCCACCTGATCGAAAATCTGACCATTGACCCCGAGGATTTTACCCTCTATACCTTTACCATCGCCGGGGCGACCTGGAACCGGGTCAACCACGATTTTGACAACCGGCTCCAATCGTTGTTAAATCAGCTTAACCAGGCCATCGCCGAATAAATACGCGGAGTGTTCACGAGCCTATGGTACGCCACCGATAACGAAAATATCTTTCGGCGGTCGGCGGTCAACCGTCGGCGGTCTATTTTCTTAGGAGGAGTCTTTGAACGTCATCGATAAACTGTGGGGTTTTTGCAACACCCTGCGCCACGACGGTATCAACTATGGCGACTACATCGAGCAGTTGACTTATCTGCTCTTTCTCAAACTGGCCGACGAAAAAGGGCTGCCCATTCCCGCCGAGTATAACTGGGCCGGCTTGCAGCGCCGCGCCGGTACCAACCTGCGCGACCACTACACCGCCACCCTACAAGAGTTGGGCAAACAGCCCGGCCTGCTGGGCGACATCTTTGCCGGGGCGCTCTCTCGTTTCCGCGAGCCGGTCAACCTCAAGCGGCTGATCAGCCTGATTGACGAAACCGAATGGGCCGCCCTGGATATAGACCTCAAGGGTGAAGCCTACGAGGGGCTGCTGCAAAAATTTGCCGCCGAGCAAAAAGGAGCCGGCCAATATTTCACCCCGCGCCCGCTCATCCGCACCATCGTCCACTGCCTCCAGCCCGACCTGCGCGAGTCGCTTGATTTTACCGTTCACGACCCCGCCGCCGGAACCGGCGGTTTCCTCATCGGCGCAGCCGAGTGGATGGTCAAACAGTCCAAAGGCCAGCTTTCCCGCGAAGACCAGCGCCGCCTGCGCCGGGGGACTTACTCCGGCGTGGAACTGGTCCAGGAGACCCGCCGCCTGGCCCTGATGAACCTCTTCTTGCACGAGATCGAAGGCGACATCCGCTACGGTGACTCCATCGCCGAGGGCGACTCCCGCCGCTACGACGCCATCCTGACCAACCCGCCCTTTGGGGTCAAAGGCGGCGGCGAAGTGCCGGAACGGGAGGATTTCAGCGTGGTCACTTCCAACAAGCAGTTGAACTTTATCCAGCACGTGCTGACCGTGCTCAAACCCGGCGGCCGGGCGGCCATGGTCCTGCCCGATAACGTCTTGTTTGAAGACCACGCCGGCCGCGACGTGCGCCGCCTGCTGCTGCAAGACAGCCACCTGCACACCATTTTGCGCCTGCCGGTGGGCACCTTTACGCCCTACTCGACCGGCGTCAAGGCCAATGTGCTCTTTTTCCGTAAGGGCCAGCCGACCCGCGAGGTCTGGATTTACGACCAGCGCACCAACATCTCCAATGTGACCAAGGGCCAGCCGCTGACCGAAGTCCACTTTGCCGATTTTCGGGCCAGCTACGGCCCTCACCCTACCCCTCGACCCGGCCAGCGGCAGGAAAGCGAGCGCTTTCGCTGCTTCAGCCGGGAGAGCCTGGCTGCCCGCGACGACAACCTGGACCTGTTCTGGCTGCGTGATGCCACTCTGGACGATCCCAACGAACTGCCCGAACTGGAAGACCTGGTGGGCGAAGCCTTGACCCGCCTGGAAACGGCGATGGATGCGCTCAATGAATTGGCGGCGGTGTTGGAGATGAATGGAAATGGAGTGCAGCATTAATGCTGCACTCCTGTATTGAATGTCCGGCAGCAGTGAACAAAAGGTTTGCGGTCTGAGCTAAAATTGTTACAATTTACGGTAAAGGAAAATGCCTTATGAGCCTGACTGACATTCTTAATTCGGCTGAAGTTGTCACTGAGGGCGACCGGCAGGTGGTCAAGCTGCAGTGGACCGCCTGGCAGGAGTTGGTCGCGCTGCTGGAACAGGTCGCGCCGGCTATGGAACCAGCCCAGACCCCGTTGGGACGACAGCTACAGTCGGCCCGCGCCAAAATTATTGCCGGCGGTGAGCCGCTGCTCGATTGGCCGGACCTGGAGCAGGAAATTATCGAGCGGCGCGGCGGGCAAGCATGAAGCGCACCTTTGTGGACGCCGGAGTACTCATCGCCGCAGTGCGCGGCCAGCCCCATGTAGCCAGCCAGGCCATGGCAATTCTAGACGACCCGGAGCGAGAATTTGCCTCCAGCGAGTTTGTCAGGCTGGAGGTGCTGCCCAAGGCTATTTTTCATCAGCAAACTGCCGAGGTGGAGTTTTACCAGGCCTTTTTTGCGGCGGTGGCTCACTGGGCCAGCCCACCAGAACAGCTCGTCCAGGCAGCTTATGACGAAGCTTGCCGCTCTGGCCTCTCCGCCATTGATGCCCTCCATGTGGCGGCTGCCGTTGCCCTGGACGCCGATGAACTGGTTACTACGGAAAAATCCTCCCGGCCACTCCACCGGACCACGGCCATCAAGATCGTTTCAATTCAACCGGATTAATTTCCGATCAAATAATTCTATCTTCCGCTTGGTTAGATCGGCGCGCCGTCCTTTACCGGCTTGCTTATCCCAATCTGTGAGTGTTTAACCGATGGAACAATATCAACTACCCGATGGTTGGGTGTGGGCTTACTTGAATACCGTGTGCAAGAAAATTCAAGACGGTACCCATTTTTCCCCAAAAGTTCAATATGATACTCCAGGAGCAGGTAGATACCCCTATATTACGGCAAAAAATATTCGTGCTAACCACTTAGACCTTTCCGATGTCACCTATATTGATGAGAGTGTACATAGGGTTGTCTATCAGAGATGTAATCCTGAACAGGAGGATGTGTTACTTACCAAAGATGGTGTTAATACTGGAATTGCTGCGGTCAACACATTAAACGAAGAATTTAGTTTACTATCAAGTGTGGCCGTTCTCAAGCCGGATCTTTCTATACTTGATCCCTACTTCCTCAATTACTACTTGAACAGTCCGCTAGGTTATAAAATGATAACCGGACAAATGACTGGTACAGCCATTAAACGTATTGTCCTAAAAAAAATTCGGGAGTCTCCGATTCCTCTTCCTCCACTTACTGAACAAAAGCGCATCGTCGCTCGCATTAAGCGATTGCGGGAACAATGTGAAACCGCCCGCGCCGCCCTCGATACCCTGCCGCCGCTGCTCAAAAAAGTGCGCCGGCGTATCCTGGCCGACGCCTTCGCCGGACGGCTAACCCGGCGCTGTCCCACCGACGAACCGGCCAGCGTCCTGCTGGAACGCATCCATGCCGAACGTTACCGGCGGAGTGCGGAATTAATTCCGCGCTCCAAAGCCAACGGAAGGAGTGCGGAATTAATTCCGCACTCCAAAGCCAAAGCTCCCGCCCTGCCGGATGTGTCCGATTTGCCGGAATTGCCGGAGGGGTGGGTGTGGGTGACGCTTGATAGCCTAGCTGAAGTTCGCAATGGTGTTACCAAAGGACGTGACCTAAGCCGCTCTAAAACAGTTGAAGTCCCGTATTTGCGAGTTGCCAATGTTCAGAGCGGTTATCTGGACTTGAGTGAAATAAAAACTATCGAAATTAAAGCTAGTGAGCTTGAACGCTACAAGCTCCTGCCAAATGACATTTTGTTTACTGAAGGTGGCGATAGGGATAAATTGGGACGTGGAACAGTCTGGCAGGGTGAAATCGAACCGTGTATCACTCAAAATCATGTCTTCTATGCTAGACGCTATGCTGACGAAATTAACCCTCAGTGGATCAGCTTAGCCAGCCAGACCACTTATGCACGAGACTATTTCTGGGCTGTTGCCAGCCAAACGGTCAATTTGGCCTCAATCAACGCGACGAGACTAAGAGCATTTCCCATTCCCCTACCACCTCTCGCCGAACAACAGCGTATTCTTACCCGTATCAAAAGTCTGTTTGCCCAGGTCGAGGCCATCGAAGCGGCGGTGGAGGTCGCCCGGCGGCGGGTCGAGCAGGCGGAGCAGGCTATTCTCAGCCGGGCTTTTCGGGGGGAACTCGTAGCCCAGGACCCCGGCGATGAGCCGGCGGTGGTATTGCAGGAGCGGATTAAAACCGGGCGAGGAGTGCAGAATTAATTCTGCACTCCCAACTATGGAGATCTTATGGCTACAAAATCGGGATAGTTATGTTACATTTTGAAAATCTCCTTGAATTCTACCAGGCCGGCTCCGTGCCCTGGGATCAGCCTGACCCACCCCCGGAAGTGCTGGCCTTTGTCCCAACGCTGCCTGTTGGCCGGGCGCTTGATCTCGGCTGTGGCCTGGGTCGAGCCGCACTGTTTATGGCCCGCCTGGGCTGGCAGGTGGACGGGGTTGACTTCATTCCGCAAGCGATTACCGAAGCCACGAATCGAGCCAATCAGGCCGGCTTGAACAATGTTCAGTTCCATCTTGGTCCGGTGACGCAGCTCGACTTTCTGACCGGCCCGTATGACTTCGCCCTCGACGTCGGCTGTGCCCACAGCTTTAGCCTCGCTGAACTCCAAGCTTATCATCAAGAACTGCTGCGTCTGCTCAAACCAGGCGGCTATTACCTTCTCTTTGCCCATCTCAACGCGGCTGCTCCGGAATCGAAAACGCGGCGCTGGCTGGATGAAACCGATTTGCGCCACATTTTTACCGAGGGCTTCATCCTGGAGCGGGTTGAATACGGCCAGACCCAGGTGAGAGATCAGGCTCCATGGCGTTCAGCTTGGTTCTGGTTCAAGCGAGCGTAGCCCCATGCCAGCCCTCTACACCTTTGGCTACAGCGGTAAGCAGCCTGACCAACCTGTGAAACCTGGCCCATCAACTTACCCGGCCCAAGGAGTCAACGAATGTACATTGAACATATCGCCATCTGGACCCAAGACCTCGAACGGTTAAAGACCTTTTACGAAACCTACTTTGCCGCTCAGCCCGGGCCGAAGTACGTCAATCCGGCCAAGCAGTATCAATCCTACTTTCTGTGCTTCGACTCCGGGGCCAGGTTGGAATTGATGTTTCGGCCAGATATACCCGACACGCAGGATGATCCGGTTGCCCAATTCACCGGCTACATTCACCTGGCCATGGCGGTGGGGTCGGAAACGGCGGTAGATGAGCTGACTGCCCGCCTGCGTGCCGATGGTTACCCGGTTCTGGATGGCCCCCGGCGCACCGGCGACGGTTACTATGAAAGCGTTGTCCTGGACCCTGACGGCAACCGGATTGAGATTACCGTCTAACCCATCAAATTGAAGGAAATCGGTGAATCTATTGTTTTTGCTCAAGGTGATCGGTCAATGACCTGGTCAGAAACCTACCGTCGAAATCGAGCCATTGTGTAGGTATCCACAAGTTGCCCATCGCGAAAAGCATATTGAACCAGCGTCCCCTCAATGGTAAAGCCAAACTTCTCATACAGCCGGATAGCCGGTCCGTTGTCAATGAAAACGTTGAGCTCCAACCGGGTCAGGTTTAGCCACTTGTCGGCCAGATCAACAGCGGCTTGCAGCAGAGCTGTGCCAACCCCTTGACCCTGCCAATCATCGCGCACCGCCATGCCAATTTGCCCCACGTGACGCCGGCGAGGCCGGCTGGGGAAGGTTTGCAGGCCCAGTTGACCGATGATTTCGTGTTCTACCTCGGCGACCAAACTGTAGAACCCCTCCGGCGGTTCGGCCAGGCGTTGACGCCACTGTTCGGCTGAGGGAAACGGCACCTGTAACGTCCCCCAGATGACTTTGGGGCTGGCATAGATTTGCCGCACCGCTTCATAATCACCCGGTTCTGTGCGTCGGATGGTAGGAGACACTTTACCACTCCCCGGCATAACGAACCTCATACGGCGCGACAAGCTGGAGCACTCTGGCCCGTCTCAATTCCACCAGTTGGCGGAGGTGTAATTGGTCGTGTGCCACCCACGACCCCATTATATCCCCTGCTTTTATCACCCCAAACGGGGCGGTATAGGCAGCTTCCCAATTTGGGTTCGATAAACTCTTCAGCCAGGCCAGCGACTTCTGCCGTTCCGCCTCAAAGTTGGCCACCATCTCCGCCAAATCTCGCTCATTATACTTGCGAGCGATCACCCAGCCGGTGGGATCAGTCGGTGGCCATTTTTCCGTGGGGTGATGGAGGATGATATCTAACCGCTGCCGAAAGTCTTCCCGTTCTTCGTCATACAGGTGACAGATGACTTCGAGGATAGACCAGGCGTCGGTAGTCGGCTTAAATCGCGCTTCGGTTGAGTTTATGCCCGCTGCCAACCGGTTCACCCATTCAAGCCCATGAGCAAGTTCCTGAATAAGAAGATTGAATTCCATTTTTTTCTCCTCTTTTCGACATTTTCTGGCCTGGATCGAGAACGAAGCCGGTTAAGCTCCGGTCTCGACTTCGGGCTGCCAGCGGTATTCCATTTCGACCAGGGCAGCTTGTTGCCCGGCCTCCCCCAGCAGCTTTTTGACGACGTACAGAGCCATATCAATTCCGGCCGAGATGCCGGCCGAGGTGATGATCCGGCCGTTATCAACATACCGCCGGTCTTCGTGGACGCGGGCCAGGGGGGCAATCTGGCGCAGCAGGTCAAAGGTGGTGTGATGGGTGGTCACTCCCAGGCCGTCTAACAGACCGGCCTGCCCCAACACTAAAGCGCCGGTACAGACCGAAAGAAGGTATTCAACCCGGCCGGCCTGAGCCTTGATCCAATCCAGGATGAGCTGGTTGTGCAGCAGCCGGCGCGTACCAATACCGCCGGGGATGAGCAGAATATCCGGCGGCGGGCAGGTGTGGATGGTGTAGTGAGGGTTGATGCTCAACCGGCCGCGGGCCTGGATGGCCTTGGCCGTTTCGGCGATGGTATAGACCCGGAACGGCGGCGGCTCGAGAACCTCGCCGGTCACATTAAAGACCTCGAAGGGGCCGGCAAAGTCGAGTACTTCCACATCATCAAAAATCAGAATGGCTACATTTCTACTCATCTTTTCTCTCCCGACAGGTTGAATCACCTTATCTTAATGAGAAATCCATTTGAGCACAAGAACGGCGTGTAAGATGGTCTGTTCTGATGAAGTAAGGGTGCTTCTTCCTTCCAATTTCCCCCCCACGTCTCCCGCTCAGTTTAGCCAGGTTAACCAGTGGCGCCAGCGAGTGGAATGATCCAGGACAAAAACGCGGCTGCCATCGGTAACCGGCTGGCTCCACCCTCCGGA
>CAZUNT010000260.1:0-9535 GCA_964622215.1 uncultured Caldilineaceae bacterium
TTTAAATACAGCCACCGCCCACCGATGTAATACAGTGTGTGCGATACGAAGTTGATACAAACAGGCGAAAGGAACTGAAACGCCTGAACCAAAAGGTGTGAGGCCAGGACTAAGGATTACACTGTTTCTTATAGAGAAACCAAATAAAAGTCATACAAAATTGCTCTCGCGGGATTGACAAATCCCGCGACATGGCCTGGAAAGCGGCTCGGATTTGTCAATCCAAGCCGAGCAGAATGTACGAATTTAAAATGATTCATCTATTAGACCCTGGAGATGGCGGAATGGTCGTAGGTCATCCTTCGGGGTGACAGGAGGCTTGAGCTTCCGCAAGCGCGAGGGGAAACCATAGTATTCAGCCTGAACTACTCAATCCCAACGCCGCCACTCTCCTTCTTATCGCCGTTACTATCCCCACCAGCCTCAAAACGGAGATAAACGGGGTCGGCTTGCCGTCCCAGGTCGGCATAGGTTGGTCTGATCCGCACCAGGGCTACCGTCCACAAATATTTACCGGTGCGCTCCCTTACGCCGAAAGTCCCCCGAATGTTAATACTTAGGCGATACTTGTTTTCGCCAATACGTTCAATTCGCCCCTGTTGATTATCCTGGACAGCGTTATGCGCTCCAGCCAGCGGCTCTCCCTCGCGCCAAACTCGTATCTCAAAGCCAAACTCGGCTGGTATTTCCTCGCCAACCCATTGCCACTCAAAATCGGTTAGACCATACGAGGGTTCTTCGAGAGACAGGGGCTTCAGGAGGGTTAATACGCCTTTAGGTATAGGGGTCGTAGTCGGGGGCGAGGCGATAGGTAACGCTGGAACAGGGGTTGATGTAGAGGTGGGTGGTAGTGAGGTAAGGGTTGGTGTAGCCGGCACAAGGGTAGGGGAAGGGAGGGGAGTTTTTGTCAAGATTAAAGTGGGAGTTACTCCGGGGGTATTCGGTGTGGTTAGAGGGAGAGCTGGCGTGGGAACTGTCTGGGAAGCCACCGATCTAAAAACATTCCCACTCGATAATGAAAGCGTTATAGCCGCGATACAGAGACCAATTATGGTTAGCCAAAACGGGTTACGCAAAACATTGGGCCATTTAGCTTTTAATGAAGCCTTTAGAGGAGCTAATCCGACTGGGGCAGGCAACGTAAAAACAATCGTTCTCCTGGCGAATGACCCAAGCGAGGTTTCACGATAAGACTCATCGACCGCTGCTTTCTTCAAAGCAGTGATGAAATCTTCGGCGCTGTCATATCGATCTGCCGGATGAATAGCCAGTGATCGAAGCACCACTTGTTCCAGACTTTTTGAAATGGCGGGATTAATCTGCCGCGGGGGCAGAGGCGGCTGAGTCGTCCGTTTCAGCAAAATTCCTAAGGCCGTAGGAGCATCATGAGGTAGGGTCCCGGTTAGCATTTCATACAAGATGACGCCCAGGGCATAAATATCAGCCCGCTGATCGATGGCTCCTCCCTGGGCCTGCTCCGGCGCCATGTAGGCCGGGGTGCCGATACCCTTGCCCACATCGGTCAGATGAGAAGCAACCTCGTGAACTTTGACCAGACCAAAATCCGAGAGCAAAGCCCACCCGGCATCGAATAAGACATTGCTCGGTTTAACATCGCGGTGGATCACACCCTGAGCATGGGCATAAGCCAGCGCACTGGCTACCTGGCTGATTAGATCGACGATTTGCTCTTGACGCAGAGAAGAGGGTATAAGTTGGCTCAGGCTCCGGGCGCCTTCCACCAGGCGCATCACGATGTAACTGTAATCTCGATCTATCCCAAAATCGTAAACCGGCAGAATGTTAGGGTGGTAAAGCCGGGCGATGGCTTTTGCTTCTCGCTGGAAGCGCGTGATAAAAGCGGGATTTGCGGCGGCATAAGAAGGGGGTAGAACTTTAATGGCCACAAATCGTTCCAGGCTGGGCTGATAGGCCCTAAAAACTGTGGCCATCGCCCCTTTGCCCAAAATCGCTTCTATTCGATACTGCCCCAATTGTTTACCAACCAATTCGTCCATTACGTTTGACTTGCTGCCCGGCTATTTGAGTCAATAAGGCGCCGGCGTCCTTGGGTAGGATATACTCATTGAGGTTGAGAACTTACATTGGCAAGACGTGGAGCGTAGAGCGGGCAGCGTTTTTCGCTCTACGCCTTACGCTCTACGCTCTACGGACAATGTAAGATTCTATCCTTAACAGGTATAACAACTCTAACCTGGTCATCAAAAAAACAGCCGAAGACAAAACCCTGGTTCATCCGGGAGAAGCCTTCGGCAAGAGAAAAACTTTAGTGGTTGAAGTTCATTAGAGTAGGTGGGGGAAGCTGGATTCAGAATGGATATTCTCCCCAACCTGATACCAAAACATTATAGTATAAAAGTAAGAATATTCACAAGTGAGATGGATTAAATTTTCTTTCACCCAATATGATAATTCTCACACCTGGGTTTAGGGTACTTGTGCAAACCGTCTGCGTGGGATAAAATTAAGTACGAGACGGCCGGACAGAATGAAGTGGGTTTGCGGTTTTAGTCCGGGGTAATTGCTTATCTAAGCTATACTCACAGGCGAAAGATGTTGAAAAAGACGTTTTGGGAAGGGTAACGCTCTTGGATCGCGCGCTCATCAGCCGGGCAATGGAAGATTATCTCAAAGCAATTTATAAATTGCACGAACGGGACGAGCAGGTCCCCACCTCGGCCCTGGCCGAACTGCTTCACGTCGCTCCCGCTTCGGTGACCAATATGTGCAAGAAGTTGGCCGAGTTTCATTTGGTGGAGTATGAACCTTACCAGGGTGTGAGATTCACCCCGGCCGGCCAGAAACTGGCCCTGGAGATTGTGCGCCACCACCGCCTGATTGAGTTGTATCTGGCCGAAGCCTTGAACGTACCGTGGGATCGGGTTCATGAAGAAGCCGAAAGGATGGAGCATGTAATTAGTGAAGATTTGGAAGAGCGTATGGCGGCGGCATTGGGCGATCCCCAATTTGACCCGCACGGCGCGCCGATTCCCAGCCGAGCCGGGACCGTCTCACCCCAGGCCGGAGGACGGCTGGTGGACCGGCAAGTAGGCGATAAACTGACCGTGGTCGAAGTGGATGATCACGACCCGGAGTTGCTGCGTTATCTGGGGCAAATGGGCCTGTATCCCGGCACAAAAATTCTATTGGTAGCCTATGCCCCTTTTAACGGGCCGCTTACCCTGGCTATTGGCGCCGAAGAATGTACGTTGGGTTATCAAGCCGCTAAGTCTATCATCGTGGCTGCTCAAAAAGATTGAGTAACTAAATCGATTTATGATTTCAGACATCGTGCCCTTTAGGTATTGAAATCCCGGCTCTAATCGTAAATCCAAAATCGTAAATCGTAAATCAGAGGAGGCTCTTTAATGACCGACTTAAAAGCGATCTATTTAGTTGTCTCCGGGGCCGACGCTGCCCGCTGCGTTCCCGATTTAATCGAAGCCTTGACCCAATTTGACCTGCCCATCTATACCGTGCTCACCAACAACGCCCACCAGATTATCAGTCCTTATAATCTGGCCGATCAGCAAGGCCACCGATTGGTCAGCAGTTATTTTAATCCCGCTCTGCTGAATGGCCGGGAACCGGGATTGACCCTGGTTGCGCCGGCCACATTTAACACGTGCAACAAAATCGCCCAGGGTATCGCCGACACGCTGCCCCACTCGCTGGTGGCCGAGGCCATTGGAGCGGGCTGGCCGGTGATTATGGTGCCGGCGATGAATTCGAATTTGGCCAATCACCCTCAACTGGCTCGCAGTTTAAAAACTTTGCAGGATTGGGGGGTTATTGTGCTGAAGGCTCACGCCGAGGGGGGATTGCTGATAATGGCTTCGGTTGAAGAAATCATTGCGGCAGTCAGAACATTTATTGAACAGTAATGGACAACTTTATAAATTCTTCCCCGCTTGCCAGGAGTAAGCGCCGGCCGTCCGGGGGGTGATATAACCCCACTTGCAGTTGATAATCGCCTGGCCGTGTTTGCGGGGGAATCCATAAGCCGTGGCGGTCAACAATTGTTTCGCCAACCGCCCAGGTTGTGGTGGGGCGAGTCCACAAGACCGGTTGGCCATCGGCCTGGGCTACGGTTTGGCCCTCATGACTCACCAAATGAATAAAAACGTGGTAATCCTCAGCTAGCTTAACCCCTGTTTGCCAATGTAGCTCAATAGGCAGCGCTTCCCCGGCGGAAACAAGAGGCATGCAGGCGGCCTCGGTCAGGGTGATCTGATCTCCAAAAATAATATCCTCTTGGACCAGGTGAGTTACCAGATTATTTGGATAAGCGAATAGAGCTAAACGCTGGCCCTGAAAATTGTCGTTGCGAGCGCGGAACCCCTGGGCCAGCAGCAGGTGTTCGACTGCGCTCTGCTCCGGCGGCAATCCACCGGGCAGCCACCAGACCTGCCGGTGCTGAGCGATGGTCTGGTTCACCCGCCGGGTCACTTCGCCGGGCAGGGGCGGCCCGCCGCTATTTAAGCCTAACACCGGGGTGCGGCCTTTGTACAATTCGGCAAAAGGCTGAGCCGCTTCTGGATCGTTGGTGATGACGGTGTCGGCAGGCCGGGCGCCCTCATTTAGCGCCGCTACAACCTCAGTTAGCGGCCCGGAGGGCAGGCTGTGAACGTGGATTAATAAAAAAGTAACTGTGAAAAGGGTGGCGAGAAGGCAGATAATAGATACTGTCCGGGAAAAATAAGAAGAAAATCCGCCCGATCCGTTCGATCCGCGTCTCGTTTCCTTGTTCACCGGCACGCTGAGCCACAAATTGAAACCGGTCAGCCCTATATTGACGACGAGCACAGCCAACAGCCAACCATTGATGTGCCCCTGCCAGGCCCAGGCTAAATCGAGTGAGTTGGCCGAAATAAATTTCCAGGCGCTCACAAAAGGTGAGTACTGCGGCTCAAAGAATGTTTGGGGGGCGAAGAGGGGCAGGCCGGCATCGAGGAGCGAATTTTGAAAGGGCGCAAAATCAATGACCAGGCTTAAGAATTGGGGGATGAGGCCGAGCGCGGCGAGCGTGAGAAAGGCGAGGCGGAGAAGACCGCCGGCCCATTCGACACTCCCGTTGGTCGCAGGGCAGGCCGCCGACCCATTCGACACTCCCGTTGGTTGCAGAGTGGGCTGCCGACCGCCGAGAAAGGTCCGTTCCGCTATCGGGGCCAGCAAGATGGCCCAGAAGGGCAGGGTTGGCACCAAAAAACGCGGCCCCCAGGCATAGCCGCCGTGCCACATGAACCACTTGCCGTATAAAAACAGGTGGATGAGAATGACACTTAGGGCAGCAAGGGCTTCGAGGCGGTGACGCCGAAAAAAAGTGAGAAAACCAACCAGACTCAACAGAAAAATCGGACAGTAAAGGAAAAGCCCGCGTCCTGGACTGACCAGTTGGCCGAGTAACCCCTGCCACAGCAGGCCGCTAAAGGTTTCATTAGGCAGGTAGCCGGTGTTGAACGGGTCGCCGTAACGGGAGAGGTTGAAGGTGATGAGCGCCAAGCCAATCAAGAGAAGGGGCAGACTGAAAGCTAGGAGAGGGGGTGAATAGTGAATAGCGAACAGTGAACAGTGAACAGTGAAACGGCTTGCCCGGCGATCAGAAGGAGGGCCGAAGGGTGAGGTGTGAAAGAGGTAATAGAAGAAGAGTACCCCAAAGACAGGCACAAAGATGGCCTCGGCATACCGGGTGGCAACATTCCAGCCGAGCAGAAGTCCGGCGATGAATGGATAGAGTAGGAGAGCAGGGGGGCAGGAGAGCAGGGGGGCAGGGGTGAAGTTTTTTTCTCCCCTGCTCCCCTGCTCCTCCGCTCCTCCGCTCCCCTGCCCCCCTGCCCTCCTGCTGAATTTCAGCAAGGTGTAAGCCGTGCCCAGCAGCAGCAAACCGGAAAACGGGTCACTAAACAAAGATTTGGCGTAAGGCCAGGCCAGGGTCGTCAGGCCAAAAGCCAGGGCTACCATCAGCCCGATCCTCTGGCTGAACCCTAGTTCTTGCAGGTAAACCAAGATCACGACGGCAGTTAGAGCCGTGACGACGGCATTAAAGAGTAAACTGGCCCCCACAGCGCCCCACCAGGGTACGACTAACCCCAGCCAGGTCAGCGGCAGCAGCCCAACCGGCACGCCGATACCTTTACGCGAGTAAAGCAATCCATCCAGCCCAAAAGTGCCCTGTTGCAAATCCATCCAGCGGAGCTGTTCAATATCCAATGTCCCCCGCCGGAGCATACTTTCGGCAGTAGCAAACATGGCTTGCCCATCGCTGGAGTTGATGCGGGGGGTATAGGTGAGCAGGTAAACGGCGAAGAGAAAGAGGAAAAGGGCGAGGGGCAGGGTGAGGCATGAGGTCTCTTGCGTGTTTGGGAAGGGTTTATTGGTGGTCATAGCGGTGGCTCGCTGGGGGTGGTTATTCTGATTTGGTGGAGTTGTGGAATGGCGATATTCAGGGTGTGGAGGGAGAGCAGAATAAATTCCAGCCGGGTGGCCCCAAACTCGGCCAGACCGCCGGCACATTCGCGCAGAATATCGGGCAGCGGAGGGGCTAGGTTTTCCTGGTGGAGTACCTGGCACAGCATCTCTCTAAGCAGGGCAGCGCCCTCCGGCAAATTATTCTGGGCGAATTGTCGAGCGCACTCTTCGGCCAGATCAAACAATGTTTCACACCCCATCTGTTTAGCTAGCCGCTGTAAAGTTAACACCGCCTGGGCAGTCGCCGTGTTTGAATTGGCGTGGAGAGAACGCCAATGCTGCATATAGTAGCGCTCGTCGCCGGCAATGCGGGCCAGGGCCAGCCCAATTTCTCCGCGCCAGGTCTCCGGTTTGGTTTGGCGTAGCAAGGTGAACAATTCTCCCATAGCCTCGGTGGCGCCTAATTTACCCAGGGCCGAGGCGTAGGTGACTTTTAACCCATTATGGGGCGCGTCTCTAAATTTGTCCAAAATGTGGGGAATACTCTCAACATCACCCAGCATGGCCAGCGCCCGCGCTCCGGAGGTCTCGAGCAAGTAATAGCCGGAAAACAACTGCTGCCGCAGGGGAGGGATTGCCCTGGGATCGCCAAGCCGGCCCAGGGAACGGATCACGGCGAAGGTAAGTTCCGATGGGCCTTCCTCCAGGGTTGCGATGAGGGCATCCACCAATTCCGGTTCGGGAGGCATACGTCCGATGGAGTGGACCGCTTCATAACGCACATTGAAGCTGGGGTCCCGCAGAGCTTCGATAAGTTCGCGGGCGCTGAGCGGATTCTTGGCGTCGCCCATGAGTTCAGTCGTGGTCATCCGGGCACTTTCGTCGCCGGCAAAGTTGTATAGAATAACTGACTCCAAGGCTCTGATTGGATTACCACGCCAGAACAGCCCGGCGAATCTCTTGAACGGTGTCGCCTCGCTGCTGCGCAATTTGGAAACGGCCACAATGCTGACAGTCAAAAAGACGAAACTTAGCGTGAATAGTGGCGTATACGGATCAAAGTGAAAAACAACAAATTCAGCTTTAAAATTCTTCGATAACTCTAATAGTTGACCGGCCAGCAGTGGGGCGCAGCCGCTGACAAAACCGAACCAGGCGTAATAGACGGCGGTGTAGGCCGATTTGTGTTCGGCGGGCATGGCGTTGACAAAGAGGAAGCGGGTCCAGCTAATTTGCCAGGCCAGGCTGCCGGCCCCCATAACGAAGGCAATTAACAGCGCCAGGGGTGTGCTCAGCGGGTTGTAGCGGGGCATCAGAAACCAGGCCACTGGCAGGAGCAGCATCAAATCCAGGCTGAACAGCATGACCGGCTTGCTGCCGTACCGGTCGGCGGCCCAACCCCACAGGTATGAGGGCAGCAATGCGCCGGCGTAGGTGCCGATGCTGAGCAAAACCACCTGGCTATCGTTAAGCCCAACCTGTTCCTTCATAAACAGGGGGATGAAGGAAGTGACTGAGGTGCCGCCTATCGTCGCCAACCCTAGGGCGCTTAAAAAAAAGAGAAAATCTCTATCTTTTAAGGCTAATTGCATCCCCTTCAGATGACCTGAGCCGGTTCGACTGCGCGGGACGGGGGCGCCGCCCGGCGCCTGGGTATAAGCCCAAACTGACATGACTCCAAAGCCAATGCCGATGGCAATCAAAAGCATAAATCGGTCCAGGCCGGCGCCCCAGCCGATCACATAACTGGCCCCCGCTGTAACCAAAATACTGCCAATGGTTTGGCTCATGTTACTGAGCGCGCTAAATTTTCCCTGGATGAAACTGGGGATGGCCTCTTTGCGCCAGGGGTAGCCGCCCGTTTCGGCGATGGCCCGGCACAGCGAAAAGGCAAAGATAACCCCGGCTACCCAAAAAAAGGCGGCCCCGGAGCCGAACTGGATGATGAAGGGGGTCAAAAAAAGAAGCGCGATTACGCCCTTGCGAATGCCCCAAAAGGTGACGAATATCCGTTTGTAGCCAAAACGAGCCACGGTTGGGGCGATAAATGGAGCTACAATCCCGCAGAAAGGGATCAGCGACAGCAAAAAACCAATTTGCCCCGCCTTGAGACCCAATTCGTCCAGAAAAAGCAGAAAAACCGGCCCGGTAAAGGTGAGCGAGAAAAAAGCTGCGTTTAGCAGGTCGCCGGTTAGCAGCCAGGGTATCCGGCGTAATTTTTCGACATCGGTGAGGGGAGTGGTCATTTGATCTCAGTTGGGCGGACTGCCTGCCCGTCAAGTTCCGCCGAGCGTTGGGCAGCCAGAGCAAATTGTAACACTTCCTTGCCTTGCTCGCCACTTAACAGGGGGGCGGTATTATTTACAATCGCCTCGACAAAGTGGTGGGTACAGGCGATAAAGCTGCTTTCCCAGCCGGTCGGCATATCGTCGTAAGCAGTGGTCTTGCCCTCGTGGAATAGCTCAACTGCTGGGCGATTGACGGTACGGGCAGTGCAACGGTTAATCCAGATAATCCCCTCGCTGCCGACAATCTCCACCCGCTCGTCGGCGGAGTAATAATCTGATTCGATACGCAGGTTGGGTGAGTAAGTCACGTCCATTACTCCATAGCGCCGTAGGGCCGTGTGCTGCCACATAATAACCGCCGGTGCGTCAATATGGTGCAGGGGCGCAACTGTAGTGTAATCAATCCAGGCCTGGACGCGGGCAACCGGCCCCATAAACCAGCGAGCGATAGAGAACTTGTGATAACCGTCGTCAAAGACCAATAACCCACCGCCAGATTTTGATTTGCGAAAGCGCCATAACCAGGCCGCCAGGGGAACCTTCCATGAAGCTTCCTGAGAACCTGCCCCTAGATGAAGATGAATCATCTGCGGCTCACCAATCTGGCCGGCCTGGATCAGTTCCATGGCTCGGAGATAGGGAGGATAAAAGACAAAGTTCTCGTAAACTCGCAGCTTGACCCTGGCCGCTTTGGCTGCCGTAATCATCGCTTCGGCTTCGGCCACGTTCATTGCCATTGGTTTTTGCACCGAAATGTGCTTACCGGCCTGGGCGGCGGCAATAGCCATCTTGGCATGGAGATGATGAGGCACCACAAT
>CAZUNT010000261.1:0-9410 GCA_964622215.1 uncultured Caldilineaceae bacterium
AGACAAGTTTTTCGGGAATAAGACCTGACAGGTTTCCGAAACCTGTCAGGTCTAGTCGGAACAAGTCCTCTGTGATTGCCATAGCAACAAACCCTCTGCCTACTGCTTACTACCTACTGCCTACTAATCACTGTTTTCAAGGAGCTTAAGCCTTGTCTAAACTGGCGACCACATCCTTTATCGAAAAGTTGACCGGCGCGATTGCGCGTAATGACTCTTTATTATGCCTCGGCCTTGACCCCGACCCCCGTAAGTTCCCTCACCACTTTCCGTCGATGATTGACCGCCGCGCTTTGCTGGCCTGGGGTGAGGCTCTTATTGAGGAAACGGCTGATTTGGTTTGCTGTTACAAGCCCAACTTTGCTTTTTATGAGCAGTTTGGTTCTGCCGGCCTGAAAGCCCTGCGCCAGACTATCGCGGCCGTACCGGACGAAATTCCGGTGTTGCTCGACGCCAAACGAGGCGATATTGACAGCACGGCGGCGGCTTACGCTTGCGCCGCTTTTGAGGTTTGGGGGGCCGATGCAATTACGGTGAGTCCCTACCTGGGACAAGACAGCGTGACCCCCTTCCTGGCCTATCCGGGTAAAATGGTTTTCATCCTGGACTACACCTCCAACCCTTCGGCCCGCGAAGTGCAGGAATTTGGCGACGGGAACCAACGCCTTTTTGAGCACATCGCCCGGCAAGGGCAGAAGTGGGGTAGGGCCGATCAGATTGGCTTTGTCGTCGGTGCGACGCAGCCAGAGGCCCTGGCTCGTTTTCGTGTCCTGGCCCCGGATCGTTGGGTCTTGGCCCCCGGTGTTGGCGCTCAAGGGGGAGATTTACGAACGGCCCTGCAAGCTGGTTTAGATAGCCAGGGTGCGGGGCTGATTATTCCTGTTTCTCGGGGGGTCATTTATGCCGATGACCCCCGCCACGCCGCCCTGACCTTACGAGAGGAAATCAACCAGGCCCGTCGAGATGTTTCCTCAACCCCAAAAATAATTTCACCGTACACCGACTTGATTCTGCAACTCCACGAAGTCGGCTGTGTGCAGTTTGGCCAGTTCACCCTGGCTTCGGGGATACAGTCGCCTTTCTACATTGATCTGCGGCGTATCACCGCCAGCCCTTCTCTGTTGCGCCGGATTGCCCAGGCTTATGCCGACCTGTTGCAGCCGTTGGTTTTTGACCACCTGGCGGCCGTGCCCTACGCTGCTTTGACCATTGGCACGGCCGTGGCTCTGGCGATTAATAAGTCGCTGATTTATCCGCGTAAAGAGGCCAAAGCCTACGGTACCGACAAAACCATCGAAGGCCGTTTTGCTGCCGGAGACAGGGCCGTAGTGATTGAGGATTTAATTACTTCTGGGGGAAGCATTCGCAAAGCCATTGTGACGTTGCAAGTAGCCGGTTTGGAAGTTTCCGATGTAGTCGTGTTGATTGATCGGGAACAGGGCGGCGTGCAAAAGTTGGCCGAGGCGGGGTATCGTCTCCACGCCGTGTTACGCTTGTCTGAAATTTTGGAGACACTTCGAGCCACGGATCGTATTTCCACCGAACAATTGGCCACAGTAGAGAGATATTTGCGTGAGCAAGCGCCAGAGTAACTTTGAACCGGATCCTAAACTGGCCTGTGAATTTTTAGGTTTTCGGCTGCGTACCCCCCTGGTTTTAGCTTCGGGAATTATCGGCACCAGCGCCGCCTTAATGGCCCGAGCGGCACAGAATGGGGCCGGAATGGTGACGGCGAAGAGCTGCGGTCCCGCACCTCGCCGGGGACATCCAAACCCGGTCGCTTTTGATTTTGGCGGCGGCTTGATTAACGCCATCGGCCTGACCAACCCCGGCGCCGAGGAAGAGGCTGAACTCCTGGCCGAAACCCACGCCCGGTTGCTGCCCTTGGGTGTACCGCTGATTGCCAGCATTTTTGCCGGAACAGTAGCCGAGTTTGCCCAGGTGGCTCGCATCGTGGCCGCTAGTGAAGTTGATTTGATCGAGGTCAATATCTCTTGCCCCAACGTGAGCGATGAATTTGGCATGCCGTTTGCCGGTACGGGTGAGAGCGCAGCGGCTGTCACCGAGGCGGTCAAGCAGGCGGTGAGATGTCCGGTTAGCGTCAAATTGGCCCCGAATGTGCCCAATATCGCCCGTATCGCTGCGGTGGTGGTCGAGGCCGGCGCGGATGCCATCACGGCGATTAATACCATGCCGGGGATGGTGATTGATGCTGTGTCGGGCCGCCCTCTCCTATCCAATCAAGTTGGCGGCATTTCCGGCCCGGCTCTGAAGCCGATTGCTCTGCGCTGTGTTTATGAGATTGCCAAGTCTGTTTCGGCGCCGATTATTGGCACCGGCGGGGTTTCTACAGGCCAAGATGCCGCCGAAATGCTGATGG
Organism: uncultured Caldilineaceae bacterium; assembly: GCA_964622215.1. Taxonomy (GTDB): domain Bacteria; phylum Chloroflexota; class Anaerolineae; order 4572-78; family J111; genus DSQQ01. Next base: position 2,381 of record CAZUNT010000261.1, read on the forward strand.
CCGGAGCCAGTGTGGTTGGGGTTGGCTCGGCGATATATTATCGGGGGGTATCAGCCCTGGCTGAGATTGGGCAGGAATTGGCCGATTTTATGGGGCAGCATAACTTGACCTCTATTGAGGCGATGCGGGGTCGAAGTCAGCGTTGTAATCTCTAACCCGGACATAAAATGGAGTCGAGGCTTCAGCCGAGCGAGTTGCTACTATCTCGGCTAAAGCCTCGACTCCGGCGAGAGTGATCAATAAAAATGAGCCTGCCTCAAGCATTTAAAATAGCCGAAATTTATACCGAGAACGATTATACCAAAACCTTCGTCCTCGACAACGCGCTCCGGGCAGCCCCTGGCCAGTTTGTGATGGTCTGGCTGCCCGGCCTTGAAGATAAACCGTTTAGCCTGGCCAATGCTGACCCGATCAGCCTGACGGTGGCCGCCGTCGGGCCGTTTAGCCGGGCACTGCACCAATTACGGGTAGGAGATTGGCTGTGGGTGCGTGGACCGCTGGGGACTGGCTACGACCTGCCTGAGCCAATCTCTCCAGGACCTATTTTGCTCATTGGCGGCGGCTATGGCGTAGCCCCGCTCCTTTTTTTGGCCCGGCGGGCGCTGGCGATGAGTTATCAGGTTATGGCCATTATCGGGGCGCGCCGCCGCCAGGATTTGCTCCTGGTTCCGGCTTTTGAGTCCCTGGCTATACCCTTGTGGCTGACAACGGAGGATGGCTCAACTGGCTTAAAAGGCCGGGTGACGGACGCCATCGCGCTCGCGCTGACGGAGTCCTCCGGTCACCCCAGAACGGTTTATGCTTGTGGTCCAACGGGAATGTTGGAGGCAGTCGCCGCCTACTGTGCCGCCGAAACTATTCCGGTCCAACTGAGTTGGGAAGCCCACATGCGCTGTGGCCTTGGCCTGTGCGGTAGCTGCGAGGTGGGCCAGGGCTGGCTAACCTGCCTGGATGGGCCGGTTTTTCCCTTTAACCCCCTTAAGAGATGACTGCCGACCGCAGACCGCCGAAAGATGCTTCTGGCGGCGGTTTGCGGTCAATGGTCTGCGGTCGTTTTTAGGCTTTACCAAGTACGGCTGCTAGCAAGGCCATACGGATGTACATCCCATTTTTGACCTGACGGAAGTAAGCTGCGCGAGGGTCGGCGTCGACGGCGTAGTGAATTTCACCAACGCGAGGCAGGGGATGCATGACAATCATTTTTTGTTTGGCCTTAGCCATCACCTCTGGGGTAATTTCGTACAGGTCTTTGACCTCTTCATATAGAGCCAGGTCGGTAAAACGTTCTTTCTGGACCCGGGTGACATAAAGGACATCGGCGTTCTCGATGACATCGGCCACATCATGGGTTTCTCGTACCGCCAGACCCGCATCAATTACCTCATTCATTATGGTCAACGGCAAGCGTAGAATCTCCGGTGACACAAAGCGGAGGCTGACATCATATTGCAAGAGCAGGCGAACCAGCGAGTGAACCGTCCGCCCATAACGCAAATCCCCCACCATCGCAATCTTTAATCCGTCCAGGCGGCCTAGCTCCTCTTTGATGGTAAACAGATCAAGCAAAGCCTGGGTGGGATGCTCGCCCGCGCCATCCCCGGCGTTGATGATAGGAATATTCGCGTAATCAGCAGCTACTTGAGCCGAGCCAATTTCCGGGTGGCGCAAAACGATCACATCAGAATACTGTTCCAGGGTGCGGATAGTATCGGCCAGGGTTTCACCTTTGCTAACCGAGCTGAACTGCACGCCCTGGGTAATTGGGATGACGCTCCCACCCAGCCGTTCCATCGCCGCAATGAACGAGGCGCTGGTACGGGTGCTTGGTTCATAAAAGAGGCAGCTCAGAACCCGCCCTTTGAGTAAATAAGTTGGTACAATCCGGTCTACCATTTCACACATCTCATGGGCCCGGGCAAAGATGTAGTCAAGTTTTTCGGTATTAAATTGTGAAACCGAGATAATATCCTGACCACTCAGGCCGTTGCCGATATAGATAGGGTGGGGCATAGCCTCAAAATTGAAAAGAGGGGGGATTTTTTGTGACAACATTTTTCTCTCCTTGTTACAAAGTATTTATTACATCCAATGACCGCCGACGACGGACGGCAGACCGCCGATGTAAGACTTGGTAATCCTTGGCGGTCGCCGGTCAGCGGTCGGCGGTCATAAAGGTGGTATTATCTTTCCACTACCCGCTTGAGCCGTCACGCTGCCATCGGTAAAAACTTCCACTCCTCGCAGAATAACCCGCCGCACTCGCCCGGTGACGGTCGTGTCAGAAAAAGGACTCCAGCCACATTTGGTCTGGAGTCCTTCGTTGGATAAGGTATACCTTGCTTGAGGGTCAACCTCGACCCGCGTATCGGGTTGCGGCGGCAGTTTAAAAATACGCCTGGGGTTAGTGGCCATCAACTCAACCAGCCGCTCCAGGGTGAGACGTTTTTCGGCTACGGCGGTTAGCATCAGAGGCAGAGCGGTCTCCAGGCCCGGCACGCCGGGTGGTGGATTGGTGGCTTGCTTTTCGGTCAAGGTATGGGGGGCGTGGTCGGTGGCAACACAGTCAATCGTCGTGTCAAGATGCGTCCACAGCGCCTCGACATCCGCCGGAGTTGCCAGTTTAGGTCGCATATCGCCAAGCGGCCCTAAACGAGCGACATCTGCTTCAGTCAAAAACAGGTGATGAGGCGTCACCTCACAAGTGACCGGTAGCCCTCGCCTCTTGGCCGCAGCAATTAACTCAAGTTCTATTTTCCGGCTGATGTGACAAAAATGAACCGGACGACGGTAGGCTGCTGCCAGGCCAATGCCTACGGCCACATTCGGGCCTTCGGCATGTAAGGCAATCAACTTATCATGGGGCCAGTGTTGAAAACATGCCAGGAGGGTGGGCAGGTCTTCAACTCGCAACGGCCCAAATGTTTCGTTGAGATAAATTTTTAGAGCAACGACATAGGGGCTGAGTTGGGGTAACTGGTCAATTTCGATTGGGCTGGCCCCAGCAAAAAGCCCAACATCACAAAAGATCGCGTGTTGGGCTTTTTGACGAGTCCCCTGTAAAATTTGGGGAGTGGTCAGCGGCGGCGTGGTATTCGGCATGGCCAGCAGGGTAGTTATACCGCCGGCCAGTGCCGCCGCTGTGCCGGTCATAAAATCTTCTTTGTGCTCCCCACCGGGAACCCGAAGGTGAGTATGCACATCGGCCAGACCGGGCAGGATTAAATCAGACATACTCCCTCCTTTACCTGATAAAGGCATAAAAAAGCCCGATTCCTAAAAAGAAAGGAATCAGGCCCTTGATTAGCTTTAGAACTTTTTGGATTTCCCAGGCAAAAACTGAAGCCACTCAGACCCCCATGCTTGTGCTCTGGGGATAGAACTATAACACAAGGGAGGTGTTGTACGCAAATCTGGAATGGGGATTCCTCCCTTGAATATTTGCCCCATAATGGAAATTTTATCTATGTCTCAGAATCAGGTTGACCAATTGTTAAAGAAACTGCTGAGGGGTGTAACAAACACTCAAAATGTGTCTATTTTCTTCAACGTCCCCACGGATAATGACAACATTATTAGCTGCCATCAAGATGTCCTCGATGGAATGGAAAACCTGTGCGGGGCGTTCCAGGATCAGAGCACGATTCCTTTCACCTGGTTTATGGGGGAAATTTTCGCCACAAAAACAAAGCCCCCCATGACAGGTTGGTGGTCACCGACTACAATTTACTCCCCGATGATGAACCACTCAAACAATATTACCCCCCCAACTTTGTCTCAGTGGGGGATTACCCGTTGTGGACCAATGGAAAATTTATCGGCTGGATCGGTATCTTATCTACCGACCCCGGTAAACCGATCAATTGGGAGCAACATAAAGCCTTTATTGCCGACTCTGTTGAGCAGCAGATGGACGCGTTGGCAGACATCTACCACAAAGATTTCCTGCCCTCCAAACAGTAACCTTACCATCATTTAATGGAATCCAAAGCTTGCTTTGGCCTTTCCAAACCAAGGTTTGGACTCCAATACCAAGGTTTGGACTCCAATTTCCGTAATCGCCAACTTATTTTGAACCAACCAAATCAAACGGAGCCACCCTCAGGGTGGCTCCGTTGTTTTTAGGCGATCAATTACCCCTACTTTTGAGAAGACTTACCGGTTTCGCTCGCTGCGCACAAACAGAAATGTACCCAGGGCCAGGAAAACCAAAAATAGCGCCGCCATCACTGCCAGGTTAAAGGCGGGGTTTTGCAGCACCACTTCGATATAGTCGGCTTGGCCGATGTAAAAAATGCCCCGCGTCAAGTCAACGGCGTAACGCATCGGGGAGAGGTGCGAGAGGATATCCAGGGGTAGGGGCAAAACTTTGATCGGGGCGAAAACCCCGGCCAAGAAAAACTGGGGCAGGAGGATGAAGGGAAAAATCTGTTCGGCGGCCCGGCGGCTGCTCAAGCTGGCCATAATTAACACCCCAAAAGAGCCGCCGAACAGGCAGACGACGATACTCACCGGAATCAAGGCCACCAACTGAGGCCCGGAGAATGGAATCCCAAGGATGAGGCCAAAAAACAAAATGGCTACCCCTTGAGCCAGGGCCACCAGGGACTCGCCTAGAATCTTGCCAAAGATAATCGAGTAGCGAGAAATCGGCGAGACAAAGATCTCCTGGCTAAAATCATTCTCCCGGTCTTCAATCAGGGAGATAATACCCATTGCGGCCGATTGGAACAGGGTTTGGGCAAAGACGCCGGTGAAGGTAAAGACGAGGAAGTTGTAGCCCACATCCTCGCCCAGGTTGGCCTGCAGGCTGCCGCCCAGGGCCACGATAAAAATCAGGGGGAAGACCAGGGTCGAGACGATCCGGACCCGGTCGCGCAAAAATTTGAGCAAATCTCGATAGGCTAGGACCAGGATAGCGTTAAGCTGACTCATGCTCCTCCACAATCGCCAGATAGGCGTCTTCAAGCGTAGGCGTGTGCGTTTGCAGCACGGTCAAAGGTGTGCCAATGGCCTTGATGACTTGCTGGGCGCTCTGGCCGTTCAGGTGGACTTTAAACAAGGGTACTTCGGTAAAAGATAAGGCCAGGCGGGTGAGTTCGGCCCGCAGGCTGTCCCGGTTGGCGGCGTCGAGCAGGAGATACTGTTCCACCAGATCGGCCTTAACCTGGGCTGGCGAACCGTAAGAAACAACCTGGCCCTTGTTGATGATGCAGATGGTATCGGCCTCCTCGGCCTCGTCCAGGTAGTGGGTGGTCAGGAAGATGGTCGTGTCGCTTTCCGCTCGCACCTGTTTCAAATATTCCCACAAATTGCGCCGGCTGATTGGGTCGAGACCGGTGGTCGGCTCATCCAGAAACAGCACCCTGGGCCGGTGGATGAGACTGCGAATAATCTCCAGTTTTCGTCTCATTCCCCCGGAAAAGGTACGGATAGGTTTAAAAATCTCCTTTTCAATACCCAACACCGAGGCCAGGCGGTGCAATTGGTCTCGATAGACGCGGGGCATGGTCGAGAAGGTGGGCCGAAAGGGGTACAGGCCATAGAGGATGGCATGAAAGCGCACATTCTCTTCGGCGGTCAGGTTCAGGTCGAGGCTGGGCCGCTGGAAAATAATGCCGACACTTTGCCGCACCTGGCTGGCTTGGGTGCTTACATCGTACCCGGCAATCCGGGCCGTGCCGGAGGTGGGCGACAGGATAGTGGTCAGGATGGAAATAGTGGTGGTTTTGCCCGCCCCGTTGGGTCCGAGCAGGGCAAAGAATTCGCCCGGCGCGACGGTGAAGGAGATACCGTCAACGGCGTTAGCCTCGGCGTTTTTATAACGTTTGGTCAGGTTGTGAACTTCGATGATAGGCAGCATCGTAGCTATTATACTAAAATAGGCTTAATTACCAAATAAAACTAGTTGACCTCGCGGAGTTGCCGTTCCAGGCTGTCGCCATCAATCAAGGCCCAATGCTCGACAATTTTACCCCCTTCGAGACGGTAGGCCCGATAACCCCGGATCTCTACTTGCTTTCCGGTGGCCGGGATACCACGCCACTCAGCCCGGTGGGTCAGCCGCATCGTCAGCCGGAGGATAGAAAGATCACCCTCGGTGACTTGATCCTCAATGATAGTCTGCTCGTCAAAGAAGGTGCTGACCGCTTTGACCCACTGTTTAACTCCCTCTCTCCCTTTAAATTCAGGCGGCAGGGAATGGTCAAGGTAATTCTCGGCTAAAAATTCGTCTACGGTCTGCAAGTTCTGTTTGTTCCAAACTTCCTCGATATAGCGACGAACAATATTTTTGTTTTGTTCAGTTAGCATCACAAAACCCCCCTTATTTATGTTAGATAATTTTGCTTAGGCAATTAAATCCCCAAAAAAAATCAATCGTTCAAAATATTGTGTTCGATCTTTTTTAAGAGGTCGGTAAACGTGTTAATTTCTTGCGAGGTTAGCCCATTGAGCACCTTTTTCCTTTCCTCAATCGCCAGCGGGAGTATCTGAGCCAGCAGTTGCCGGCCGGCTTCCGTCAAAAAAATGAGGGACTTGCGCCTATCAAATGGGGCGGCCCGGCGAACAACCAATTGGCGCTTTTCCAGCGCATCCAGCATGCGGGTGACATTAGGATGATCCTGCAGGTCTTTGTCGGCCAATTCCCCCTGTGATTGACCATCCTGTTCATACAAACGGAATAAAATAAACCACTGTTCGGGAGTGGTATCGGCCCCGGCTTCTTGCAAGAATTTGACCAGGTGCAGCCGGAGCAGCCGGGCCAGCCGTTGAATCTTATAAGCAATCGCTTTATCCAGGCTGCTAATATCGTAGATATGATGGGGTTCCATCTCATTCATATTCATTGCTTAGGCAAATATTATCTAGATAATAATAGCACAGCTAAAGAATTTTGTCAAGGGGGTAACTTAACGCCTCATTCGCCAGGCGAAAAAGAGGGCAGCGACAATAACAACCAGGCTCAAAACAGTGATAACAGCGCCGCTGATGAAACTGAAGGGCCGGAAGGTTAGCTCAACCGTATGTTCTC
>CAZUNT010000262.1:0-9337 GCA_964622215.1 uncultured Caldilineaceae bacterium
ATCTCGATATAGACAGTTTGGGCGGAGATATCGGCAAGGCGCTTGAATAAAACCTCGGTGAAAACGCCAAACTCCTGATAATCCGTCCGGCCAGCTTTGGTATAGAAGGCATTGATATTGCCCTGATTCCAGGGTGGGTCTACAAAAATCAGGTCGGCGGTGAGCATAAAAGCGGGGAGAGAGTCGAAGATGTTATGGACTGCAACCTTGCTACGGTTGGCCGGAATGCCCCAGACCTCTCCTGGTTCGATAGGGAACTGTTCCCATGCATCACCGTATTTCCATTTAGTGTCCATTGTCCTCTACCTCCACTATGCCCCAGCTCATTGAGTATTGAGCGCCCTTGAATAATTCAACAATACCGGTCACCTGCTTGTAGCGGTGAACGGTGTCCAGGTCTACGCCCAGGTGTTGGCCGATCTCGTCCTCGCTCATTCCCTGCTGGATAAGCGCCCGGATCAGGTCGGCATCCAGGTCCACCTCGTGTGCCCCACGAGCCTTGTTGAACTGCCAGGTGGCGATCATCCGTTGGGCGGCGTCGTGGGCCAGGACCGCTACCGGCACGTGGGACATATCGAGCCACTTTGGACCGCTGACCAGGTAGCGGTGAAAGCCGTCTACCACCACAAAAAGCTGCTGGTCATCATCCCAAATGACGACGATGGGAAAAGCGAAGCCATTATCGACCACGCTCTGATAAAGCAGTTCCATCTTGTCGTCGGAAACGTGGTTGGGGTTGTAGGTGTTGGCGACGACCAGACTGCGGCTAACTACAAGGGTATTGGCGCAGGGGATGAGGATTTTTCGCTTATGATTCGCCGGCACATAGACCGGTTCCGTTTTTTCCCGATGGGCCAGGTATTCTTTCACGGTATTGATGAACATCTATAAATTCTCCATATAGTATTCTATCCACCTCTGCCGGGGGTCTTCCTCGGATTTCACCGGCAGGTTGTTTTCGTAATCATTGAGGATAAGTTGGCGTACCTGCTGGCGGGCCACGTACTCGTTATCGAGGTGACGGGCGAAACGGCGGGCCAGGATGTCGCGCTTATCCGGGTCGGGGTGGGTAGCCAGGAGGAAATCGCGGTATTCCCGCCAGGAATGATGGTCTTTGGGCAGCTTGCGCGCCCGGAAGAGTTTGGCGTTTTTGCCGGTCTCCTGGGCCAGGGTAATCCCCTTGGCCCGCTTGACCAGGTGGTTGTAGGTGTCCGGCTCGAATTCAGGCAGGTCACAGATGGCCTTGAATGATTTTTCGTGGATGAGGGAGGAGATGCGCATTTCGTTGATTGAGTAGCCCTTCTTGAACATATAATCGTAGATTTTGTGGTACGGCAGCTTATTATCGAAAGTATAACGCCAGATGTCGTGAATGTTCCAGTCGTACAGGGGGTACATGCTGAAGTTTTCGCCTTTGGTCGTGGCCCAGTAGATATTTTGACCGCCGATAAGGGCCGGGTTTTTGGAGACGGTCCGCCAGCGGTTGGGCGATTCGACGCCGCGCAAACCGACCAGGAAGGCAGTGTTGGTATAGCATTGTTCGAAATTAACGAACACGTCATAGAAGCCAAAGCCCTTATTTTTATCGGCCACATATTCGGTGGACCGGTCCCAGGGAGCGAACTTGATAGCGTAAGACTTTTTAGGGCGCATCCAGATTTTGTGCTGGCCGGCTTCCCAGGGGATGAATTGGGTTTCGGTCAGCGAGGTAGCATTGGTCAGGTGGAATTCCATTTGCAGCCAGAGGGGGAAGACGTGGCTGGGGGCCATGTCTTCCATAATGTAAGTCACCTGGTCGATGGTCGATTGGTAGACCACTTCTTCGTCGAGGAAAAAGATACCGACGCGCCGGCTGCGGCGTTGGGCTTCGGTCAGGGCCAGGTGAGCCAGGACGCTACTATCCTTACCGCCCGATATGGAGACATGGATATTCTCGAAGTGGTCGAAGATGAAGCTGATCCGCTCGCGGGTAGCATCGAGCACGTTTTTATTATTGCTGTAGACCTGCGTAAGTCTCATAAATTCGATCTTTCCATTCACTATAACGTTGAAAATACCAGTGGTCTACCTTCAGGTCAGCCACCAGGACCTCGCTGCGGGCCTGCCCGGTACGGCGGAGGAAGTCGCTAAAGTCGATGAAGCGATGAGGGAATTCGACGATGGTGTAGGGGCTACCATCCGGGGTCACGTCGGCATAGGTGATAATACAATCTCGCCCCAGGCGTTTGTTGCGGGCGACGTAGCGCTGGTCAGGCGCACCCTGGTCGAATAGGGAAAGTTGGGGATAGGCGTGGGCGTCGATGTAGGCTAACTTGTCCTTGCCTCCTAGCAGGTAGAGATTACGGGGCAGGGTATGAGGATCCTTGGCCCCCAGAGTGGTGAAGAGGCGGTCACGTTCCTGGATGTATTTTGCTTGGATAGTTGGTGAAGTAGGCACGTCAATGCGGGTAAATTCCAGCGGTAGCGGGTTTACCTGTACCTGGGTGTTATCCCGAATCAGGTCTGGGTCAAACTTTTGCCGCTTCCAACGGCTACGGCTATCAAAATCAAAAAGAATCATAAAATCATCTTGAGTATCAATTTGGGGGAGTTGCTGAAAGATAAGTTGGTGGTTAGTCTGGTTAAGATAGTTACGGATACAGTTGTAGGTCAGATCATAGCGGTTCTGGGTGCGCAGGCACTCGTTGATGACAATCAGGGTATGGTCGTCGATCTCCTGGAGTAGGCGGTAAAAGACAACATAACGAATCACGCCACTATAGGTAATCTGGTCGGTATCGGGGAGAGGGAGGGGAAATTCGTCGGCAGAGATAACGACGGTTTTATGGATGTCGTGGGTGGAGAGATAGTGGTTAATCTCTATTTTTTTGGCCGGGTCGTCATAACCAAGGAAGATCATTCTTCATCACTATAAAATAGGGCCATCACTTGTAATTTATTCGAGATAGAAAGGATATCGAATTCATAATTATTTCGTGGAAGCTGAAAATTATCGAATTTTTCCATCATGATGGCCGCATCGGTATATTTGCCGTCGTCCTCAGATTCAACTTTAATCAAAACAGATCCAAGCTCATTATGACCGTCATTAATCAACCGCTTGAGATTTTCTTCGATCTGAAAGTTAAGACCGTCAATGAGTGGCTCTATAATTTGCAACAATTCAAAACTATGAGTGGTACCGGGTTTTGTAGCTACACGGGCACTTTTGATGATTTCAACAGCCTCGGCCAAGTCTTCATTTTCAAGAGCGGTAATCGCATTATTCAATTTTGGATAATCCGAAACAAACATTTTTAGTTGTGTTGTAATATTGTCATAATTCATTGTTTGGTCCCTCCTCGGTATGCCATCGTTTACGAACCTCTATCCGGCTAACCAATTGTCCTCCGGGCCGGTGGGGGTTACTGCCAGGATCACGATAGCCGGTTAAATAACCCTCCCGAATGGCGTTATTGACCGCCTGGACCGAGGGCGCGCCCTCCTTGACCGCCTCGGCCTGGGTAATTAGATCATGGTCGATGAATTTTCGGGCCGCATCGATAGCGTCGAGAACCTCGCCGGTACGAAAGCGGACGGAGAAATATCGACCAATCCCAATTTGAGTGGAATGGGCAAATTCCCGATCCAGGGCTTTGATAGCTAGTTCATAACCAAATGAGTTGCCGGGGGTTATGTCGGCGCAGTAGATTTTGATACCCCGGTAATGGGTAATGGTCTTGGATGGGTTGATACGAATCCAGCCGGCGGCCTCGGACTGTTCCCTGGTTTCGTAACCGGTTTTGTCCGGATAGAGGCGGGGCAGGTCTTCAAAACTGGCATTTTGACGTTGGGGCGGCTGCCACTCAATCAACTCGGCGTTGGTTTTGGCGGTCAGGGCGCCGGCGTAGTTTTCGGCTTCCTCTTCGGTGTCAAAACGTTGGAATTGCAAACCGGTGGTGTAGCCGTCCACATAGGAGCCGACCTGGTCAACTTCTATCCCTAATATGGCAGGGATGGCCTCGAATACGAGCCAATCTCCCTTCTGGGTTTGGCGGATTGAGATTTTCATAATAATCCTCCTTGAATCGGCTGGCCGGCGGCCAACTGGCGCAGGGCCTCGGCCACGGTCGAGGCGGCGCTGAGTTTAAAGGCAATATGACCGGGCAGGTTGTTGCGCGACCAATCGTCGCCGTCCATGCCGTTTTTAATGAGATGCCAGACGGTGTTATCTGGCTCAATAACAAATGCCTCACCGGAGCCGTAGATATTGCGGCTGTCCAGAAGGGTCTCGCCCTGGGGCCAATCGTGATTTTCAGGCTTTTCGCCATTGGTCCGAATATGATCGGCCACTCTCTGGACGCCTGCCTTCACCTGGCGGCGGCGTTCCCGGTCGGCGGCCTCAACCTGGCGCTTGGCCTCGATCTCGGCCTTGACTACCCCAACGCCCCGGTTGATCTCGTCGAAGGCTCGCTCGACCTCGACCTCGCGCCCGTCCGGGGCGAACAGATACCAGCCCGGCTCGCGGTCGAAATCGTCGTTATCCTCTAACCACTCGCGAGTATATTCGACCCAGCGGTAGCCGTGTTTTTTGAGGATGATGTTTTGTTCCTGGCGGGAGAGTTTGGCCCAATTGGGATATTGGGGGAACAGGGATTGGGGGACAGGTTGAGGGATTATTTCGAATTTATTCTCCAGGTCGTTGGCCATTTTATACCAGTCGCCATTGATTTTGGCTAATTGGTCGCCGAACCGGTCAGTCTGCACTGCCTCGACTACGCCCTCGGTGGAATACTCCCGGTACATTACCGATTTCCACACTTTGACTGTATCTCCTATGTTTACCATCTTAATCCTCCTGCAAATATATAGTTAAATGTAACTCCTATATTATCACAGTTACATTTAACTGTCAAGGAGGTGAACCTTAAAATCATAAAACTGCTTTCAGATATTCGGCCAATCCCTTTTTGCCCAACTTCTTGACCGCCTCAATCTTGCGGCGGAAATCGTCCAGGGCATTGCCTTTTTTGGCCAGGGATTGGCTGATGCGCTCCTCGATTTTGGCGCGGGATTGGATGTCGATGTAGGTAGGGCGACGCGCCTGGCCGATGCGATGATTGCGGTCTTCGGCCTGGACCCGATGGGCGTATTTGAATTCGTTCTCGTAGAAAATCGAGTATACCGCTTCGTTAAGGGTCAGACCGTGGCCGCCGGTGGCCTGGGTAGCCACCAGGAAACGAGCATCGTGACGGAAGCGGGCCAACTGCGCCGACCGGTCGGTCTCGGGCAGGTCGCCGTAGAATTGGACGACCGAATCCGGCCCGTACTGCCCGACCAGCGCCTCGGTGATGGCCCGGACGCTGTAACGGTATTTGCACCAGATGATGATTTTCTCACCAGCCGGCAGGGCCTCGATTACCTCTTGCAATGTATCCAGCCGGTGGTGGGAGAATTCCAACAACTGCCCGCCCCGATTCCAGAAACCGGAAACGATCTGCTGCAGGGCGGTAAAAAGCTGAAAAATAACATAGGAATCGAGCAGGTCGTCGGGGCAGGAGAGCAGGATTTCTTCTTTGGCCTGTTCGTAGGCGGCGACCTGCTCAGGGGTCAGGCGGAAATACCAACTGTCATAGAGCTTGGGGGGCAGGTTGAGGCTGGCTTCCTCTTTGGTGACCTGGTAGACGTAAGGCTGCATCTTGGCGGCCAGCCAGTCGGTATTATGCGCCCGGATGACCAGGCCGGGGTATTTTTCGCTGTATTCCAGGTGGTTGGCGGCGAAGGAATAGAAAGAGGAGTAACCAAGAATTTTGGGGGAGAGGAAACGCATCTGGGCGTAGAGGTCCTGGACGCCCTGGGTCATCGGCGTGCCGGTCATAATTAGCCGGTAGCGGGCGCGTTCGGCCATATAGGTAAGGCGGCGGGTGCGCCGGGCATGGTGGCCTTTGATATAGCTCGATTCGTCCACGACGACAAAGGTCTGCGGGGTGATCAGGTCGTTGGCGGCCAGGACGGTGCGGTCGCTGCTGCCCATACTCTCCAGACCGACGACGTACCATGTGGCCGAGCGGGGGACGCTGCGTTGGGTGGTGCGGTCGTCGAAGAGGTAAATATCGTCGTCGCCGGCGTCGGTATGCTTGCGGATTTCGTAATCGGCAGTCTCTTTGAGCGAGACCGGGCAGAACCAGACTACCCGATCAATTTTATGCCGGCGGCGGGCGACCAGTTCGATAGCCACGCGGGTTTTGCCTGTGCCCATTGCCATAAATAGACCCCCGACCCGGCTGGGCAGGAGCTTGTCTATGGGCGGGCGCTGATGGTCATACAGGGTCGTCAATAAGTTCATCGGCGATGCCTATGGTTTCGGGAAGGCCCAAATCAGGAATCCCGTCCGGCTCATCGAGCGGCTCCGGCTCCCTGATCGAGAGAAGCAGGGCCGCTTCGAGCGAGGCCCTGGCCCTGGCCGCCAACTGCTGCGCGGTCTGGGTCAGGTGGAAATAGTGTCGCCCGGCAAAATCCTCGACCTCGTCGTAGTGTTCAGGAGGGACGACGACGACGGGTTTATAGTAGTGGCTGGCGGTGATCCGGCTGGCTGCCTTATAACAGTCCTCGCTCCTGGTCCACCAGATGCGGAACCAGCCGTCATACTCCCCGCCCTGCTGGACGGAGATAACGCGCTTCTGTTCGGCCTGGTAGGATTCGTTGATGATGAGGTTCTGAACCTCGACCGTAGGCGGGGCGATCCAGAAGCCGACCAATAGAAGTTGGTGGCCCAGTTCGGCGGCGCGGTTGGCGGCGCCGGTCCAGTTTTTGACCAATTTGACCCAGGCGCTTTCGTCCCAGGCGTAGCCCAGGCCCTTGACTACTTCCCGGAAATCGTCGCGCTTTTCAGGGAAATTTACACTTACGGCTGTTTGGGTGATGCTAATCCGGGCAATAGTGCGGCTGACGAATTTTTCAGGACGAATGATAATCGAAGGCAGGCCCGATTCGGCCTGGGCCACCGGGCTACTGAGGAATTGGACGATTTTATCCAGCAGCACCGGGTTCTCACCGATACGCCGCAGTAGGGCATCGACCGAGGCGACCTTACCGGCATTTTTGCCGCGAGCGGGGAAACTGCGGGTCGCCTCGGCGCATTTCTCCCAGGCGGCCCAGGCGGCCGGGTGGAGGTAAACGCCCCTGGAGCGGGCCATCACTCACCTCCCCAGCAACGGACAACTGCCCGATTCATGGCGAGTTGGGCCGAGGTATAACGGTGGTAAACCGCCTCGGCCTGTTGGTCGTAGTCATCGGGGAAGGGACGGGCGGCCTGGCCCAGGATAGCTCGGTGTAACCTTTGGGTGAATTTGGGCGAGAGCGACGTAACCCGGATCGCCTTGAGGAGGCCGGTTTCGGCATCGATCAGGAGGGTGGTCAGGAGCGCCCGCTCACCCGCTTTCGGTAGTTCTGGCAGAATACGCTCATCTTCCGGCACCAGGTGGATGGAGAAGCCGCAGTCGCCCCAGTCGCCCTGACCGAAGCGATAGCAGAAAAAGATAATGTCGCGTTCGACGGCCAGGGCAAAGCGGGCCTCGCCCGATTCGACGTCGGTAATCTCTTGCCGGTTGGGGGTGCGCAGAAAAAGGCGCAGTTCGTGCTGGCCGGCACGGTAGTTGTAGTCAACGCCTTCCGGCCAATGGGTTTTGGTTGGGCTGTAGGGTTCGCCTACTTTATAGATACTCATAGCTCCTCCTGTTTTTGATAATATGCGGCGGTTTCGCGCTCCGGTCCTTCAAAATCGCTTACTTTTTTCTCAAAATTGGCTATTGCGGTAGCCTCGCGGTCAAATACTTTGGTATCCTCCCCGGCGTCGCCATCCTCGCCCAGGTAGCCCCAGGAGGATTCGACTAGCCACAAAGGGCCGATGGTAGTCTCCCATCGGTAAAGAGCAAAGCCGTTGTAATTACCGGGATAGCCGAATTCGCGTTCCCGGATTTTCTGTTTGGAGATTACTTTCAGGTTAAGTAGGCCCATCCAACGGTCAGCCTCACGCCAGTATTTCTGGCGCATGGCGTATTTGAGCAGGTCGAGCACGTCTTCGCCCGGCTGAAATTTTGGCTCACCACAGGTATAGCTGCTACCTTTATGGGTAATAACGCCGTCGCTCCAAATTTGGAGAGCGTGTCCGTCGAAATAGCCCTCTTTGTTATTGATTAGAAGTTCTACATCGGGCATGAACTCCATTTTGTTCATAGGGAATTTTGGGCTATTCGGATTTTGGTGTGTTTGGCTGTAGGTAGAGCCATAGGTACACTCACTTTCAGAAACGGATTTTAGTGTGGATTTTGTTGGTTTGGTCATAAGGTACACTCATATTCAAAAACGGATTTTAGTGTGGACTCCCACATCGAGTCGCGTTATAATGGGTGTGGTCGTCGGTGTGGATCACTCCCTTAATCCACATTCTTTTGCCAATTCCTCTATCGCTTGGTTGTTGGAGATACCTTTCAGCCGGGCGTAAAAGTTCACCACGTCCATTGGCTTGCCACCTGGGGCTTGGGCCTGGCAGTCCTGGAAAAAACAACCACAAATCTGTTTCTCCACATTAACCCAAAACTTACGCTTGTTTGGTGGGTCACTGGGCGATTGATGGAACGGGCAGCGACCAGTAAAGAAGTTCTTGCCGCTTGGCTTCAACCCGTTTGTATACGGAGCCACAAACTTGGCGATGTCCAATTTCTCTCGAATTTGCTCAACTAGACTCATTCTCACCTGCCTGTTGGCTCAGTACAGCATCGGCCAGAGGCGTCTCCTGCTCCGATGCTGTACTGAGCAATTGAGAGTGACTCAATTCAGACCACATCTCGATAATGCTCTGGCAACTCCTCCGAAACGCCTCGTAAGGCGCACCGGCTGTTTTGCTCCCGTCTCCCCAGGGTTTGCCATCGGCTTCTATAATCGTCGGCCAATAGCGATTCCTAGCATACGTGGCCGAACCATCCCACACAAAGAATTGGTTCCACCTTCTAGCCATCTTGTGAGCGTAATTACCATCAACGCTCACTACATCAGCGATTTTAGACAGTTGTTTGAACAAATTCACTTGCTGCAATGGGCTTCCGCCAAGAAGATGGATCGGCCAACCGGCAAAATCCTCCAATGGTAGATCAGTTTTACCGTGCGTGGTTGGGACGGAGTATCCTAAAACGACCAATTTCCCATTTATGAACTTTGGCAAATTTCTGATCCCATCAGGAACTTTTGGAATAAGGATAACGCGCTCTGTGTACTGGGCAACTTCTTCGGCTCTGAGCAAGATCGTTGATAGAAGTCTATCCTCAAACCAATCGTGGACTGACGCCATTACGGGCCGGTA
>CAZUNT010000263.1:0-1096 GCA_964622215.1 uncultured Caldilineaceae bacterium
GAAAGCGTTTCTGCAAGCGCTTTCATAGAATAACATGGATTTATCAGAGAGTCAAGTTTAAAAAACAACCTGTTACAAATTTGAAAACCAAGAGATTTGCCGCAACTTCTGTAAAGCATTACAATCCGTTTGGGAGTAAGATGAACCGATGGTCAAGCCAACCACACCCGAGTTTTTGTTTTTGAAACAAGAGGATGTTATAGCCTGCGGCGGCCTGGATATGGCCCTGACTCTGCAAGATGTGGAACAAGCCTTTATCATGCTCGGCCAGGGACAGGTGCAACAACCCAGCAAGACGCTGTTGGAGTTCCCTAATCCTGAAACCGGTCATCGTCACTATCTGGTGGTGTCGATGCCGGTTTATATGGGTGGTGACCTGAATCGGGCCGGGATTAAATGGGCCGCCGAATCGATGGATAACGTGCGGCGGGGCGACTTGCCCTATGGGATTGACCTGATTATTTTGCACGATCTAGAGCGAGCCTGCCCGGTTGCCCTGATGGATGGAACGTTGATCACAGCCATGCGCACCGGAGCGGCAGCGGGTGTAGCCGCCAAGTATTTAGCCAGGCCGGGAGCACAGGTGGCCGGGCTGGTGGGGGCGGGTGTGATCGGTCGAACCACCCTGGAAGCCCTGGGACTGTCTGTGCCGACTCTGGCCGAATTCAGAATTTTTGATTTAAAAACAGAAAAAGCGGAGAGCCTGGCGGCGGAATTTTCCGACCGCTGGGCTGTGCGAGTAGTGGGCAGCGCCCAGGAGGCGGTTGAAGAGGCCGATGTCGTCGCCACGATGACCACTACCCGCGAACCTTTTATCAAAACAACCTGGCTTAAAGCCGGCTGTTTTGTGGCGGCTATGGGTAAAAATGAATTTGAAGTCGAGGCGCTGCGCCAGGCTGACCGGCTGGTCGTCGATGAGTGGGAACAATTTAAGCATTACCAACCCTCGCTGCTGGCGCAATTGTATCAGGCTGGAGAGATTGGCGAGAGCGATGTCGTCAACCTGCGCGAAATTATGTTGAAGCGTGCGCCGGGCCGGACCAGCCCAAATGACCGGATTCACTTCCTTTCCTTTGGTCTGGCCTGTGAAGACCTG
>CAZUNT010000263.1:1196-9295 GCA_964622215.1 uncultured Caldilineaceae bacterium
TACAAAGGAGGAAAGATAGAGAGTATGAAACGATTCACAATGTTATGGATTCTTGTTCTGCTGGCAGCATTGCTGTTGGCCGGTTGTGGTGGGGCCACACCTACCCCTCCACCTGCTACAGAACAACCGCAGGCCACCGAGGCTCCGACTGAGGTCGCAGCGACCGAGGCGGCTCCGACTGAAGCTCCAGCCGAAGCTCCAGCCACCGCGGCCCCGACTGAAGAGGCTCAAGCAGCCGAGGCGCCGGCAGAAGGACTTTTGGCGACGATCAAGGAGCGAGGCAAGATCATTGTCGGCACCTCGGCAGACTACCCACCCTATGAGTCGGTGGACGACGCAGGCAACTTTGTCGGCTTTGACATGGATATGATCCGCGAAATAGCCAAGCGGATGGGCGTCGAGGTCGAGATCAAGGATATGGCCTTTGACGGGCTGATTGCGGCGGTACAGGAAGGCAAGATCGATGCGGTCATCGCCGCCATGCAAGCCACCCCGGAACGGCTGGAACAGGTGGACTTTTCCGAGCCGTATCACTTTCAAACCGACGCATTCCTGGTAGCCGGTAACCCTGGCATCGTGATTGAAAAACCGACCGACGCAGGCGGGCACAGCATCGGCGTGCAAACCGGCACCACCCACGAACGGTGGGTCCAGGAATACCTGATCAAGCCGGGCCTGATTACCGAAGACCAGTTTTTCCGCTATGAGCGAGTTGACCAGGGCGCGCTCGACGTGGCCGCCGGCCGGCTGGACATCCTGTTCATCAACGGCGACCCGGCCAAAGAATTGGCCGACAAGCAGGGCCTCAAAATTGCCTTGCTGACCACTGAAACCGTCGTCGGTGGCCAGGCCATCGCCATGCCCAAAGGCGCGAGCGACTTGAAGGCTGAGTTGGACAAGATCATTGGCGAGATGGAAAAAGAAGGCGCAATTCGCCAACTCCTCGACACCTGGAAGATTCCTTACCCCGAACAGCAGGAAGAAGCCGCTGCAGCCGCTCCGGCGGAAACCGACAAATACCTGGCGGCGATCAAGGAGCGAGGCAAGATCATTGTCGGCACCTCGGCGGACTACCCACCCTACGAGTCGGTGGACGATGCGGGTAATTTCGTCGGCTTTGATATAGACATCATCCAAGAAGTGGGCCAGCGGATGGGCGTCGAGGTCGAGATCAAGGATATGGCCTTCGATGGGCTGATTGCGGCGGTGCAGGAAGGCAAGATCGATGCGGTCATCGCCGCCATGCAAGCCACCCCGGAACGGCTGGAACAGGTGGACTTTTCCGAGCCGTATCACTTTCAAACCGACGCATTCCTGGTAGCCGGTAACCCTGGCATCGTGATTGAAAAACCGACCGACGCAGGCGGGCACAGCATCGGCGTGCAAACCGGCACCACCCACGAACGGTGGGTCCAGGAATACCTGATCGAGCCGGGCCTGATTACCGAAGATCAGCTTTTCCGCTATGAGCGGGTTGACCAGGGTGCGCTCGACGTGGCCGCCGGCCGGCTGGATATCCTGTTCATCAACGGCGACCCGGCCAAAGAACTGGCCGACAAGCAGGGTCTCAAAATTGCCTTGCTGACTACTGAAACCGTCGTCGGCGGCCAGGCCATCGCCATGCCCAAAGACGCCACCTCTCTCAAAGCGGAGATAGACAAGGCGCTCAAAGGGCTGGAAGAAGAAGGCGTCATTAAAGAATTGCTACAAAAGCACAATATTCCGTAAGAAGAATTCCCATCTTAGTACCTATCAGATTGCGCAAATCTATTCCGAGTTTCGGAGTGCAAAAGTGTACTTTTGCACTCCGAGAATAGTTTAAATATTTGGGGAGGGTGTGGGCCGCGATGAAGGAACTACAAAATCTAGTCCTGTTGTTTCAGTTCTTATTACAGGGCATCGGGGTCACCGTAGGGGTCACGCTCATTGCCTTGGGCATCGGCTTTGTGCTAGGTGTTTTGATGGGCGTTCTGCGGATCTACGGCGGCCCTTTTTTTTCCGGTTTGGCCGCCATTTACAGCATGGTCATCCGAGGTGTGCCGGTCATCGTTATTATTTTCATCCTCTTCTTTGTGATTGCCCGCCTTGTTGATTTGTCGCCCTTCCTGGCCGGGTCGCTGGCGTTGGGTTTTTCCAGTGGCGCTTACCAATCGGAGATTTTCCGGGGGACCATTCTGGCGGTGCCGCCGGGCCAGATGACGGCGGCGCGGGCTATCGGCATGAGCCGTTTGAAAGCCATTCGCCATATTGTTCTACCTCAGGCGATCCGGTTGGCCATTCCGCCCTGGGCCAACGAAGCCACCCTGGTGTTAAAAGACTCAACCCTGGTTTATGTGATTGGCGTGCCGGAGATTCTCCGCCGGGCCGAATATGTCAGCGCCCGCACCCTGGAACCGTTTATCGCCTTTGGCGCGGCGGCCGCTATCTATCTGGCCCTAACTTTTCTCACCAGCCAGACCCTCGACCGGGTCGAACGCCGCTACCGCTTGTTAATGTAAGGAGCTCATCTATGACCAACGAGCAACCCATTGTCAGAATTGAAGAGCTGTACAAATCTTTTGGCGAGATCGAAGTGCTCAAAGGCGTTTCGCTGGCGGTCCAGCCCCGCGAGGTGGTTGTTATCGTCGGCCCGAGCGGTACCGGCAAAAGCACCATGCTGCGCTGCATCAATCTCTTAAACCGGCCCGACAAAGGGCGCATCTGGCTGGAAGAGCAGGAAATTACCGCCCCCCATGTTGACGTGGACAGGGTGCGGCAGCGGATTGGGATGGTTTTTCAGGAGTTTAACCTGTTCAACCACCTAACCAGCCTGGGCAATGTCACCATTGGGCTAACCAAGGTGCTGGGGTTGGGTAAAAACGAGGCCCACGAAAAAGGCATGCGGGAACTGGAACGGGTTGGCCTGGCCGACCGGGCTAACCAGTATCCGGCTCAGCTTTCCGGTGGACAGAAGCAGCGGGTGGCCATCGCCCGTGCCCTGGGGATGGACCCCCATGTGATGCTTTTTGATGAGCCAACTTCGGCCCTGGATCCCGAACTGACCGGAGAAGTCCTGGCCGTGATGAAGCAGCTTGCCCGCGAAGGGATGACGATGCTGGTGGTTTCGCACGAAATGGGCTTTGCCCGCGAGGTAGCCGATCGGATTATTTTTATGGAAAATGGCCATATCGTAGAAGAAGGCCCCCCGGAACAGTTGTTTAAACAGCCTCGTTCCGAGCGAACCCGGGTCTTTCTGGGCAAGTTTGTGGATATCCACCAGGATCAGGGACAGGGGTAGAGTCAATGGAAGCCTTCACCATCTTTCTCCAGCGTATTGGACCCGATTTAATCCGTGGCACGGGCGTAACTTTGCAAATGACGACGGGCGCCCTGGTGTTGGGGATTATCATTGGGCTGCCGGTGGGCCTGGCCCGAGTTTATGGGAATAAGTGGCTGTCCCGCTTGATGCAGGCGTATATCGCTATTTTTCGGGGCACGCCCCTGCTCATCCAGCTGTTTGTGGTTTATTATGGCCTGCCCGACGTGGGGTTAACTTTCTCTCGCCTGGCCGCTGCCTTCATTACCCTGGGCTTGAATAGCGGCGCATACCAGGCGGAATATTTACGCGGCGCGCTGCAAGCAGTGGGCGAGGGCCAGATGACGGCCGCCCGGGCCATTGGCATGAGCAAGTTCAAGGCCATTTTTTACATCATTCTGCCTCAAGCCCTGCGCCTGGTCATCCCGGCCTGGTCTAACGAGATGATTTCGATGATCAAATATACCTCGGTCGTCTTTCTCATTGCCGTGCCCGACCTGATGGGGCAGGCCAAGATTCTGGCCGGGCGTTATTACAACCCCATCGAGATTTATCTGGCGGTCGCCGTAGTTTACCTGGTTTTGGTTGCCGCCGCGACCTTACTCCTGAATGCCCTTGAAGATCGGCTGCGTATTCCCGGCCTGCAAATGGAGGCCTGACCCCGATTCTAATGGCGACTCTTGAACTGCCTTATGGCCGGCGTAAGCTGGCGGTAACTCTCCCGGACGAGTGGCTGGGCGAGAGCGTTTCCCCCCGGCCGGTTATCCCGGCCACAGACATATCCTCACTGCTGGCCGCAGCCTTAGCCCAACCGATTGGCAGCCCCCCCCTGAGGGAGCGGGTCAAGCCGGGACAAAAGGTGGCGGTCATAGTAGACGACACTACTCGCCAAACGCCGGTGGCTTTGTTTTTGCCTGTGGTGCTGGCACAACTCCTGGCCGCCGGGGTAGACAGGCAGGACATCCGCCTGGTGGTGGCCCTGGGCACTCATCGCCCGCTAACGCCGGCCGAGATCGAGGCCAAAATAGGGGCCGAGATTGCCGCTCAATACGAGGTAATCAACTTACTCAGCACCGCCGACGACGAAATGGTTTACCTGGGCGTGTCGTCTAACGGTATCCCGGCCTGGGTTAATCGAGCCGTAGCCGAGGCGGAGGTGCGCATTGGCCTGGGGATGATTACACCCCACATGGATGCCGGTTTTAGTGGGGGAGCTAAAATTATCCTCCCCGGGGTCTGCAGCTCGCTGACCGTGGCCGCTTTCCATACAGCCTCGGCCTTCGTACCCAACAACCAACTGGGCCAACTGAATGCCCCGCTGCGCCGCAGCCTGGAACAGTTTGTAGCGGAGCGAGTTCCGCTCCACTTCATCGTGAACGCCATCCCGACTTTGGATGGCCAAATTTATCAAATTGTGGCCGGGCATTTTGTGGAAGCGCATCGAGCCGGGGTGCGACACGCCCAGGCGGTTTTTAGTGCCCCAGCCAAACGGCGCTACCCGGTGGTGGTGACCAACTGCTACCCTTACGACAGGGATTGGTGGCAAAGCGGTAAAGGCGTCTTTGCCGGTGATCTCCTCACCGCCGCTGGCGGCACGCTGATCATTGTCACCGCCGCCCCCGAAGGCCACAGCAACTATCCACTCTACCCCCACTACATCGCCCGCAACCCGGCTGAACTGGTAGCGGAACTGCAAGCCGGAACGCCGCTGGTAGGAGGCAACCAAGCTCCCGCCGGGGTGCAGTTTGGGCGCTTGCGCGAGCGGGTCAAACTGGCCCTCGTTTCCTCCGGTCTATCCCAGGCTGACGCCGAGGTGATGGGGCTGGCTTACTTTAACTCGGTGGAAGAGGCCGTCGCTGCGGCAGTCGTCCAACTCCCTGCCGCCGAGCGTCCGGGGTCGGTCGCCGTTTTGCCCCAGGGAGGAGTGGTATTGCCAATAGTGGAAGGTTAGGTCAGGTCCACAGATACATACAGATGGATACAGATAAAAAATAGAAAACCCAAATACAGTACCCCGGAAAAATTTTTGCCGGGATTAGGGGATTGGGGGATAAAAAATAAAGGAAAAAATCCCCTAATCTCCAAATCCCGGCCCAACTTTTCTGGACATCTATAAAGAACAGATTGAAAAGGTAGGTATGATGACTGAAACATCCAGCTTTAACGATTTATTAGCCCGCATCCCGGAGCTGC
The DNA here is from genome assembly GCA_964622215.1 of uncultured Caldilineaceae bacterium. Taxonomy (GTDB): domain Bacteria; phylum Chloroflexota; class Anaerolineae; order 4572-78; family J111; genus DSQQ01. The sequence continues at coordinate 6,685 of CAZUNT010000263.1, forward strand.
TGGCCCCCAGCCTGGCCCGCGATTGGCCCAATCTACCCGTAGACCGGGCCGAGGGGATGTATTTGTACGATCCGGACGGGCGGCGGTATCTGGATTTTACCGCCGGCCTGGCCGTCATGAATGTCGGCCATTGCCATCCCCGCGTGGTCGAGGCGGCCCGCGAGCAGACCGGGCGTATGATTCATTCGGCGGTGGGCTTGACCCAAGCGGAGTCGCTGCTGCGCCTGGCCGAGGAGTTGACCCAAGTGCTGCCGCCGGGTATGGACACCTTTTTCTTTAGCAACAGCGGCTCCGAAGCCATCGAAGGCGCGCTGAAGTTGGCCCGTTACGCCACCAATCGCCCCGGTTTTATCGCCTTTTGGGGTGGGTTTCATGGCCGCACCCTGGCCGCTGCGGCCCTGACCACCAGCAAAGGCAAGTACCGCGCCCACTACGAGCCGCTGCTGCCCAGCGTCTACTTTGCCAATTATCCCTACTGCTACCGCTGCCCGCTTGGCCGCCAACCCGATACATGCTGCCTGGAGTGCCTGGACAGCCTGGACACCCTCTTCAGCCGGGCGATTGCGCCAACAGAAGTGGCCGGCATTGTTTTGGAGCCGATCCAGGGTGAGGCCGGCTTTGTCATCCCGCCGGTCGAGTTTCTACGCCGGCTGCGCCAAATCTGCGACGAGCACGGCATCCTGCTCATCTTCGACGAAATCCAAACCGGCTTTGGCCGCACCGGGCACATGTTCGCCGCTCAAACCTTTGAGGTGCAGCCGGATATTATGGCCATTGCCAAGTCCATTGGTTCCGGGTTCCCCCTGAGCGCCGTAGTCGCCGGCCGGGCGCTGATGCAAAAGTGGGGACCGGGCGGTCACAGTACCACCTTCGGCGGCAACCCGGTCGCCTGCGCGGCCGGCCTGGCCACCCTCCAGGTCATCCGCGAGGAGAACCTGCTCGAAAATACCCGCCAGATGGGGGCGCGTTTGCTGGCCGGGGCCAAAAAATTACAGCAAAAATACCCTATCATTGGCGACGTGCGCGGCATCGGCTTGCTGGTCGGCCTGGAGTTTGTCTTTCCCGGCCCGGAGAAAAAACCTAACCCCCAGGCGGTTCGCACCGTGTTGGAGGAGTGTCTGGCACGTGGGCTGCTGTTGTATTCGGCGGGGCTGTATAGCCATGTCATTCGTATCTTCCCCCCCTTGATTGTCAACCAAGCCCAGGTAGACGAAGCCCTGCAAATCCTGGATGACAGCCTGGCGGCAGTAAAAGGTTAGGTTTGCCCAATTTCATTCAGGCCATAAAGACAGAATGAGATAAAAAGAGGCTGGCTTAAGAGTTTTTTCTGAAGATGATGAAGTCCCACACCCACTGGGATGGATCGGCGGAGTAGGAAAGGGGTACAACCGGGGAAACCGGGGTACCGCTTTGGTCAGCCAGATAGATATTCCAGACGCCGTCGGCAAAAGTACCCGGTTCAAACTTCAAGTTGCCTTGTTTGATGTAATCACACTCCAAACAGTTAACCACGCTCCAATTCCAATCGCTTAGGCCACTTTCGGCATGCATTCCCGACGGGACATGGTCCCCCACCAGTTTCAGCCCACCAATCGGCACATTCCCTACGCTCACGGCTGCGGCGTAAATCGTAATCACATGATAACTGGTTCGTTGAAATTCCCGATTACCCTGCTCGCCAACGCTAAAAGGATAAACTGGCTGAGGGGGGGCGCTTGGCTGATCTGGGGTGGGCGCCGCTGCTGCCGGGGCAGCATCTGAGCGAACCACCGGAGTAGATTGTGCGACTGGTGGAGGCGCAGGCGGAACGGTTGGGGGTGGGCTGGTAGGGATTGGGGTATCGGTCGGCGCCGGGATTTCGGTAGGCGGTGGTGTGGCGCTGGGGGTGAGAGTGGGCACGGGCGTAGGCACTTCGGTAGGGATTTCACCAGGAGTGGGTAGGTAGGCGCTGCCATCCGTAGCACTACCCGGCGCGGTTAAGAGCACCCCCCCAGAATTCAGTGTGGGTGTAAAGGTAGGTCGCAATGTTGGGATTAAGGGATCGAGGGGGTTATAGTAGGCCACGGTCGTGTGAGAATGTCCGGGCCGAGTCTGTACATAAGCGGCAAAAACAATTGTGCCGAACAAAAACACCAGGCCAAAAAAGGCAATCGTGGCAATGGCATCGAAGGTTGGGCCGGACAAACGCCAGAATTGCCACAGGGGAACCTGGTTTTTCTTCTTTTTTACAACTTTTTTTCTGGCTACGGACGTCGAACGAGTCGGGCCGGGTTGTAACAGCCGCTGCAACTCAACTTCGAGATCGTTGATCTCAACAATAACCGGATAAGGCGTGTTAGGGCCGTAGTAGGATTGATACTTTTTTAATTCTTCTAGGCGGTACAACTTGGCCTGAATCAGTTTATTCACTGACTTTTTGCCCATCACCGACCCCCAAAACACTTAACATAACGGTTTACTTTATCTTAGCACAAAAAGAGCAAAAGTACAAAATCAAGGTGACATAATACAAGGAAAAATTTAAAAAGCCCCAAAGGTAGAAGCTATGGTAACAAGCCATACTATATCTAGGATAATACCAGACCCCTCGGGATTTACCCCACATGGTGTC
>CAZUNT010000264.1:0-1500 GCA_964622215.1 uncultured Caldilineaceae bacterium
CAGCCCGGCCCGGTCGCCCACTTCTTCCCGGATGGGCAGAGCGCGTTGGTAATAGCTCAGCGCCTCCTGCCGCTGCCCCAGGTTGTCGTAGACCACCCCGATATTGTTCAGGGTCACAGCCTGATAAGCTCGGTTTTTAATCTCTTCGTAAATTGAGAGCGCCAGTTTGTAGGCTTCTAATGCCTTATCTCTCCTGCCTGTTCGGTCATAAACTCGACCGATTTCGTTCAAAAGCGTGCCTTCATTCCCTCTTTGACCCAATCTTTGAACAAGGGTTAGCCCCGCCTTAAACCAGGTGAGTTGATCCTGCCACAAGCCGCGCCGTTCCTGGTAGGTGCGTAAGGCCCAAATAAAATCCATTCGTACTTCGTCATCCTCAGCCACATTAGCCCAGGCCCACTTGAGCTGCGAATAAACCGCCTCGATCCGCCGCCAATCCTGCCTATCCTCATTGGCCAGGGCCAGGTAGTAATCCCGGTGGCGGGTCACGGCCTCCGGCGGCAGGCTGGTCCGGGCCACGTCGGCCAGGGTTTGGTGGAGGGAAAGCTGATCATCCTTGATTTCCAGCAGGTTGCGGGCGGCCAGCAGGGCCAGCATAGCAGCGTTAGCCCCGGTCACGGCCTCGGCGGCGGGCCGGTCGAAGGTGTCGGGCTTGGGGGCAAAGGCGCCCAGGGCGTAAAAGGCGCGGCGCGCTTCGTCCGGCAGGCCGGTCAAGCTTAAGGCAATTGCTTCTTGCAGGGTTTGGGGGGCCGTTTTGTAGCTGCCCAGACGCTGCCGGGCCAGGTGCAGGCGGCGTTGCGGGTCGCCCAGTTCGGCCAGGGCGGCCGCGCTCAGGTCGGGGAAGTAGGTCCGCTCCGGCGCGGCCAGGTAGCCGCCCAGCAGTTCCAGGGCCAGGGGCAGGCCGCCCACCGCCTGGGCCAACTTGTGGGCCGCGGCCGGGTCGGCGGCACAGGCTTCGGGGGCCAGGCTTTGCAGCAGCTTGTAGGCCGGGTCTTCGGCCAAGGTTGGCACGTGGGCCACCCGGCCGGCCCCGGCAAAGGCGCGGGCCAGGCCCTAGTCGCGGGTGGTCAGCAGGTGGGCGCAGTTCGGCCCGCCGCAGCGCAGCCACAGGGCCGCGTTGATGTCCCAGGCGTCGTCAATGACCAGCAGCATCCGGCGCGGGCCAATGGCGTCTTTGACCGCCTGGGCGCGGGCAGCTTCGTTGGGAAGGTGGGATACGTCGCCGCCCAAAACCCCGGCCCAGGCCGCCAGGGCGCTCATTACGTCGGGCTGCGGCCCCAGGCCGGCCCACAGTATCCCGTCGCCGAAGTGTTTCCAAATGGCCGGGTCATGGGCCAGGGCCACGGCCAGGGTGGTTTTGCCCACGCCGGGCAGTCCTTCGGCGGAGAGGGCCAGGCCGGCCGCACCGCCGCAGAGTCGCCCGGCTAAATCGGCCAGCAGGCCGGCCCGGCCGGTGAAGTGGTCCGGCAAAGAGGGTACGCCGTGGAAGAGGGCAGGCGG
>CAZUNT010000264.1:1600-9166 GCA_964622215.1 uncultured Caldilineaceae bacterium
CCCGGCCGGTGAAGTGGTCCGGCAAAGAGGGTACGCCGTGGAAGAGGGCAGGCGGGGGGAACACGCAGGGGAGGAGGGAGGCAGTTGGCGGGATGGGTTGAGGGGCAGCTTTGAAGAGGGCGGCGATTTCTAAGGCAATATTGGCCAAAATTTCCTCAGCTTTAACCCTCTCAAAGGAAGCCAATGGTTTGCCATCTTTAGGCCGCATCTGCAACTTGGCCAGCCAAGCCACGGCCGGCCAGGCGCAGGGCCGCACAATGATGGGAAAAATCCGCAAGCCCTGCTCGATCCGGCGCTGCATCAGGCGGGGTATCTCCTGGCCGCGGATAAAGGGCGAGGTCAAAAAGTCGGCTGAAACCAGTAAAATCGCCAGCGTAGCCGTTTCCATTGATTTTTCAATTTTCGGCTGCCACTCGTCGCCGGTGGTAATCTGGCGATCGTCCCAAACATCAAAAATGCCTTCCTTTGCCAGCACCTGGAGCTGCGTCTCCAGGCACTCTTTCCAGGCTTCGTCCTTGTGGCTGTAGCTGATAAAAATGATGGGCTGGGTCATCGGCGCTTCTCCCTGGGTGTGAGGCTCTTCAATGAAAAAATAGCCGCTAATATTTGTGAGCTACATAAACTATCCATTCATCCGCATCATACAACGGCTGGCGATCCCAGGCTTCGTAAACGTCAATCGAACTAAACCCCGCCTGGTGCATCATCCGGGTCATGGCTTCCACGCTGTAGGTCTGGTCGCTCAGGGCGATTTCGGTCAGTTTCCCGGTTTCCAGGTGAATAATGTAGAACCGTTCCACCGATATCTCTTCTTCTTCATGCCAAAAACGTTCGCCCAGGTGCAAAAAGGGCCGGTCGCCCCACAGCCCTTTATCGTCGGTGAACCACCATTCGCTCCGGGTTTTATCTACCCGCTTTTGGTTAAGCAGCTCGACACATAATTTACCTCCCGGTTTGAGCGCCTGGGCCGTTTTTTCCAACAACATCTGCGCTTCAGTTTTGGTGAAGACGGCCAACTGTCCGTACAGAAAGAGGCCGGCGTCAAAATCCCCCTCGGCCAAATCCATCTCCCGCACATCCTGCTCAATAAAAGTGCAGGCTGCGGTCAGGCCCTCGCTGCGGGCCAAATCTTTAGCGTAAGCAATGGCGGCCGGGCTAAAGTCAATGCCAAGCACGCTGCAGCCCCGGCGGGCCAATTCGACGGCGTAGAGGCCCGGCCCACAGGTAACATCCAGCAGCCGGAAGCCGGGCCGGAGGTCCAGCTTTTGCCATAACCAGTTGATTTGCACCGCTCGTTCTGCCGTTACCCGCGTGGCCGCTCCATGCGATTCGTCCAGGTGCTCGTGCAGCATCCGTTCGGAAAAATCCGGGGCGTCCCAGGGCAAATTCTTGGCCTCGGTCAAGTAGGTGTGCCAGTCAGGCCGGTGGTAGATTTTCCACAAAGCTTCGGCAACAGATTGATTAATCCTGTTTCTCATGGCAATCCTAATCACATAACCCTATCAGGGTAGTTGGTGCATAAAACCACATTTTACCCAAACATTTGCCAAAAGAAAAAAGTGTGAATATCTGATTTTTAGCGATAAGGGCGCGGTTGAAACCGCACCTGAAGGGTTATGCCGTAATGTCCGCCTACGCGGACAAAAAGAACCTGTCCACGCAGGTGGACGACCGGCTTTAGCCCCGGAGGAGCGATTTCAATCGCTTATTTGAAAAGTATCGGCTCTAACCCGGCTTCGATCTGCGCCCGGCGCGGCTCCAGGAAGGGCGGCAGGGCTAACCGTTCACCCAGATGCTCGGCCGGTTCATCCGCCGCAAAGCCTGGCCCGTCGGTGGCAATCTCGAATAGAATGCCGCCGGGAATGCGGAAGTAGAGCGACTGGAAGTAGTAACGATCCACCAGCCCGGAGGTGCGCAAGCCGGCCGCATGGAGACGCTCCAGCCACTGCACCTGCTCTTCTCCATTGGGGGTGCGGAAAGCAATATGATGTACCCCCCCGATACCAAGCTGTCCGTTGGGCCGGTTGGGCTGCTCGACCACATAAAGCTCTTTCCCGGCCCCTCCCTCAGCCAGGGCAAAGACGGCGGTGCGCTCGCCGGAATTGCCGGCTGAAGGGTATTCGGCCGCCAATTGGTAGCCCATAACCTTTGTAAGTACCAAAGCGGTTGGCTCGAGCTGGCGTACCACCAGGGTAGAGGCAAACAGCCCCCGAATAGCGTATTCGGGCGGCACGGGGCTTTTGGGCCAGGGCACTCCACCGGGAGCGCGGCCATCGTCAACCAGGGCGAGTTGTTGCCCTTCGGGATCGACCAAATTGATCAATCTGTGCCCGTGAAACTCGCCAATACCTTTGTGTTGGACCCCGGACTGGGTTAGGTGTTTGACCCACCACTCCAGAGCCTCTTGACCGGGGACGCGCAAGGCCGTCTGGGCAATGCTGCCCGGCCCGTTACGATTAGGTCCCATGTGCGGCCATTCAAAAAAGGTCAACTCGGTGCCGGGATGACCTATCTCATCGCCATAGAAGAGATGGTAGGCCGAGACGTCGTCTTGATTGACCGTCTTTTTGACCAGGCGCAGACCCATCACCTGGGTATAGAAATCCACATTCGCTTGCGCCTTGCCGGTGACGGCAGTTACGTGGTGTAAACCATTTAGTTCCATTTTATCTACCCCTTTCCTTGCAGCTAATAACAATAGAATAGAATTATACCCTGGTAGTGTCCTTTGTGGTATCCCGTCCTCTGTCCCGCCGATCTACATTTCAGCCACCACCAACCGGGTGATAGCCCCAGTAGACCCCAAAGAAGATTGTCAGGAAGATAAAAGATGTGCTAGAATGGACTGCTCTACCATAAGGTTGTAGAGTTTGGCTATCTAAATTGTAACTATTCATCCTGCCGCAGGTTAGTCTTGTTTCTCATCGAAAGAATTAGCTATGACTAAAGGTACCTGGTATGCTGCCGGCGCTTATATAGCCTGGGGCTTACTGACCATTTACTGGAAGTGGCTGCATCAAGTCCCGGCCACTCAACTGATCGGCCACCGGATTCTCTGGTCCTGTCTGATCCTGTGGGGCCTTATCCTATTCTCCCGCCAGGGGCAGGCTTTCCGCAGCGCCGTGCTGCTCCCGCGCGTGCTGCTGGTTTACGCTCTCGCCGCCGTGCTGATTGGCGTTAACTGGCTGACTTACGTTTGGGCCGTCAACGCCGGTTTTATTGTTGAAACCAGCCTGGGCTACTTCATCAATCCGCTGTTGAGCGTCTTGCTGGGTGTTGTTTTCCTGGGCGAGCGCTTGCGCTTGTGGCAGTGGGTGTCTGTCGGGCTGGCGGCTGTAGGTGTGCTTTACCTGACCCTGGCTTATGGCTCGCTGCCATGGATTGCTTTGACCCTGGCTTTCACCTTCAGCCTGTATGGTCTCATCAAAAAGATCGCGCCGCTGGGGTCGGTTTACGGTTTGACTTTGGAAACCAGTATGTTGTTCTTACCGGCGCTGCTTTACCTGCTCTACGCCGAAAGTACCGGGCAGGGCGCTTTTACCCATATCGGCCCGGTTATGGATGCGCTCATGGTTGGGGCCGGGCTGGTGACAACGATCCCTTTACTGATGTTTGCTTCAGCCGCCCAGCGGATCCCCCTGTCGTTGGTGGGCCTTTTTCAGTATATCTCCCCCACGCTTCAGTTCTTAATCGGCGTTTTGGTCTACCGAGAACCGTTTACGCCGTATCGCTTCCTCGGCTTTGGGGTTGTGTGGGCCGCGCTGGTGATCTTTGCCGTTGAAGGCGTCCTGGCCCGCCGCACCCTCGCGGTGGGAGAGGCTCCTGCCGGCGGCCAATGAAAAGGTGGAAGGGGTTGGCTGACTACATATCACGAGAGTGCTGATCATGACGGCTTACCTCAAAACGTCGGTTCGTGGCCTGGTCGAGTTTGTCTTGCGAGAGGGTGATCTGCCCGCCGGGGCCGGGGGTTTTCAGGAACCAGACCGTGCTCTGGCCGGCATCCGGGGCCACCGCCGCTTGCAGAAATCGCGCCCCGAAGGCTACCAGGCCGAAGTAGTCATCAGCCACATCGTCGAGAGCGATGAGCTGCGGCTGGAAATCTTTGGCCGGATTGACGGGGTCTTCAGCCTGGACCAGCCGGTTACCATCGAAGAGATCAAAACGACCACCCAGGACCTTAACCTCGTCGCTGCCGACAATCCCCTGCACTGGGGCCAGGCCCAATGTTACGCCTATCTGTATGCCCGGCAGCAAGGTCTGGCCGAAATCCAGGTCCAACTGACTTACTACCACCTCGACAGCCAGAACGTAGTCACCTTTCGGCGCCGGTTCAGCTTGCCCCAACTGGAAGAGTTCTTTACCGGCCTGGTTACAACCTATCTCAACTGGGTCAGACAGGTTAAAGCCTGGCACAGCCAACGGGATCACTCCATCCACAAGCTTGATTTTCCCTACGCGGCCTATCGGACCGGCCAGCGTGACCTGGCCGTGGCAGTTTACCGGGCCATCCAGAAAAACGATCAGCTTTTTGTCCAGGCCCCAACCGGGATTGGCAAAACTATCGCCACGCTTTTCCCGGCCATCAAAGCCATAGGCCAGGGTTTGGTCGCCAAAATATTTTACCTGACCGCCAAAACGCCGGGCCGGCTGGTGGCCGAACAGGCTCTCGACGATATGCGCCGGGTCGGGCTGAACTTCAAAAGTGTCACCTTGACTGCCAAAGAGAAAATCTGCTTTTGTCCCGCGGCCGGCTGCGAGCCGGAGGAATGTCCTTTCGCCCGGAATTACTACGGCAAGGTCAAAACGGCCCTGGCCGAAACGTATGAAGTAGAACTTTTCACCCGGCCGGTCATCGTCGACCTTGCCCGGCACTACGAACTCTGCCCTTTTGAGTTCTCGCTCGATCTGGCGCTGTGGGCCGACTGTATCATCGGCGATTACAACTATGTCTTTGATCCGAGGGTTTACCTGCGCCGCTTTTTTGATAATGTAGTCGAGCCATACGTGTTTCTGATTGACGAGGCCCATAATTTGCCGGATCGGGCCAGAGCGATGTACTCAGCCGAGTTGGACAAGCAAGCGGTGCTGGCTCTGCGCCGGACCTTGAAGCCATTTCTGCCCACCCTGGCCAAAACCCTCAGCGCAATCAACGGGGCCTTGCTGGCCCAACGGAAGTTGTGCGACACGAACGGTCAACCGACGCTGGTGGAACGGGAGCAGCCAGAAGCTTTGCTCAAAACCCTCCGCCGGTTCAACCGGCAGGCCGAAGAGTGGCTGGCCTTGAACCAGAAAACGGCTTTCCGGCCGGCCCTGCTCGATTTCTATTTTCAAGCCAGCACCTATCTGCGCACCGCCGAAACCTTTTTTGGCCCCGGTTACGTCTCCTATTTTGAGAAAAAAGGTCAGGGGAATATGAGCGCCCGCTTATTCTGCCTGGACCCGGCCCCCTTCCTGGCCGCCGCCCTGGAGCGATGCCGGGCGGCCGTCTTTTTTTCGGCCACACTGCTGCCGCTGGATTACTTTGACCGGGTTTTGACCGGCTCCACGACCCATTCAAAAATGATGTTGTCCTCGCCCTTCCCCTCGGAGCACCTGGCCTTGTTCATTCACAACCGCATCTCCACCCAATATACAAACCGGGACAACTCTTATGAGGCCGTTGCCGCCTTGATCGAGCGGGTGTGTGCGGCTCAACCGGGGAACTATCTCGTCTTTTTCCCCTCCTATGCCTACCTGGCGGCGGTGGCGGAACGGGTCAAAGAACGCTGGCCGGCGCAGCAGCTCCTGATCCAGGATCGGGGGATGACTGAAGTTGCGCGTGAAGCCTTCCTGGCCCGCTTCTCCGCCGCCAACCGGGAACCTTTGCTGGGCCTGGCGGTGATGGGCGGCATTTTTGGCGAGGGCATCGACCTGGTAGGCGAAAGGCTGATTGGGGCCGTCGTCGTGGGGGTGGGGCTGCCGCAACTGAGCCTGGAGCGGGATTTGCTCAAAGCGTATTTCGACGAGCATAATCAGCAGGGTTTTGCTTATGCTTACCAGTACCCCGGTCTGAACCGGGTCATGCAGGCGGCCGGCCGGGTGATTCGTACCGAGCAGGATCGGGGGGTCATTCTCTTGATCGACGAGCGTTTGACCCAACCTCGTTACACCCGCCTGTTTCCGCCGGAATGGCGGCATTTCCAGGTGGTGCGGCATGACGATGACCTCAACCAAAAATTACGCCATTTCTGGCAGAAGGAGTTGAGTGGTTATGAAAAAAATTGATTTAAGAAGCGATACTGTCACCTTGCCCACGCCGGCCATGCGCCAGGCGATGGCCCAGGCCGAATTGGGCGATGACGTGTACGGGGAAGACCCCACCGTGAATCAACTGGAAGCCCTGGCAGCCGAGCGGCTGGGTAAAGAAGCAGCTTTATTTGTGTCCAGCGGCACGCAGAGTAATCTACTGGCGGTGATGACCCACTGCGCCCGGGGTGATGAATATATTGTCGGCCAGGATGCTCACACCTACAAGTACGAGGCGGGCGGGGCGGCGGTTCTGGGCAGCATCCAGCCCCAACCGCTTGAGTTTGAGGCCGATGGAACGCTTGACTTGCGAAAAGTGGCAGCGGTGATCAAGCCGGACGATTATCACTTTGCCAGAACTCGCCTCCTGTGCCTGGAAAACACCCAGGCCGGCAAAGTGCTGCCGCTGGCTTACCTGGCCGAGGCCGGCGCGTTCGCCCGAAAGTTTCACCTGGCCGCTCATCTGGATGGGGCGCGGGTATTCAATGCCGCCGTAAAATTAGGGGTTGACGTGCGGGATATTACCCAACACTTTGATTCCGTTTCCTGCTGCCTGTCCAAAGGCCTGGCTGCCCCGGTCGGCTCGGTTTTATGCGGGCCGGCCGATTTTATCAAGTCGGCTCGGCGGTGGCGTAAAATGGTTGGGGGTGGCATGCGCCAAGCCGGGGTTTTGGCTGCCGCCGGTATTTTAGCTTTGACAGAGATGGTGGACCGGTTAGCCGACGACCATACCAACGCCCGGCGGCTGGTCGAGGGCCTGGCCGGACTGCCCGGCTTCCGGGTTGACCTGGCCGTAGTGCAGACCAACATGCTCTTTTTTGAACTGGCCGGAGCTATGGTGGGCCGGTTTGGTCCCTTTATGGCCGAACGGGGGATCATCATCGGCGATGGCCCTGGCTCCATCCGAGCAGTAACCCATTACGGGATCGAAGCCGAGGATATCGAGGCCGTCATCCGCGCGGCGGCGGAGTGCAGCGCCCGGTTTTGCCGCTAACCGACCCCCAGAAAATAGAGTTGTTGCTGAATAACGAGGCTCAGTAGATCACAATTTTACCGTAGCGCGGCATCCCTATGCCGCCCGTAGAGGCATAGGGATGCCTCTGCTACGCTGAATCTGTGATCTACGTAGGGAATCAGTGGATATATGAGATGCAAAGATTTGCTAGCCCCAAGGTAGTATATGATGGAGCTCACTACCGGACACTTTTTGAAATAGGACCATTCGGGACAACTTAAGAGATTTCAGATTTTGTCAAATTATAAAAAGCCTCATTTTTAGGG
>CAZUNT010000265.1:0-9037 GCA_964622215.1 uncultured Caldilineaceae bacterium
TAAAGCGCACATGCTTTGCTGATATTCAATTTTTATTGTGCATAAACTCTAGTGAACAGTGGTCAGTAGATGGAAAGAAGTCGTCAGAGCGGCACACCGGCGACGACGAAAATGACCAACCGACCAGGCAACTAACTGACCAAGCGACTAACTGACCAAGCGACTATCTGCCAGGAAGGATTGCCGCCGTTCCAGCAACCATTGGAGCCAGGCCTCAACTCCAACCCCGGTGCGGCAGGAGAGGACAAAAAGCGGCGCGCCGGGATTGACCATCTCCAGCCCGCGCCGGAAAAAGTCCAGGTCAAACTCAAACACCTCCATCAGGTCGGCCTTGTTGAGAATGACGACGTCGGCGGCGGCGAACATGCCCGGATATTTGTAGGGTTTGTCGAATCCTTCCGGAACACTGGCGACCACCACCGCCGCCGCCGCGCCCAGGGCAAAATTGGCCGGGCAGACCAGGTTGCCCACGTTTTCCACCAGGAGCAAATCCAACTGATCCAGCGGTAGTTCCGGCAGGGCGGTGCGGATCATCGGCGCATCCAGGTGACAGCCGCCGCCGGTGTTGATCTGCACGACGGGGATACCCCGCGCCGCAATCTTGTCGGCGTCAATGCGGGAGGCCAGGTCGCCTTCGATAACGCCGGGACGCACCCCATTGGGCAGGCGCTCGGTCGTCGCCAGGATAAGGCTGGTTTTGCCCGCCCCGGGCGAGGCCATCAGGTTAAGGGTAAAAATACCCTGCGAAACAAAAGTAGCCCGGTTTTCAGCCGCAATCTGGTCATTGGCGCTGAGGATATCTTTGACCACAGAAACTTTCATTTTTCAACCTCAATACTTTCAATATAAAAATCGTTGCCGCCGCTGACCTGGAGAGTGTAGCTCTGGCAGGCCGGGCAGTAAGGGGGCAGCGGGGGCGTGACCGTAAACTGGTGCTGGCAGTTCTGGCAGGTGGCCAGGGCCGGTTCGCGTTGGAAATGCAGCGTCGCTCCCTGGGCCAGGGTGTTCTCGCTTAGAAAATCAAAGTAAAACTGAATGGAATCGTCGACGTAACTGGTTAAGTTCCCAATGACCAAATTGATGGTCGTAATGCGGTTAGCTTTGGCTTGGTGGGCTGTTTCCAGGGCGATTTTTAAGATACTTTCGGTGACCGACAGTTCGTGCATAGGGACTCAAAAGATTTCATTTTGCTTTCTTGCTGGTAAAATAGGCTGGTATTCCAACCAAAATTTTATTATACGGCATGATAAGTGAGATTGCCAGCCGGGAGTATTTCAATTTGGGCAATCGCATACTAACTTTTTGGAGCTACAGGCACGAGGCTAAAGCCTGTCGTGCTGAGAGAGCGAAGCCCTAACAGGCTAAAATTTTAGCTCGAAGAGCTTTGCTCTTTCAGTGCGGCGGCTTCAGCCCCGCACCTTGACTCGCCTTAAGTCGAGTATGCGATTGCCCTAATTTCAATTTGGGAGCGGATTTAGTTCTTTGAACTACTGAATCACTGAGCTGACTGAAATCACTGAGGGACGTATCAAATTCAGTGGTTTCAGTGGCCATCAGTGTGTCAGTGATTCAAACGAGAGGATGCAAGATGATTGAACGCCAGGCCGTGAGAGCTTTGCTGCTAAGTCCACAAGCAGAACTGTTGCTCATCAAAATCATTGAACCGAAATCGAAACGGACTTTCTGGTTGACCCCAGGCGGTGGTATTGACCCAGGCGAGTCACCTACAGCCGGCCTTAGACGAGAAGTCTTTGAGGAAACAGGGCTGCTGAATTTTGAGATCGGCCCCGAGGTTTGGCAAAGAGAGCATAGGTTTACCTGGGATGGGCAGGTTATTCTCCAACACGAGCGCTACTACGTGGTGCGGGTCCATCGTTTTGAGCCAACGGTTGATTACCTGCCCGATCAGATGGAACAGGCTACGTTTGGCGGGTTTGGCTGGTGGACGGCCCAGGCCATCAGCCAATCGGCTGAAGACTTTGCCCCTCATGGGTTGGGAGTGTTGCTGCGTTCGTTAATCCAGGAGGGCCTGCCATCCCGGCCGATTGTTTTAAGGGATTAGGTAAATTTTTGTTCCTCTTATGTAATCTGTGTGAATCCGGATTTCAAATTTTTACATTATCTTAGCGGTTGTGTTATACTCTGCCAGGATTTTAAGTTAACCCAGGAGTTTAATTGTGGTGACGTTGTACCATCGCCGCCCGTGAAACCAAGCCATAGACACTGGTTGGTGTCTTAATCCCATTAGGCATACGCTTGAGCGCGGCAGGGGTACATCGCTGCCGTAACGATTGTTTTTACCCTCGGTGCAGCCACTCCTGCCGCCGCCTGCGTTTGCCGGCGGCGGTTTTTTGTTGCCGATGCTACCATCGCGCCGCAAAATATTTGCACAAGGAGGTTTGCACCCATGACCATCCCCATATTTTTGTAACCTTACCCGGTTCCATACGGCTGGGCTGTCACAGCCAGCGAGAGTATGATCCCCCTGATTGACCCAACTTTAAGAATTTTTTCTAGGAGGCTTTGTAATGGCTGAATTTCAAAATAAACACACCACCGTACTTTTGGTGACCAACAATGGCATGGGCCACGGCGATGAGGTCCTCCAGCATAAACTCATGGCCACCCATTTGAAACTGCTTGACGACAGCAATACCTTGCCGGCGGCCATCTGCTTTTATACGGCGGGGGTCAAGCTGGTAACCACCGGCTCGCCGGTGCTGGATATACTGCGGGCGCTCGAAGCTAAAGGCGTTCACCTGATAATTTGTAGCACCTGTCTCAATCACTACGGCCTGCAAGACCAGGTCGAGGTTGGCGTTGTGGGCGGGATGACTGACATCATCGAGGCCCAGTGGCGGGCCGACAAAGTCATTACCCTGTAGCTACCCCCTGGGTACGTAACCGTAACGCTCCATGAGCCAAATGAAGAAATAATCACGCCAGAAAAGGATACGGCGGGCGGTATAATAAAGAAATTGATATAACCGGCTGCGCCGTACCGGATCATAATCTACCAGAATGAGGCGGCGGGTAGGGGCGTCGGTTAGCATGAGGTTATGCGAGCGCAATAACGTGCGTCTGATCAGGAAATGCCAGATTCGCCAGGGCAGCATCGACAGGGCATTGAGACGCTGCCGTTCGGCCTGACTGCGGCTGCTGCGGCCATAGAGGTCGGGTATTTGGCGGGTTTGCCGGTAACATTCCCTGGCCCGGCCGATGAGTTGGCGCAACTGCTTGGCTAAATCCCGGCGTTCGGGGGCGCTCAGGCCGGTGTAATCCACTTCAGCCAATGGCCGCGCTTGGCGCAGATAAGGCTGTATGGTCATCAGTTGGGCTTGTCCGGCACTGTTACGGGCGATCAGGTAATAGGTGGAGAGGCTGTGCTCCGCACCCACAGCAGCGGCAAAGGCTTCAGCTACGGTCCGCCTATTCTGAGCTTCGTGAAACAGCTCTGTTGGTTCGCCGCTGTCCTCACCTTTTACTTTGACGACAAAACGGTGGTCGTCGGTCGAGTAAACTTCAGTTTCATTACCCCCGCCAATCCGTTCCATGTGAAGATCGGCGTCAAGGGGGGCAAATAGGGTATCTGCATGATACAGTGATGTCATTTTTTTTATTTCCTGCGTGGTGTTTCTACAAATCTATACGTATGGGTCTCATTCAAGTTGCATAAGAGGCCTACTTTCTAATTTTGTAATTCCGACTTGTCCGGATCAGGGTTGGTTTGTGAGTTACTTTTACGTATAATATTAAAGTTAAAGTGAACTGACAAAATATGTACTTGAGAGTCAGGGGGCATGGGGTGAAGATGAAAAAAGATATTCTGCTTCGGAATGGGACAAAAGTCGAGTTACTAACACGCTCGATTAAAGAAGGGGCGGCCAACTTAGATAATATCCCCAGTTTGATCAGACAAGTGATTGAAGAGCAAATGTGGCGCCAACACCTGGATAAGAAAACAGGCAAGCTGTTTATGTTTGATAGTTTCCAGGAGTTTGTGGAAGCCGACCCGCCTGAGGGCCTGGGGACCAGGGTACGTACTTTAATCCGTTTGTGTGCGGATGATTCGCTGGTGGTCGATCTTATCGATGAGACCATCCAGTTGACCACCAAAGAAGCTGTGGTAATAAACTATCCGCCCAAAGCCGGAAACGGGCATGAAGACACTTCTCGAAAATATATTGCCACAGGCACATCTCGCATGGAAGGGTTACGTAAACTGCGGCACTATGCCCAAAGCAATCCTAAACAAGGAGAACAACTGCGCCAGGCCGTCCTGGCCGGCGAGAAGAGCGTCAACCGGGCCTTGATCGAAGCTGGATTACGATCAGAACGGATCACAATCACCAAAGACCCGGAAAAAGCGGCTGAAGCGCTTAAACGTACTTTTAGCCGAGATGAACTCAAGCAACTGATCAGGTATCTGAGACAGTAAAAACTATGACCCCATCAAACCGCCCCCAAAAACCGGAAGTTCTGAGTCCGGCCGGCTATTGGCCGCAGTTGCAGGCAGCCATCGAAGCCGGGGCCGATGCCGTCTATTTTGGTCTCAAACATTTCACCGCCCGGGCTAAAGTTGGCTTCTCGTTGACCGAACTACCGGAGGTGATGCGCACCCTGCACCGGCGAGGTGTAAAGGGATACCTCACCTTCAACTCGCTCGTGTTTGACCACGAATTGACCGAAGCCGCCCGCGCTCTGGCTGAGATTGCCGAGGCGGGGCCGGATGCGCTTATCGTTCAGGATGTGGGGATAGCCCAACTGGCCCGGCAGATTGCCCCCGATTTAGAGCTGCATGGCAGCACTCAGATGAGCCTGACCAGCGCCGAAGGGATTGAACTGGCGCAGCAATTTGGGGTCAGCCGGGTGATCCTGGCGCGGGAATTATCGCTCGATGATATCCGCGCCATCCACGCCCAAACCGGTTGCGAGTTGGAAATGTTTGTCCATGGGGCGCTGTGTGTGTCCTACTCCGGCCAATGTTTTTCGTCGGAAGCCTGGGGCGGCCGCAGCGCCAATCGGGGTCAATGCGCCCAGGCGTGCCGTTTGCCGTATGAGTTGCTGGTGGATGAGCAGGTCAAACCGTTGGGCGCCGCTCGCTATCTGTTGTCGCCGGGGGATTTGTACGCGCTCCATCACATGCCGGAAATCGTACGAGTTGGCGTGGCGGCGCTCAAAATTGAGGGACGCTACAAGGACGCCAATTATGTAGCCTTGACCACGGCCGCCTATCGCCGGGCGGTTGATGAGGCCTGGGCCGGCCTGCCGTTAAGTATCAGCCAGGTTGAAGAACTTAACCTGGAACAGGTTTACTCTCGCGGCCTGGGCGACTATTTTATCACCGGCACTAACCACCAGGCGGTGGTAAATGGGCGGTCGCCGCGTCATCGTGGGGTATTGATGGGCCGGGTGGTGCGAGTCCAGGGAGATCGCGTAATGGTTACGCCTACCAAGGTTACTGCCGCTGCGCCGCTTAAAGCGGGGGATGGGGTCGTATTTGATGCGGCCGATTGGCGTAGCCCTGAAGAAGCAGAGGAGGGCGGGCGAGTATATCAGGTGGCCCTACAGCGGGGAGGCCAACTGGAGCTGCAGTTCGGGAACGGCGTGGTCAATTTCTCCCGTATCCGGCCAGGCGACCAGGTATGGCGCACCCACAACCCCGATCTGGACAGAGCAGCCCGTCCGTATACTCAGGCCAGTACGCCTGTCCACAAACAGCCGGTGCGTATCCGCGTGACCGCCGGCGAAGGTGAGCCGTTGGTGGCAGAATGGAGGCTCGTCGAACAACCGGATGTGTATGTGACGGTACAATCAGAGGAGCCTCTTGGCCCGGCGCAGAGTCGCGAGCTTACCGCCGACTTTGGGCGAGAGCAGTTTGGCCGGCTGGGCCATACTCCCTATGAATTGGTAGAGGTGCAGGTGGAGGTTAAAGGCCGGCCGTTCGCGCCTAGCTCCCT
Source organism: uncultured Caldilineaceae bacterium (assembly GCA_964622215.1). Taxonomy (GTDB): domain Bacteria; phylum Chloroflexota; class Anaerolineae; order 4572-78; family J111; genus DSQQ01. Next base: position 5,961 of record CAZUNT010000265.1, read on the forward strand.
CCTGAATCATCTGCGCCGCCAGGCGGTTGAACAATTAGCCGAGCGCCAGGGTCAACCCCGGCCGCTGGCTGTTTATAATCCGTTGGCCAGGTTGACTGCTGCTTTAGCGGCTATACCCAAGAACCGGGAGATCTCGGAAACGCCATCCGAGCTGGCCCCGCCGCAGGTGCATTTGCTGGTTCGCACACCGGAACAACTCGAAGCAGCCCTGGCGCTGCAACCGGCCAGCCTAACCCTGGATTATCTCGACCTGTATGGCCTGCGCCCGGCCGTGGAACGGGTGCAGGTGAGCGGTATCACGGCTCGCGTGGCCAGTCCTCGTATACTAAAACCCAACGAACAACGGATTGTTAATTTTCTGCTCAAATTAGAGTGCCAAATACTGGTGCGGTCGAGTGGCCTGCTGTATGCGCTGCAAGAAGCAGCGCCTCCCCCGTTGATGGGGGATTTCAGCCTGAATGTGGCTAATGTCTTATCGGCCGATGCTTTCCTCCGGCTTGGCCTGGTGCGTTTTACGCCTACCCACGACCTCAACGCGGCCCAGGTAGCTGCTTTGGCCCAAAACATCGGCCCGGATAAGCTGGAAGTGGTAGCTTACCACCATCTACCTGTCTTCCACACCGAACATTGTGTATTTTGCCGTTTTTTGTCGAAGGGGACCAGTTACCGGGATTGCGGCCGGCCATGTGAGCGCCATCGGGTGGCCCTGAAGGATGTGAACGGACGCGCCCACCCTGTCTTGGCCGATGTGGGCTGTCGTAACACGGTGTTTGGGGCAGAAGCGCAGGAGGCCAGCCGGCATCTGGAATTGTGGCGGCAGGCCGGCCTCCGGCATTTTCGCCTCGAATTTGTCCACGAAACGGCTGAACAGGTGACTCAGATTACTCATATGTTTAAGGAAACCCTGGCCGGCCGGCAGCCAACTTACGAGTTAGGTCGCCAACTCCAACAGGTTGCCCCGCAGGGCACAACGGAAGGGAGTCTGTTTGTTCCCGATACCTACCTTTCGATACCGTTGCTGTAATGAGCCATGCGCGTGTGAGGCCGAAGAATCCCTGTCACCCATTAAATACGTCTGCCGGCGTGATACCCTTCGTGAATAGCTTGAAGGACTTTGCGCGGTTTGACTACGTCGCCAATCGCGATAATTTCAGTTTGGGGGAAAGAGGTTTGTAAGGTCTTTAAGAGGGTGGTATCAGAAGTCATTCCAAGCGCCAGAACAACGGCGTCTCCTTCAACTGTCACCTCTAAACCCTCAAAAGTACATTTAGCGCTGGTGGGGGTAAGGTATTGGATACTATGGTTGAGTTTGAGTTCTACTCCATCCTCCAACAAACGGCTTAGCACTACCCATTGAGTAAAGATTTCCACTTCTGGCACCGCATTCGGCAATTGGTCTACCAGGACAACCTGTTTCTGATGGCTTTCGGCCAGGTAAAGGGCTACTTCCGAACCGGCGAGTCCGGCCCCGCAGACAATGATGCGCTTTCCGGCCGGAATGTTTCCACCTAACACTTCAAGGGCATCATAAAAACCCTTCCCTTCCAGCCCCGGAATGGCGGGATGTTTCAAGTGTGCCCCTGTAGCTACAATGATAACCTCCGGCGCTTGCTGCTCGACCAGCGCCGGGGTAACAGCAACATTCTTCTTGACAACCACCGCCAGACGGTCTAATTCGGCAATCTGCCAGGTCAAGAAATCCTGATAATCCTTTTTAAAGTCAGGAACAGAAGAAAAACGCAGCATCCCCCCCAATTGAGGCTCTTTTTCGTAGAGCGTCACCTGATGTCCCCGTAACGTCGCCACCCGCGCCGCCTCCATACCACCTGGCCCCCCTCCAATCACCATCACCTGGCGTCGTTGGGGCGTGGGGTACAATTTGCCGTAAGGTTCGTGCTCCTTGGCAGCCTGAGCATTGACCGCGCAATCCAGGCCGCGATAACTTAACACTGAACCAAGACACTCATTACAGCGTACACAGCGGCGGATTTCTTCAGGTTTACCTGCGATTACTTTTTTAGGATAATCAGGGTCGGCGATAATCTGGCGTCCCAGTGACACTAAATCAGCCTTTGCCTCCGCAATGGCCTGTTCCCCCAATTCTGGCGAAAGGCCACAAACCGCAATCACGGGAATGGTTACCGCCTGCTTGATGGCTGCTGCTAAAGGCAACAAGTTACCCCGTGGAACGTAGAAGGGAGGTACCCACATGCCAATACTTATACCCTGGCTGAGCCGTTTTCCCGCAGCCGGTTCTAACCCCTGCATCACCTGGCCAAAGGTCGCCATCCGTGAATCCCAGGTCCCTGCGGTGACGTGAATAGCGTCAATGCCTGCCTCTTGCGCCAATTGCGCAAACCGAATGGCCTCCTCCAGGGTAACCCCGCCGGGGGCATCCTCTTCAGCCGAGAGGCGATAGATTACGGGAAAATCAGCCCCGGCCAATCGCTTAACTGAACGGATAACCTCTAAGCTGAAGCGAGCACGATTTTCAAAGCTGCCCCCATACTCATCGGTCCGGCGGTTAGTATAGCCGGAGAGGAATTGGAGGGGCATATAGCCGTGCGCCCCATGGATTTCTACCGCATCAAAGCCTGCTATCTGGGCGCGCTGGGCGGCCAGCCCATAGGCTTCAATCAAATCTTTGATTTCTTCCAGGGTCATAGCCCGGGGCGTATCATTGGGTAAAAGAGCCGTCCCCACCCCAGAGGGGCTAATTGGCTGCTGACCTGTGACTGATTGGCTGGCAAAACATCCTCCATGAGCGAGTTGCAAAGCTATCTTGGCCCCGCCTGCATGCGCCCCGGCGGCCAGCCTGGCCAGGCCAGGGATGAAGGCATAACTCGATATTTCTAATTCACCAGGGATGACCCGGCCTCGTGGCTCTGGGGCGCAGACTTCCGTAATAATCAGTCCAACGCCACCGTGAGCGCGAGTGGTGTAATAAGCGGCAATATTGTCGGAAACGGTCCCATCGGCTGCGGCCAAATTGGTCCCCATACCTGGCTGTACCATTCGGTTCCGCAAGAACAGAGTGCCAATATGGATAGGCTGAGTTAGATGCTTAAACATAATAA
>CAZUNT010000266.1:0-8971 GCA_964622215.1 uncultured Caldilineaceae bacterium
CTGACATAATATTAACCGAAAGGAAAGTCACATGCTTACCACCAAACCTATCCCCGACGGCGACCGCAAGGGAGGGCGGAGCGCTATTATTGACATCATTCGCCGGCGCTTCTCCTGCCGGACCTACCTCGAACGGCCCATATCCCCCGAAAAACGCCAGGAATTGAAAACATTCATCGACAACCTGCCCAATGGACCTTTTGGCAGCCGCCCCCACTTCCACCTGGTCGCCGCTGATAAAGCGGATAGTCACGCCCTGAAAGACCTCGGCACCTACGGCTTCATCCAGGGCGCGACCGGTTTCATCATCGGCGTGCTAGATGCGGGTGAGAAAAACCTCGAAGACTACGGCTACCAGATGGAAGAAATCATCCTCTTCGCCACCAGTCTCAACCTGGGTACCTGCTGGTTGGGCGGAAGTTTCACCCGCAGCAGTTTTGCCGGCAAAGTCAACGCCGCCGACGATGCGCTCATCCCGGCGGTAACGTCAATCGGTGAAATCGCCGACGTCGAGGAGGCCCGCAATGGGCTGCTGCGCCGTCAAATCAACGCCGACCAGCGCCTGCCCTGGGAACAACTGTTTTTCAACCAAAAGTTCGGTACGCCGCTCAGCCAAGAAGAGGCCGGGAAATATGCCACCCCGCTCGAAATGGTGCGGCTTGGGCCATCCGCCTCGAACAGACAACCCTGGCGGGTCATCCAAGACGGCAGCACCTGGCATTTTTATCTCCGGCGCAGCCAGGGCTACCGCGAAGGCAGCCTGACCCGCTTCCCAGGCATTGCCGATGTCCAGCGCCTGGATATGGGCATCGCCATGTGCCACTTCGAGCTGACCGCCCGCGCCCTCGGTTTGCCGGGCAAGTGGTTCAACGCCGCGCCGGACATCGCCAAACCGGATGATCTGGCGGAATATCTGGTCAGTTGGATGGGTACGTTAGTAATGTAACTACTCAGCCGACCCTATGTCTCAGTAACCCTGACCGCCGACCGTCGACCGCTGAGAGCGCCTCGCCTCCCCTCACCCCTTCGGGCGTCCCGGAAGTGGGACGGGTGCGCCGAAGGGCGTGGGGGACCATCGAAAAGACGGGTTACAGGGCGAATTATGGCGGTCAGTGGTCAGCCGTCGGCAGTCGTGGGGGTAGGGCTGAGTAGTTACTGGATTCAGAATACCAGGCTCAAGCCCCAGGTCATCGCCAGGGCGAGCAGGCCTTGCCACAAGGTCAATATCGTCAGGCTGCGATAGCCCGCTGACACATCCAGCCCCGCAAAGCGGGTGACGACCCAAAAGAAGCTATCATTCACATGCACTACGGCCAGCGCGCCGGCGCAAGTAGACAGGACGGCAATCTCCGGCGAGATACCGAGGCTGGGCAGTACCGGCGCCACAATAGCGGGCGTGGTGAACATCGTGACCAGGGATGAACCTTGAGTGATCTTGAGCATCATCGCCAGCAGAAATGGCACCAGCAGACCGGGGAGGCCGGTTTGTGTCATCAATACCCCCAGGTAATCCCCAACGCCGGTTTGTTGGAGGACTGCCCCCAAAGCTCCTCCGGCGCCCACAATCAGCAGGATGGAGGCGGAACGTACGATAGCGTCTGAGGTCCATTTGGACATCGTCTCCATCCCGACCCGGCGGTTCAGCAGCATCAGCAAGCCAACCCCCAAGGGCAAGGCCACCACCGGATGGCCGGTGAAACCTGCGACAGTTCGGGCCAGGTTTCCTTCTGCCAGGGTCGAGACGGCCGCCGTCTCCTCCAACCGTTCGACGATTTTGTGCAGGTAGATTTCATGCCGGATATACTCCTCGGTGATGAGAATCAAGCCCGGATTACGCGACCAGGCTGCCTGGCACGCATCAGGTGGCAGCGTCTCGCCGACCAACACTTCCACGCCGTCAACCACCAGATTAATCGAGTTATCACCGGCGCAGACGATGTGCTCCTCGAAGGCGTGACGGTATAGCGAGATGTCAAATCTGGCAATAACGAGAAAGCCAATGGGCATCTACCACTTCCAGCTTGGAAAGGCAGTGGAGTGAAAAGTCCCTTTAGTAAATGTTGTATTGCGTCTTGCGTGTTACGTGGTCCTTCCACTCCCTAACACGCAAGACGACATTAGACCTGTTACTTTCAATTACCGGGGTCGGCCACTTGGGGTAAGGCCGTTTGAATAACGGGCCGGGGAGCAGGGCGCAGGGGTTTCATTCCGAACAGGAAACGCAGGACATTATTCCGCCGCACCAGGAACTCGTACAAGGCCATAATGACGGTGAAGGAACTCGCCGCAATAACTCCAAACTTGAGCAGGTCAGGGATGGCCCACTGCACCACGAAGTAACCGATGACCAACAAGACCGTCTGGTGCAGGATATAGAAGGGCAGCACCGCTTCGTTGGTGTATTTCAGGAACGGGGTGGCATAGGTTAAGTGTTTCATTCCAAAACCCAGGATAGCCAGGATCCAACACCAGCTATTGAGGCCCAGGAGAAGGTGAACCAGGTTGTAACGCGGCGTATCAAATTTTGGATCACCGCCGGAGACCAGGTAGAAAAGCGTCGGGACCAAGACCAGGGCCATAATCAACGATATCCAGCGCTGCCGTTGGATGCTGGCCTGCAGCCGGTCGCCGGCCATCAGCACAAAACCGGATAGGAAGAAGGGCATATAAGCGATCACACTCCAACCACCCATCTCCCGGCTGCCCAACGGGCTGTCGGGATCAAGCAGGATCAGGGCCAGGATGACCGGCAGGGCCAACAGGTAGACCGCGCCGGGCCAGGCCAGGAAGCCAGCCAGGCCGTTCAGCATGCCCCGACCAGCGCCCTTAAGCAAAAAGAACAGGGGCAGGAAGATAAGGCAAAACAGGAACAACATCAGCAAATACCATAGGTGCAGCCCCATCCAGGCAAAGTTGCCGCCAAAGGCATAGAAGCCCTCAAAATAATGGGGTAGGAACTCGAAGTAGGATCCGTTGAACTCCCCATGAGTCAGGCGTTCCAGGTAGACTTGTAACGAAACGTGGGTAAACGCGCCCACAATCAGGGGAACCAGCAGACGCAACACCTTGTCCTTGATAAATTTGCCCGCGCCGCCCTTGTCCAGGGCATAAAACAGGCTGGCCCCGGAGATGACGAAGATAAGCGGCATCATCCAACTGGCCAGGAAGGCGGTCCAGGCTTGCACGCCGGCATAAGTCGCCGCGTTCTTGACGTGCCAGCCGTCCTGGTCAAAGAACCGCCCGCTGTGAAAGACAAACACCATCAGGATGGCCAGCACGCGCAGCCAGTCCAGGTCATAACGCCGTGTTACACTTGATTTAGGATTCATGGTCTACTCCTTTGAATTGAATGGTTTGAATGATCTTTTCCAGCGAAGCCCCTTTTTCGATGAAATCGTCTACCCCGGCCTGGAAAGCTTTGGTCCGGGCGGAGGGGTAGCTGTGGATGGTCAAGGCCACCACCCGCATAGAAGGGCAGTTGGCCTTGATGCGCCGGGTGGCGGCAAATCCATCCAGGACAGGCATCTCCAAATCCATCAGCACGACCTCCGGCTGGAGCGTCTCGGCCTGGCGGATCGCTTCCTCGCCATCTCCGGCTTCGCCCACGATGTCAACCCCTCCGGTTAACGACAACACCGTGCGCAAATCACGCCGCACCTGGGCCATATCGTCTACAATCAACACTCGAATGCCGGTCATCTGGGGGCCTCGTCTCATAGTTAACTGGCAACAGCATACCACCTTTCCGGTCGCTCCACATCGGGCAAAGGAAGGGGGTTGACCTCAGCATTGGGGCTGAATTTTTGAATCAGACTTGGGGAGTAGTCGCGACGAGCAATCTACATCTTTGGACGGAGAAATAATTCCCATTGTCCGGCCAGAGGTCGTAAATTACCGCCGAGTACGCCGAGGACGCAAAGGTTTTTCTGATAAAAACTCGGCGTTCTTGGCGCTCTCGGCGGTTAGAAATAGGCGCTTGAAAGGACAGTTGGTATAAGCAGTCCTCATCAACCGGGTCGCCACTGACTGATGAGGGCGCGCATCTGGCTGAGGGCGCTGCCGGTTAATTCTTGCAGGTGGTCGAGATGCTCTGGCACACGAGCCGGGTCTTTATCCAGCAGCAGGTGAGCAGCCTGGGCGGTCAGGGTAATACTGAAAATCATCTGGCCCACCGAGTCATGCAGCTCGCGGGTCAAGCGGTTGCGCTCGTGGACGGCGGCCAGTTCTTCGGCCTGGGCGGCATAATCCTGGAGCTGCCGGTGCGCCGCCTGCAATTGGGTCAGCAATGCCTGGCTTTCCTGGCGAGCCGTTTCGGCCTGGGTATATAAAATTTCAAAAGAGGCAAAAAAAGCGCCGACCGCTACCATGTGCAGACCATAGCCCAACCCCCAAACCCAGCCAGAGGTAAAGATCAGGGTAATGACCAACGAGGTGGCAAATAAGCCTCCCCAGGCCAAAGCAACTCGACGCGAATAGAAATGTAAGGCTTGAAAAGACAGAGGAATGTAAAGTAGGCCCCAGGTATCTTCATAAGGCGGCAGCAGCCCTAGTGTTTGGACGATGGCGGTTTGGCAGAAAAGGTACAGGTGATGATACCGGCTCAAATGGCGCGATAGGTAGGGTTGGGTGGCATACAGCAACAAAAATAGACCCAACAGCGCCGCCGTTGCTCCGAAACTCGGCTTGCCCAGACTAAACGCCAACTTGCGTTCAACAATGACAAAAAAGATCAGGTAACCGGCCAGGTAGCTGAGGCGATAACTACGGTCTTGAGGGCGTTCGCCGGCTCGGATCAGGTTGGTCACGCGCCTGCCTCCTCAACTCGAATGCGAGTGCCCCGGCCGGGCTGCGCATCAAGTTGCCAGCGCCAGCCCAGTTCGCGGGCGCGTTCGGCCATGCCTGCCAGCCCAAAATGCCCCCGCGACGTCACCTGGCCCGGCACAAAGCCGGCCCCATGATCTTCCACTTCCAGATAGGCCGGACAGCTATCCAACTGAAGGCGCACGGCCACCTCAGCGGTCCCGGCATGCCGAGCAACGTTGTTGAGCGCCTCTTGAGCGATGCGGTAGAGACCCAGCGTTACCGGCTCAGGCAATTCCTTTTGCCCGCTCACTTCCAGGCAAACCTGTAAGCCGTCACGCGCCTGCCGTTCGGCAGCCAGCCGGCGCAGAGCCGCCGCCAACCCCTCATCGGCTATTGACCGGGGGCGCAACTGGTTGACCAGGACCCGGATTTCACCCGCCGCACTGTGGGCCAACTCCTGCAGCCGGTCAAGCTGGCCGGCTACGCCGCCGGGATTCTTATCCACCAGCATCCGGGCCGCCTGCACGGTCAGGTTCATGCTGAAGATTGTTTGCGTGACCGAGTCGTGTAATTCTTGAGCCAGGCGGCTGCGTTCCTGGGCTGCCCCAAATTCTTCCAACTGGGCGGCATAATCCTGTAACTGCCGGTGGGCCACTTGCAGCTCGCCGAGCAGCCGCTGATTCTGGCGGCGGGCGCTGTCGGCTTGCCGGATGAGATAGCCATAGCCACCCGCCAGGGAAAACGCGCACCCGTAAAGCAGCACCATCGCCAGGCCTGTAAGCTGCCACAACCAGCTTATCATCAGAGGACCGGCCACGGCGACGATAAACGCGCCAATCCATAGAAAACCTGCCCGCCCGCCAAACCACAAAACCGCCTGCAAACTGAGGGGGACGAATAAGGCGGGCAGAAAATCGAGATAAGGGGGGATAAGCAGTAAAACTAGGGTCAGGGCAGACTGCCAGACCAAATAAATAATCGCCGACCAGGGGCGCCGGCGTTTGAGCAGCGGTTCCGTCGCCAGGCCCAGGCCGTAAACAACCAACAAGACCAACACCTGGCCGGGCGCCTCACCCTGGTAATACCACAACACGGTTCGAAGCAACACCCCACCGTAAATAAGGCAGTTAATCAGGTAAGACATGCGGTCGCCGCTCAATCCTCTGCGCCCAGGCCATGTTTGATCGCCCAAATCGCGGCCTGGGTGCGGTCTTCCAAATTTAACTTACTGAGGATATTACTCACGTGGGTTTTGACGGTCTTCTCGCTGATAATCATTTTCTCGGCAATATCGCGGTTGCTTAACCCCCTGGCAATCAGGCGCAGAACCTCCATTTCTCGCTCGGTCAGGTCGTTTGCCGGGAATGGAGAAACAGGTGTGGCTGCGGAAACCGGTGGGGTGGCAACTGGAGTTGTCGCCACCGCCGACATAAGCTTTTGGGCGATGTCGGGGTGTAACTGGGTTTTGCCCTGGTGAGCCTCGCGGATAGCCTGCACCAGGTTGGCGGGGTGAATATCCTTGAGCAAATATCCCTGCGCCCCGGCACGGATGGCCGGGAAAACTTTGTCATCCTCCCCAAAACTGGTCAGGATAATTACCCGCGACTTGGAACTACACTCGAGGATTTTGGGGGTAGCCTCTACGCCATCCATCTGCGGCATCACCAGGTCGAGCAGGATGATATCGGGCTGCAACTTTCCGGCCAGTTCGATGGCCTCAGCCCCGGTGGCGCCTTCGCCGACCACGGTCATGTCGTCCTGCAAGTCAATAAAGGTGCGCAGGCCCTGGCGCACCACCGCATGATCATCGACAATGAGCAAGCGGATTTTTGGGGGTGCAGCCGCACCGCCGGCTAAAACAGGAGCCACTTTAGCCCCTGTTTGGTGCAGCTTTTTCTGGATTAGCTCTAACTCCGCACCTACCAGGCGGGCGCTGGGTATCCGCGCGGCCAGGTCACGGCGCAGCATTTTGCCCACCAGTTCAACTAGCTCGGTGGGGAGATCATCCCGCAGCCGGTGCAGATCGGGTAAGGGTTGATTATTGATGGACCACATCATTTCCATGGCGCTGTCGCCGCCAAAAGGAAGCTGTCCGGTCAGCATTTGGTAGAGTACCACGCCAAAAGACCAGATATCGGCCCTGGCATCGAGTTTTTGGTTGCGCCAGGCTTCGGGGCTGAGGTATTGAAAGGTTCCCAGGACAGCCCCGGCGGTGGTCAACGCGGGCTGGTCGCCCAATCGAGCCAGTCCAAAATCGGTCAGGCGAGGCGTGCCATCCGGGGCCAGGAGGATATTAGCCGGTTTGATGTCGCGGTGCAGGATGTCCAGGTGGTGAGCGCGGCTCAGGGCATCGGCCAGTTCCAGGGCAATGGCCACCGCCCGGTCAAGCGGCAGTTGGGGCTGCTGTTCCATAAGATTGGCCAGCGAACCGCCGCTCACATATTCCATCACGATATACGGCTGGCCGGCCTCTTCAACCGCGGCCAGTACTTTGACGATATTGGGATGGTTGAGCCGGCGTAACGCCTCGCCCTCGCGCCGAAAGCGTTCCACCAAGTCAGGCATACGGCCAATGAGTTCTCGCCGCAGGGCTTTAACAGCCGCCTGCTCCCCGGTCAGGGTGTCCACACCCAGGTAAACGCTGCCGGTTGCGCCGACGCCAATCAATGGACCCAGTTCAAACCGCCCGGCAATGATAGCGTGCTCTGCACCCATAGCTGTGCCTCCTGTGAGGGTTATTCCACAGGCGTATAATAGTTTAAAGCTACCTTCTGGACAAGTTGCTCACACTCATCATCGTATTGGTAACAAAAGTCATTGAAATAGAACGATGATATTCATGCTCTACCTTGTCTTAGATCGCTATCGGATATACAATATTTATAACTAACCGATATTAAGGTGATCTAACCTTATGCTTGAACCCAGACTGCTGGCCCGCCTGTCCCAAAAGAAAAATCAACTCGATGCCCTGCGCCCCCTGCCGGCGGCCGCCGTAAACCGCCTGAATGAACAGTTGACCCTGGAGTGGATTTACAACTCCAACGCCATCGAGGGAAATACCCTGACCCTGCGCGAAACCCAGCTCATCCTGGAAACCGGCCTGACCATCGGCGGCAAAAGCCTGCGCGAGCATCTGGAGGTCATCAACCACCAGCAGGCCATCGAATATATCGAAAATCTGGTCAAAACGGTTGAACCGATCACCCCGTTTCACGTTCGCCAAATCCACCGCCTGGTCCTCAGCCGGATTGACGATGACAGCGCCGGCCAGTATCGAACGCTGCCGGTGCGTATTGCCGGCAGTGCTCACCAACCGCCTGAGGCCTGGGCGGTGCCGCAGCGGATGGCTGACTGGAATGACTGGCTCAACGGCCCGGCTGTAACCCTCCAGCCGATTGAGCGAGCCGCTCTGGCCCACCATCGCCTGGTGGCCATCCATCCTTTCCTGGACGGCAATGGCCGTACCGCCCGGCTGGTGATGAACTTGCTGCTGCTGCGTGACGGCTACCCGCCGACGGTCATTCTGTGGATCAATCGCCGCCAGTATTACCGCGTCTTGGCTCAGGCCGATGCCGGCCATGACCTCCCCCTGATCAACTTTATTGGCCGGGCGGTGGAACGCAGCCTGACCCTGTACCTGACCGCCTGCACTCCGGCTCCTGAAGCACCCGCGCCGGGAAGCGAGTGGATTCCCCTGCGAGAAGCAGCCCGGGGCACACCCTACAGCCAGGAGTACTTGAGCCTGCTGGCCCGCACCGGCCGGTTGGAAGCCATCAAGCGGGGCCGGGTGTGGTATACTACCCGCCAGGCCGTGGCGGCGTATCAAGCCTCGGTGGTTGCTCGCTAAGTGATCCCATCCTCCCTGGATTAAGCCGCCCGCTTAGCCAGCAGCTTGACCAGACAAGCCCCATCCAAATCGGTCACACAGCTTGCGAACTACTCTAAATAAGGGGGCCATTAATGAGGTTCGATGATGACATCCTTCCAAAACCACCTCTGTATAGGTGAGGTAGGATACTTCTTGACCCAGGGTTTGACCAGCAGATGGAATCGTTCATAGGTCAGGGGCAGGATCGCCGCTTCCTCGACCAGAATTTTATCCGCTTGCCGGTACAACTTCAATCGCTCCACCTGATCGGTGAGCTGTTTGGCCTCTTTGATAAGC
>CAZUNT010000267.1:0-8877 GCA_964622215.1 uncultured Caldilineaceae bacterium
GTAGTCAGAAAGTATTTTCATCATTGGTGGTGTGCGCTAGCTCGTGACGATTCCTCCTCTGAAAATAGTAAACAGTAGTCAGTAGTCAGTAGTCAGAAAGTATTTTCTTGGTGGTGTGCGCTAGCTTGTGACGACTCCTTCAAAAATAGTAATCAGTAGTTATACCCCAAACGGGAACAATCGCAGTTTACCAGGGGGCAAATTTATCATCTTTGAATCACTGAAACACTGAATTTTGATGAATCCACTGAAAAAAGTTGTCATTTCAGTGAAATCAACCCCCTCAGTGCCTCAGTGGTTCAACCTGTCACCGGCTCCGTTTTGTCAAATTGAGGGGGTATACGCCACTAAAATTCGTCGTTTGACCCCGATTGCAGACAAATTTACCAAAACCTGGCTATACCCTCTAACTGGTCCAACAGCCGGGTGGCCCGCTGCACAACGCCGGAACCGCTGTTGAGGGCGCGGGCGGCCTGGTAGGCGGCGCGGGCTTCTTCGATTTTCCCTAAACCCGCCAGCGCCAGCGCCTGCGCTTCCAGGGCGGCGTAATGGTCCGGGGTGTGGGCCAGCAGGCCCTCGGCCTGGGTCAAGGCGGCGCTGAAGGCCTCGGCCGCGGCGGACAGATCCTTTTGCCGCCCGGCGATGAGGCCCAACAGGGCCAGCACAGCGGGGTTGTTTTGCGGCCAATCGTACTGCCGGGCCTGCTCGGCGGCAGCCCGGGCGGCGGGCAGGTCGCCGGCATAGAGGTGGGCCAGGGCGAGGTCGTAATACGCCTCGCTGTTCACTTCCGGGCTGTTCAGTTCCGCCCCGATTTTGAGACTTTCTTGCAAAAGCGGCAGGGCTTGCGCATAGCGGGCCTGGTCAATCAAGATGTCGGCCATACCCCTGAGCCGCTTGGCTTCGCCATAACGGTTGCCGATCTCGCGGGCGTTGGCCAGGGCCAATTCATAATATTCCAACGCCCGTGGAAAATCGCCTAATTCACCATAGCAGCTCCCCAGGTTGTTCAGGTCACTCCCTTCCCCGCGCCGGTCGCCAATCTCGCGCTGGATGGCCAGGGCCTGCTCGTAATACTCGATGGCCCGGCCGGTCTGGCCCAGGTCGGCGTAGCAGTTGCCCAGGCCGGTTAGGTTACTCCCTTCCCCGCGCCGGTCGCCAATCTCGCGGCGGATGGCCAGGGCCTGCTCGTAAAGCTCGACGGCCCGGCCGGTCTGGCCCAGAGCATAGTAGCAGTTGCCCAGGTTGCCCAGGGCACTCCCTTCCCCGCGCCGGTCGCCAATCTCGCGCTGGATGGCCAGGGCCTGCTCGTAATACTCGATGGCCCGGCCGGTCTGGCCCAGGTCGGCGTAGCAGTTGCCCAGGCCGGTTAGGTTACTCCCTTCCCCGCGCCGGTCGCCAATCTCGCGGCGGATGGCCAGGGCCTGCTCGTAAAGCTCGACGGCCCGGCCGGTCTGGCCCAGAGCATAGTAGCAGTTGCCCAGGTTGCCCAGTAACACGCCCTCATAACCCCGGTCTTTTCTTGCGCGAACAACACTCAATGCTTCTTCGTAGTAGGAGATTGCTTTTTGAGTTTGGCCTATGCTGTCATACGCTAACCCCAACTCGTTTAAGCAGCGTTGTTCAAGCCTCGGATCACTTATCTTGCCTCGCACAAGTTCATAGAGTTTTATTAACAACGAATAATGACCCCATTTGAGCAAATATTCGTAGTCAATATCCTCCATCACCTGGGCAGCGGTGTCGTAAGCGCCGGCGGCGCAGCGCAGGTCAAATTCCGCCAACTGCGCGGCCAGGTCGTCCAGCTTTTTCCATTCGGCCCGAGGCTTGCGGGCCTGGGCGAAGTAATCCGCCGCCCGCTGGGTTAAATCGTGCTGGGTAAAAGCAGCAAACCGCCCCTGTTCTTGGGGAGGCGTGGTTAAAGGGGCGTCAACCGGAATAAGACCGAACGCATACTCCCGGTCCGCCGGGTGTAAATAGTACCGTCCGGCCTCGCGCCGGGCAAAATGCATATTCACCAGGCGGTTCAGCCCCGGCGCGCTGTCAATGCCCGGCTGGTGGGGCTGTAACAGGTAATCCAGCGCGGCCGGAGTGACCGGGCGGTTAAAGACGGCCAGGGCCTGCATCACTTTTTGGGCCGTTGGGTCCAGGCGGCTGAAGGCTTCGCCGACCAGTTTCTCCACCACTTCGCCGGGCAGCTTCATTTCCAGCAGTTCTGCCAGCGTGGTGTAACGGTCGACGGACAGGATGGCGTAGAAGGCTTCCAGGGCGCGCGGGTAGCCGCGCGTCTTCTCCCGAACTTGGTTCAGCAGAGCCTCAGGCGCGTTCTTGAGGCCCAGGCGGCCGTCCCTATCCATTTCGCGCAGGACATTCTCCGCGTAAGGCGAAGTGAGACCCTCGTCCAGGCTCAAGGGCTGCTGCCGGCCCGGCTCGCACAGGGCCAGGTCGCGCGGCGCGATCCGGGTGGTGATGAGCACCTTGACGGCATGGTGCGGCCCGCACAACAGGGCCTTCAGGGCCTCGCCCAGCTCGCCGTCACGTAGGTTGAGGCTTTCAGGGTCAACCAGGGGTTCAAAGTTATCCAGCAGCAGCATCACCCGCCCGCCAGGGAAGGCATCCAGCAGGGCGCGCATTTTATCGCCGCTGGCGGTCTGCGGGTCTTTATACCAAGCTTCCAGCGGCTCACGGCTCTCCGGCGGCAGGAGTTTGCTCAAATCGGCGAAGATGTTGGCAAAGTTGATCTTGTGGCTGCCCGTTTCGCTCAAATAGACGATGCCATCCACCTTCAGCGCGCCCAGGCCATCGGGCAGTTCGCCGTTTTCCAGGGCTTTGAGCAGGCGGCAGACCATGGCCGTTTTGCCTATCCCCGCCCGGCCCACGATGGTCAGCAAGCGCTGGGCCTCATCCTTCAGGAAGCTGACCATCTGTTGGGTTTCGATCAACCGATCTTGAAAATAGTGGGGCGTGATCCCCGGCGGCGGGTTGATAAAGCGGGTGAAGGCTTGTCTCGCGGCCGGCTGCTCCGGCCGGCGCTCCCGCTCGAGGCCGCTCTCGATGTTCTGCCGGGTCTTTTCTGCCGCCGCCTGGGGGTTTTGGACGATTTCTGCCTGGCGTTTGAGCTGCTCGTTCAACTCGTCGATCTCGGCCCGGATGCGCGGTTGGTCCGCCTCTTCCGCCCGGCGCAGGTCGCGCTGGGCGTCAGCGAGGCGGTCTTTGAGAGCATCGAGCTGTCCGGCCGGTGAATCCAGCCGGCGGATGAACCGGCGGGTTTTGGCTAACCCCGCTTCGAATTCGCCCGTAAAATCAATCCATTGGCGGTTGCCCAGGCCAAAGGGCTGTTCGACGTCCCGGTGCAGGCGGAGGGGCGCCACCGGTTTTTTGTATTTTAGGGCATAGGTCCATTCGTTCTTACAGACCGACCCCGGCGCGGTGCTGTCCCTGGTCATGACGAACAGCATACATTTACAGGCGCGGATACCCTCGACAATTTGATCGTCCCAATCCCGGGCCGGGTCAATGTCGCGTTTGTCGAACCAGGTTTTGATGAATTTGTCCTCGCCGCCGGCCAATTCGTCGGCCAGTTGCCGGGCAAATTCAAGTGCATCGGCGGTGGAATAACTGATGAAGATGTGGCCGTCGGTCATCGGGGCTGCCCTCATTACCACAATTTGGGATTATATCAAGCAGTGGTTAGGTGGGAAACAATCTCGCGGAGGTCTAAACCCGTGAGTTCCAGCAATGTTTGTCCCAGTGGTTTCAGTATAAAACCTTTTCCAAATAGCGTCAAGCGTAAAAATTGGGGAATTGGGGGTAAGCCTAATGTTTCTCTCTGTTGTTTTTAATTCGTCGTTTGACCACGGTTGAAGGTATAATTCAACCCAAGGAAGGGTTTCAAAGGTTGAAAAGGTGCAATGAGTGAATAATTTACCTGACCTCGTTAGTTACAGCCTCGAACTGGGTGGGCAGGTTTTAGCTAAACAGCCTGAAACACAGCGCAAGCAAAATGGTCAGTTTTTTACCCCGGCTGCGGTAGCTCGTTACATGGCGCGGCAACTTGGGCCAATTCGAGCCGGGGATAGAGTCTTAGACCCGGCGATAGGTTCAGGGGTATTGGCTTGCGCCGTGATCGAACGCGCCATAGCCGAGGGCCAGCCTCATGAATTTTGGCTGGACGGCTATGAAATTGACCCGGAATTAGGCCAAACCGCCAGGCAGGTTTTAGCCAGGGCTAAAACCTGCGCCGCTCAGTATGATATTGTTGTTCATACTCAGGTACATATCGGCGACTTTGTTTTGAACAGTATTCCCCCCGCTCAACCATACCTTTTTCTGGCCGAAAATTCAGGCTACCCTAACTTTCAGGCGCAATACGATCACATCATTGCCAACCCACCGTATTTCAAACTTAACAGCGATGACCCACGCGTTCAAGCAACGGCTGGTCATATTCGAGGGCACACCAATATTTACACTTTATTTATAGCTCTGGCCGCTAAGATGCTCACCGCTCAGGGACAGGCTTGTTTTATTGTGCCCCGCAGTTTTTGCTCAGGTGTTTATTTTGCCACTTTCCGACAAGACCTCATTCAGGACATCTTACCTGTAGCCGTCCATCTGTTTGAGTCACGTCAAAACACCTTCAAAGATGACGCAATACTCCAGGAAAATATAATCCTCACTTTCCAGCGGCGGCAAAGGCGTTCGATCCACCTGCCCTCGACAGCCCGCTTGAGTATCTCTACTTCAAAGGATACCGCTGCTCTAGGCAACACACCTACACGCCACCTGTCTCTGAACCAATTTCTGGGGAGGCGTTTTGGAACTCTTTTCTTTAGATTACCGACAGGTGAACTTGATGAACAGATCATTAGCATGATAGACAACTGGACCGGCTCGTTGGAACAGTACGGCCTCAACGTCTCCACCGGGCCGGTGGTTCCGTTTCGCGCTCAACCCTGGCTCATGGATATTGAAGCTGTAAAGAACGGCCAGGCGGTCCCTCTACTGTGGATGCACCACGTAAAACCACAACAGGTTGAATGGCCGGTGACAAACGGCCATAAACCGCAGGGGATTTCTCTGGCTAAAGAAGCTCAACCATTACTGGTACGGGCAGCCAATTATGTCCTACTGCGGCGTTTCAGCGCCAAGGAAGAACCGCGCCGTCTCATTGCTGCGCCTTTTTTGGCCGATCGATACCTTTATCAGTGGGTTGGACTGGAAAATCATCTGAACTATATTTACAAAAAGGAGGGTAGTCTTGAGATTGAAGAGGCGCTTGGCCTATCGGCTCTATTGAACAGCGCCCTTATGGATCGATATTTTCGGATTGTCAATGGTAATACCCAGGTGAACGCAACCGAATTGCGGGTCTTGCCGTTGCCTCCACTTGATTTGATTAAACAAATTGGCAGAGAGGTTTTCAATGAAAATGGCAGCTTAATAGATATTGAGGCGGTTGTTTTTTCCACGCTTCGGAATACCGGCTACCTTTTACCAGATTTTCCGCTCATAAGGGAGACACGAATCATAATGGGCAAAATTCAAGAGGCTCAAGAAGTTCTAAAGATGCTTGGGTTGCCGTTAGCTCAGCAAAATGAAATCTCGGCTTTAACCTTACTGGCCCTGGCTCAACTCAATGAAGAAACACCCTGGCCTGAAGCCAAACGCCAAACTCTGCGGATACACGATATCTTGATTGAGGTTAAAGAGCGTTACGGCCGTGAATATGCAGAGAATACTCGCGAGACTATTCGCCGCCAAGTTATTCATCAGTTCGAACAAGCGGGCCTGGTGGCTCGGAACCCAGATGATCCCACTCTGGCAACCAATAGCCCCAGAACCCATTATGCTTTGTCAGATGTAGCCATCCGCACTATTCGCGCTTATCAGTCAGACGATTGGCCGCAAGCTGTCCAGGATTTTATCGCCAGTCGAGGAACGCTTCTTGAACTTTATCAAAAGAGCCGGGAGCAACACAAGATACCTCTACGTTTAACCAGTGGAGAAGCGTATCATCTTTCCCCAGGCCAACACAACGAGTTACAAGCAACGATTGTAGAAGAGTTTGGCCCTCGCTTTGCTCCCGGAGCCAAATTGTTATACCTCGGAGATACCGATAACAAAACCCTGATTCTCGATAGACAGGGTTTTGAGGAATTAGGCGTACCCGCACCTAGCCACGATAAATTACCTGACGTTGTCCTATATGATGAGACACGCAACTGGCTTTTCCTGATTGAAGCCGTTACTTCTCACGGTCCCGTCTCACCCAAACGCCAGTTTGAGCTAGAAGAAGTCTTCAAAACGTGTCCGGTAGGTCGGGTCTACGTCAGCGCCTTTTCCAATTTTGTCACCTTCAAAAACTTTCTGACCGAGATTGCGTGGGAGACAGAAGTCTGGCTGGCCGAAATGCCCGACCATCTCATCCACTTCAATGGGGATCGCTTTTTAGGACCACATCCCTAATAGGGAAACTGCTTACGACGAGGCCTGCCCTTTCCGAATCCGCCGCAGGATAAGATGGGCATACACCCCGGCCCCGAAACCGTTGTCAATATTCACTACGGCTACGCCGGTGGCGCAGGAGTTGAGCATGGCCAGCAGGGGGGCGATGCCGCCAAAGTGCGCGCCGTAACCAACGCTGGTGGGCACGCCGATGACCGGGCAGGAAACCAGGCCGCCGACCACGCTGGTCAGCGCGCCCTCCATCCCGGCGACGCTGATGACCACATCGGCCTTGAAGAGGCGCTCCCGCTGGTCCAGGAGGCGATGTACCCCGGCTACGCCCACATCGTAAGCCCGCTCCACCCGGCTGCCCATAAATTCGGCGGTTTGAGCCGCTTCTTCGGCCACAGGCAAATCTGAGGTGCCGCCGGTGACCACCAAAACATAAGGGGCGTCAGCGGCGGGTGGGGCTAGTTCGGCCCGGGCCAGGGTCAACAAACGCGAGGTAGAATCGTATCGAGTATCGGGCAGCCTGGCCTGGACCGCTGCGGCCATCTCCGCCGAGACGCGGGTCGCCAGCACCCGGTCGTGGTGCTGGCCCAACCTTTCCAGGATAGCCGCCACCTGATCAACGGTTTTGTTCTGGCAAAAGACCACTTCGGGCAGGCCCTGGCGCAGGGAACGATGCAAATCAAGCCGGGTGTGGCCGATGTCGTCGTAGGGCAAGCTGCGCAGCCGGTCTAAGGCCTGCTCTACGTCCAGTTGCCCGGCCTGGACCTCGGCCAGCAGTTGTTTGAGTTTATCAATGTCCATTGGCGCGGAGGTTTTTATTCAGATTGCCGGAATGGAAACCGGACAGGTCGAGGGTGACATAGGTGTAGCCTAACGGTTTGAGCTTTTCGACAATCTGTTCGCGCTGGCGCAGCACGGCTTCAAAATCGCTCGCTTCTACCTCGAGCCGGGCGATATCGTCGTGGTGGCGCACCCGCAATTGGCGAAAACCCATCTGGTGGAGGGCCAGTTCGGCCTGTTCGACCTGCGACAGCATGGACAGGTGGATGGTTGTGCCGTAGGGAATACGGGAGGAAAGGCAGGGGGCAGCCGGTTTGTCCCAATTCGGCAGGCCCAAAGCGCGAGCTAACTCACGAATTTCCGCTTTGGTCAGACCCACTTCTTGCAGCGGGCTGCGTACGCCCTGCTCCCGCGCCGCCTGGCGGCCCGGGCGGTGATCGCTCAAATCGTCCAGGTTGGTGCCATCGACCACATAACGATACCCTTCGTGTTGAGCGTATTCGATCAGATGATGGTAGACCTCACTCTTGCAGAAATAGCAGCGGTTCGGCATATTAGCCAGGTAACGCGGGTCTGAAGTTTCGTGGCTTTCAAGGGGGACACAGCGCGCCCCAATTTGCACGGCAATGGCTTCGGCCTCGGCCCGCTCATGACCGGCCAGGCTGGCCGAGACTGCCGTCACCCCCACCGCCCGTTCCCCCAGGCAATCGTGGGCTACTTTCAGCAGCAAAGTGCTATCTGTGCCGCCCGAATAGGCGACGACCACACTTTCCATATCACGCAGCATCTGTTTAAGGCGTTCCAGTTTTTCGATCATTAACGTTTGATACCTCCTCTGAAAATAGTAAACAGTAGTCAGTAGTCAGTAGTCAGAAAATATTTTCATCCCTGGTGGTGTACCGTCAGGTTCGTGACGACTCCTTTGTAAATAGACCGCCGAAAAATAATTCCCAAGTTGAGAAATTATGCCTTAAAGGGTCAGGGCTGGCAAAGTTGAGCGGTAAGGTGCAAGCACTACACGGAGGAAAATCTATTTGCCCCAGTTTTTAAGTTGGCTATAATCACAACATTGTTTAATGAGTAAGGGGAAAATGTGATGCCTTTAACCCATCTTGACGAGCAGGGCCGCGCCCGTATGGTTGACGTAGGCCATAAAGATGACACCCAGCGGGAGGCGGTCGCGCGGGGCCGGGTTTTGATGAGGCCGGAAACGTTGACCTTGATCCAAGAACACGGCCTGGCCAAAGGCGATGTCCTGGCCGTCGCCCAGGTGGCCGGGATCATGGCGGCCAAACGCACCCACGAGTTGATTCCCATGTGCCATCCGCTGCTGCTGACCCACGTCAGTCTCAATTTTGAACCTCATCCGGCCGCGGCCCCGGGTGAGCCGGCAACCATCGACATCACCGCCACCGTCCGTACCACCGGCAAAACCGGGGTCGAAATGGAAGCCCTGACCGCCGTCAGCGTCGCCGGGCTAACCATTTACGATATGTGCAAGGCCGTTGACCGGGCCATGCAGCTTGACGCCGTGCGCCTGGCCAGGAAGAGCGGCGGCAAAAGTGGAGACATCGTATTGGAGTAGCCAGTAGTCAGATGTCAGTAGTCAGATGTCAGTAGTCAGATGTCAGTAGTCAGATG
>CAZUNT010000268.1:0-8866 GCA_964622215.1 uncultured Caldilineaceae bacterium
ACTCCCTACTCCTTACTCCTTACTCCCTACTTCCTACTCCTTACTCCCTACTTCCTACTCCCTACTCCCTCTCCTCCTTCTTTCCCTCTTCCTCACCTTCCCTGTCCCTTATACTATCTTGGCTACTCTCTTCCCGCCAAGCACCATCATTCGCGTTCCCCCTCGCTGGATCATCCCCGCCCTATTCGCCCTGGCCGGCCTGGCCGCCTTTGGCTTTGCCCGTATCACGTGTTACGTGTCGCGTGTCAACTTTATGAAGCCTATGTTCTTGGTGTTCACCACCTTCTTTTTCCTCCTCGAAACCTTCTCTGCCCCCATCCCCCTCGCCCCGGTCGAGCATCGCACCACCTTGAACCCGGCCTATCGCTGGCTGGCGGCTCAACCTGACAACATGGCCCTGATCGAGCTGCCGCTGCATAGCGCCCCGGCTCCGGAATATCCAGAGGTCAAACGCCTCTATGCCAGCACCCTCGGTTGGTGGAAACTGGTCAACGGCTACTCCGGCTACACTCCACCCCGCCAGCCCGAATTAGCCCAGGCCCTAACCGACTTCCCCGGCCCAAAATCTATCACCGCTTTGCAAAATTTGGCTTCCTTCACCGCCACTTCGTCCACCCACCCTACTACCTCCCAACTCCCTTTTCCAACCTTCCAACCTTCCAACCTTCCAACCCTCCACCCTCCCCTCTTCCTTCTCGTCCACCCCGGCCAAGCCCCCTTCGACCGCAGCCGGTGGGAAACTACTCTCCGCTGGCAAGCCGAACGCAACCCGGCCCTTCATCCTCTCGGTCAATTCGAGGGCGATTATCTCTACCAGGTCCTGCCCCCTAATCCGGCCCGCTTTACCGTTCCCCCCCTCGCCACCTTCGGCCAGGATCAAACCATTCAACTCCTGGCCTATGATTTATCATCCTCCAACCTCCAACCTTCAACCTTCAACCTCCAACCTTCATCCTCCAACCTCCAACCCCCTATTTTCATCCTTCTCTACTGGCGTTCCACCGCCCCTCTCCCCACCGGCTACACTGTGTTCATTCACCTCCGCGCCCCCGATGGTTTTGTCCGCAGCCAGGCCGATGGACCGCCGGTGAGCGGGCATTACCCCACTTCAGCCTGGCAGCCGGGTGAGGTTATCCAGGATGTTCATCCCTGGCCGGATGTTGAGGTGAGTCAGGTAGATCATCTAGCCATTGGCTTCTACAATTCTACCACCGGCGAGCGCCTGCCTGCCTTTGACCCCGATGGCCGGCGACTGGCCGATGATGCCTTCATTATTTCGCTTCAGTAAATGATAGCTAACCTCTTCCAGAAACTTTAAATTTGTTATATAATTGACCTGAACTGATCTGAATATCAGCAGATTGAATCTCGCCATCTCTGAAGTCTCCTCAAACTCATCTTACCGTATTGCTGAAGTCGGAGGGCCGTTTGAAAGCCGACGATCCAAAGAAACTTCTTTTAACCCTCCACCAAAATCTACAAATCCTGGAAGAGCGTAAGGCCAAACAGGCTGATCACGCTCCTATTTCCCTGCTTAATCAAATTGATGATTACGAAAAGGCGATTGCCCTGACCAAACTTGCGGTTGAGGGTAAACTTTCCTTTGAAGACTTAATTGCGGAATTGAAACCTTTGACCCTCGATATAGAAGGGGGTGGGACAACGATCACTTTTCAGGGTGATGAAATTGTCTACGGTGACAAGATTACGGTCGGCAATGTAGCCGATAGTGTCATGGCTGTGGGTGAAGGCAGTGTTGCTGCCGGCAAGGGTGGACTTGCCATCGGCAGGGTGGGAGGCAATTTAGTTATTTCGATGGGGAGCACGAATATCACCCTTCCTCTCTTTTTACAGATAACCGTTGTCGGTACTGCGATAGGGGTGTTTTTTTTGGTTGTCACGTTAGGTTCTGACCTTTATCGCAAATCTTTACCAACTTCTACCCCCACGCCTGCTCCCACTTCCACTTCAACGCCTACACCTACCCCGGTAAAAATGCTCGGAAACCTTAATGTTGCCATAGCTGAATTTCAGAGCGACCCGCTGGGTCAGGCCGCCGAAGAACTAAAAGAATTGCCTCAGAGTTTAGCCAATTCCATTGGTAAGGTCGCTGCCGAATTGGATGAGAGTACCGGGACGACGCTAGCTATTTGCCCGCCTCCCAGCGGCCAGCTTCAAAACTGCCCGTCTCATATTAAAGCAATTGTGGGTGAAACTCCCACAAAGCAGGCCGAAAGCGCTAACATTTTGGCTAATGACATCAATGCCAATGTGGTTATTTATGGCGTGGTGGAGGTTTCTGGCCGGCGAGCGACTATTAAGCCTAAGTTTATCGTGGCCGAAGGGTATGATTTAACCCTGGCCAGCGAAACTATCAACCCTCAAGGCGAATATCGGATGGGATTACCCATAGAAATCTCGCGCATTGATCTTGACACGGAAAAACAAAAGGCCAGCCGACAATTAACAAGGCGCTTTCAGGTTTTGGTCTTCATCGCCTACGCCTTAAATTATTTTGCCGTTGAAGATTATCCGCTGGCTGAAAAATATTTAACTAAAGCCTTAACTAAGGCGCTCCAAACGGATGAAGAGGTCAAGACTTCCGCCTGGGAAGAACCGGATGTTATCTATCAAATGCTGGGGAATATCGCCCTGATGCAGTCCGATCTGGAAAAGGCCAAAGACAATTATGAAAAAGCCTTAGAGGCCAATCCGGCTTACGCTCGCGCTCAAGCGGGTCTGGGGGCTGTTTATTACGACCAGGCCATAGCCGCTGCGGCCGGCCATCCGGCTGATCTCGTTTCTCAAGAGCAGCTAGATATCGAAGCCCTCCGGGCGCAGGATATAGAGTTTCTCAAGCAAGTAGATCTTGATTTGTTAGATAACTCTATCACCGCTTACCGGCAGGCTCTTGCCCCCGGTATGGAGCAGCCCCCCTTGGCCGATGTCAGCGCCAGGGCTAACTACGGCCTGGGCCGGGCCTATCTGCTCAAAGCCGAGTCTGAGTTGGTGAGAGAAAAGGAAGAGGTTAGTGAATGGGCTGCCGGTCAGGCTTTTGAAAAGTTCGATTTAGTTGTCCAGGCTTATGCCAATGAGCCTAATCCGCGTCTTAAAGAAATTGCCGCCTACGCCCACGGTAATTTGGGGTATCTCAACCAACTCGTCGGTGATTATGAGCAAGCTGTTTCTGAGTATCATCTGGGGCTTCTGCTCCTACCCGGCGACTTAAAACGAGCCGGGGATGAAAAATCTCTATATCTGACTCGGCTTGAGGATAGTTGTAGCCAGTTGGAGTCATCAGCTAATTTATCGAACGAGAGCAGAGATATCTGCCTGAATTTAGAGCAGGATACCGCCCCTGAGGCAGAGTGAAACAGTAGAGATTCGCTTGCGATCCGGCTAATTTTCTCAACCATATCCACTATGTCTACTCCAGGAGGGAAATCGCCATGTTGATAAAGATTTTAAAATCCACTGCCGTTATGGCCGGTTTTAGCTTAATTCTGTTTGGGGTAACCGCCTTCGTGTTCGCTTGCCCTGCCGCCGTGTATGCCCGGCCCTCTTTGCTTTCACCCCACTCTATCCAGACCGGACTGCCGGAAGCTGACATCGTTTCAAAGCTGGTCACCGTCACTGAAAATAGCCTTGTTCCCACCAGATCTTTGAGCATTAATCTTGATAATGTCAGACCGGGCTATGTTGAGCCTCACGCGAAGAGTGGAGGTACTGCGATGTTCCTCCTCCTTCTTCCTTCTGCTAATTCCTTAAGCAGCCCCACTTCTTACTATTCAGAACCAACGATTGTGGCAGAAACCGCCTTACTTAAGGTAGTAACCCTGCCAGGCTATGGAAGAACCATTCGCACTTGTGGTTATGATAAGGGTGAGACCCTTACGGTTTCGCTGTTCAACCCGGTTGGTCAGCCCATCCTGGAGGAAGAAGTCAAAGTTACCCCAGTCCCCGATACAGAAACCGGTATTACCTTTGATTACTGCGCCCAGATTGATCAAGTTGCCAAATTTGCTTTTATGCCCGACGCCACATTGGGGACGTATACGGTTCAGCTTGCCGGTTCGAGGACGACGCTGTTACACACCTTTGATTTGCGGCCCCTAACCGGGCCGGTAGTCTACTACGTTGATTGGGCGCAGAGCTATGTCCTGGCCGGGTTCAAACCTGCCGAGGAAGTTCAAGTTCTTGTCTATCAAAAAGAGATATTTCTGGGTCAGACTACGCTTAAACTGGACAACGTTGGCGTGGCTGTTTTAACCGACCCTGACCCAGAGTTGGCCGTGTACGTACTACGTCAGAATTTTGCAATGGTAACAAATAAGCCACAAGAGGATGTGCAAATTTTTAACTACACCAACTTGACGGCTCTCTACCCTGCCAATGCCAATGTCTATTACCAACAAGGCTTGCACCATCCATCTGGTCAGGATCAAATTCCCGACTTCAACACCGCGATTAAACTTGACCCCAACTTGGCCGCCGCGTATACCGGGCGGGGGGAGGTTTACCGTGGACAAGGTCAATTCAATCAAGCGCTGGCCGATCTTAACCGGGCGCTTGAGTTAAACCCATTCCTCCTATCCGCTTATGAGACGCGAGCGCTGATTTACACCCAGCAAAACAACTACAATGCAGCCATTGCCGATTACAGCAAAATCATCGACAGCCGGGCCTCAGATCCGAACTTGGATCCAATGATCTACTTCAACCGGGCGCGTTTATACATCGCCACAGGTAACGCCGACCAAGCCCTGGCAGATTTTATCAAAGGGATGGAACTTGAAGGCAGGGGCAAATCCTACCAGATTGACAGCTACACTCAAGCCCTGGCCCTCGACCCCACTCTGACCCTGGCCTATTTGCGGCGAGCCGAGGCCGGCTCCGGCCAGCAGGCACTAAATGACTACTACCGGGCGGCTGAACTTGACCCTGGTTACCTGCCCCGTTTTTACGCAGCGCGAGCGAGGTTCTATGAAGAACAAAATAACTACGTCGCGGCGATAAGCGATTACACCCAATTAATTGAACTCGAGCCTGACAACATTTTGGCTCACTTGAGGCGGGTAGAGTTGTATAAAAACCTGGGAGACGATAACGCCGTCATTGCCGGTTACAGCCATCTAGTTGAGCGTTTTCCCCGTTACTTACCCGCCTATTACCACAGAGGTCGTGTATTTGAGCAGCTTGGCAATGCCAATCAGGCGGCGATTGATTATACCTCTCTTATCAGGCGTGACCCGGATGGTTCACCTTTGCCTTATTACGCGCGCGCCCACTTATATAACCGCTATGACTATACTGATCTGGCCGGGGCCGATTTGATCAAAGCCGTTGAGCTTGAGGTTGCTTTCGGAGGGAAATATGGCGCCCCGGAGGACTATGATCAAGCTGTTAAACTGAATCCCAAAGCGGCGTTGGCTTATTACCGGCGAGGTGTTGTATTATCTAGCTCCCAGGCGAACTATAATCCGGCTCTGGCCGACTTCGACACGGTTATTACCCTCGACCCGGCTTATCTGCCTGCTTACGAAGCCCGAGCAGCGGTTTATGAAGCCCTAAACAGGTATCCTGAGGCCCTTGCTGATTACACAACCCTTATCACGCTGAGGAACCCTGATTCTTACACCTCATTGCCTTACTTTAGGCGAGCCAGGTTGTATCAGCAGCAGGGGCAATACGATCTGGCCATTGCCGATTATAGTGAAATCATCCGCCATGACCCAACCGATTCAGCAGCTTACCAGGCGCGAGCCGAGCTCTACAAAGCCCAGGGCAGGGATGAGGAAGCTATTGCTGATTTGAGCAAAGTGATTGAGTCTAACCCTGCCTGGCCCAGTTTATATTACGAGCGGGCGCATCTGTATGAAGGGCAGGACAGGGTTGATGAGGCTCTCAATGACTATATCATGGCTATAGAACTTGATGAATATGGCGGCGCGATCAACGACTATAGCCGGGTCATTGAACTCAACCCCAATTTCGCTTTAGCCTACTTTCGGCGTGGACGGGCTTATTATTTCGAGGGAAGTAAGGCCTTAGCCATGGCCGATTTTGAACGTGTTTTGTCACTAACAAGTGATCCCTCTCTACGCGAGCAAGCCGAGGAGCAATTGCGCAATTTGCGTTAGTGAAGTCCATTAAGAAGAACCTATCCAAAAACCCCGCTTCAAACCTGTCAGGTCTCGCAGACCTGACAGGTTTTCGGATAGGCTCTAAAACGCCCACTCTCCTGCCCGCATAACTGGTTCGGTCAATCCATTGGTATTAACACCATCCACATCCATTTCGGCGCTGCCGATCATAAAATCCACGTGGGCCAGGCTGTCGTTGCCCCCGGCGGCAGCAAACTCCTGGTCTGTCATCTGCGGGCCGCCCTTCACACAAAAGCGATAAGCCCGGCCAATAGCCAGGTGGTTTGAGGCGTTCTCATCAAACAAGGTGTTGTAGAACAGCAAACCTGCTTGAGAAATCGGCGAACTGTGAGGCACCAGGGCCACCTCACCCAGCCGGGCCGAACCCTCATCTGTCCCGATCAATTTTTGGAGGATAGCCTCGCCTGTTTTAGCCGTTACCTTGACGATCCGTCCCCCGGCAAAGGTCAGGCTAAAATCTTTGATCAGTATGCCGCCGTAGCTCAAAGGTTTGGTGCTGCTGACCACACCCTCAGCCCGCTCCCGGTGGGGCAGGGTAAAGATCTCTTCGGTGGGAATGTTGGCGATAAAGGAGATGCCGGCCGGCGTCTGGCTGTCTACCCCTTGCCAGAGGTGGTGGTCGGGCAGGCCCAGGGTGAATTCCGTGCCGGGAGCGGTATATTTTAAGGCGGTGTAACGCCTGGCGTTGAGGTAATCGCACCGGGCGGCTAACTCCTGAACATGTCGCTGCCAGGCCGCAATGGGGTCAGGTTGGTCGATCCGACAGACCTTAAAAATGGTTTCCCACAGTTTGGCTATCTGCTCCTGTGGCGGGCTGTCGGGGAAAACCTTGGCTGCCCAACCGGCAATTGGCAGAGAGATGACGGACCAGTTCAATTCATTGGACATAACCTTGCGGCGAAATGGGATCAAGTGAGTCTGCCCTACTTGCTGTGCCAGCGCCACCAAATTGGGATCCTGATCTTTGAGCAGGTCGGGGTCGCTGGCGTGAATAGAGAGTACGGCATCGCCATGAGTAGCAATCTGGGTCATGGCCTCGGCCTGCCAGGTGGGAAACTCCTCAAAAGAGTCGCGGGGAGCATATTTAAAGCGAGCCAGGGTGATGGCGTCGTCGTTCCAGATCACATCAACCAGCCTGGCCCCGGCCTTGTAGGCGCTTTCGACAATCAGCCGAATCAGCGGTGCGCTCTCCACCGGCGCGCGCACCAGCAAACGCTGCCCCGCCCGCAAGCCGACACCAATTTTTACCGCTAATTCGGCGTAGTTTTGTAGTTTTTGGTCAAAGGATAAAGACATCGATAACTCCTGGATTATTTGGCGATGGGGGTCAACGTTTCGGGCTGACTCAAAAGGGTTTTGGCCGCTTGAGCGACGCGAGCAGCCACCTCAGCCGGGATGTACTCTTGGTCGGCCAGGTAGGTATACAAATCCCGGATCGTTTCGACGGCGTGTTGTTTTTCTTCAAGGGGACTTTCCGTATCAAGTTCTTCATCCCAAAAGTCGATGACGAAGCGGCTCAAGTGATAGCCCTGAATATCGGCCAGGGTGGGTGGGGTATCCTCGTCTGCGTCGGCGTAATACATGAAGTCGGCTAAATCCAGCCAGCGTTCATCCAATTCCTCTATGTCAACGCCTTCGTCATACCGGGCGGTCAGATAATCAATAGTCCAGTCGTAAGGTAGGATAAATGCCTCTTCATCCTCTTCACCCTCTTCACCCTCTTCAAGCTCTTCGCCCTCTTCTCCGTAGTAATACTCATCCACCTCGGAGAGCAGCTCGTCAAGTTCATCCCACTCCTCATCAGGTAGATCATCGGTAGTCATGACCGGGGTTGGTTCTCCATGCGGGCCGATGATTTCCATCCCCCGCACCGGCTCACCGGCCAGGGCCGGCCATTCGTCCACCGTCCTGGCGTCAACCTGAGCGGCATAAGCCAGCACTTCGGGCGAAGGATCGACGATGCGGCGCTCGACCCAATGGTGGAACTTGTGGTATTCGGGCGGCAATTTAACCCGCTGGCGCTGGTTGGCCTCCACCGCATTCAGGATAAACTGGCGGGCGCGGGCATAGGTGGTTTGAAGGTACTGGACCTCAGAGTATCTACCCGACTTTTTTATGAAGTCCCGTTGAAACTGTTGAGGGGTCATGATTTGGGTTGGGAAGAAATCCTTGATCGCCCCTTTCCACGGGGAACCAAAGTCTAACAAAAAGACCAGGGCCTGGATCATATTCTTTGACCGTTCAAAAGCAATGGCCACTCCCTGCTGCCAGGGATGGGCTGGATCGGTAGAGTAGGCGGCGTAAAAACGTTCGGTGGTCAGCGATTTGATGATCTCGGATTGAGGAAAAACTTTTTGACCGGCCAGTTTTAACAACCCTTTGCGCGCCGCCTCCCTGGCTTTCGGGTGGGATGTGGTGGCCGAAATAGCCAGCAGCATGTCGGCTGCGCCGGAATCGGCCATGGTCACCAGGTCTTCAATCATGCTTATCAGCGTAGTCTCACCCCCGCCGGTCTGCGCTATGATTTCTTCATGCTGCATCATCATGATTTCAGCCTCGTCGGCGTTTTCCACCTTTTGGAGGGCTTTGATGATAGCCCGCGTGCCGAAGCGAGCCATGTCTTTTACCTCGGCAATATCGGCGTGTTTGATGTCGCGCCAGGAGAAATATTCGCCCGGATCTTCCAGGTTAACCTCTTCCCC
>CAZUNT010000269.1:0-8825 GCA_964622215.1 uncultured Caldilineaceae bacterium
CGCTATCCCCGACGGGATGCGAAGCGCTATCCCCGACGGGATGCGAAGCGCTATCTTCATTATTATTCCGGCGAAGCCGCTGGATCAATCAAAAACGCGGCTGGCCGGGGTACTCACTTTGAAGGAGCGGATCAATTTGACCCGCCGCTTATTATTGCGGACTCTGCACCTGGCTCGCCAGATAGGAGAAGTGGTTGTGGTGTCGCGTGATGCTGCCGTGCGGCGCTTAGCCAAGCAGTCCGGGGCCTGGGCATTGGTCGAGGCCGGCTCCGAGTTGAATGTGGCTTTGCGGCAAGCCTCAGCCTGGGTTATAGCCCAGGGAGGAAAGGCTATCCTGGTTGTGCCCGGGGATTTGCCCCGCTTAGAATTGTCAGATTTGCAGGAAATCATCAGGCTGGGACAGTCATCGCCAAGTGTTGTCATCGCCCCGTGTCATCGCCAGGATGGCACCAACGCTCTGCTGCTGCGTCCTCCTGGCCTGATCGAGTTTGCCTTTGGGCCGGGGAGTTTTGCCCGCCATCAACAAGCGGCGCGAGGAGTAGGGGTCGAACCTGTCATCTACCACTCGCCGGCGGTAGCGCTGGATTTGGATGTGCCGGGAGATTTAGAGACTTTAGCCTCGTTTGATCAGCCGGTCCGTCTGCTGTAAGCCGGCCATTGAGTCAACGCCGATGGCGAACATAGCAATACGCAACTCGGTCGCCGCAATCTCAATTTCGTCCAAAACTGCTTGCACCGATTTAACCGCCGCCTTTAAAAACGGCCCGGCCATCCCGCCCAGGGTGGCGCCCAGGGCAATACACTTGGCGATGTCCAAACCGTTGCGCAGCCCGCCGCTGGCAATAATGGGGATATCGGCGCTGGCGCGGCGAGCAGCCAAAATAGCCTCAGCCGTAGGAATGCCCCAATCGACAAAGGTCGCCGCCACCCGCCGCCGGATTTCCGACTCGGCCCGGTACATTTCCACCTGGCTCCAACTGGTGCCGCCGGAGCCGGCCACGTCTATCGCCGCCACCCCGGCCTCAACCAGCCGGCGTACGCTGTCCTCGGAAAATCCCCAGCCGACCTCCTTGGCAATCACCGGCACCGGCAGGGTGCGGCAGACCTGCTCTACTTTGGCCAGCAAGCCGCTAAAATTTGTATCGCCCTCCGGCTGGACCGCTTCTTGCAGGGCGTTAAAATGCAGAATGAGCGCGTCGGCTCCAATCATATCCACCGCTCGCCGGCAGTGTTCGACGGTGTAGCCGTAGTTGAGTTGCACCGCCCCCAAATTCGCCAGCAAGACCGTAGTGGGCGCAATTGGGCGCACTTGAAACGTAATCGCCAGATCAGGGTCTTCAATGGCCGCCCGTTGCGAGCCTAAGCCTATGGCAATGCCGCTGATCTCGGCGGCCTCGGCCAGGGTTCGGTTGATGAGTTGCGCCTGCTCCGTGCCCCCGGTCATCGACGAGATTAGCAAAGGCGCTTTGAGCTTTTTGCCAAACAGAGAAACCGAAGAGTTAACGCTGGCCAGGTTTATCTCCGGCAGCATTTGGTGCAGAAAATGATATTTCTCCAGGCCGGTGGTAAGCTGCCGGAAATTTACATCTTCTTCCAGGTTAATCCGAATGTGGTCTGATTTTCTTTGTTCAAGCATAGTGTAACTTTTGGGGGGAGTTAGTGTTAATAAATTAAGTGTAACCCAAATCGTGGGCAGTTTACCAGTGACATCACCCTATGTCAAACTATTGGCAGTTATGCCGATTGACACTTTTTACAGGCGTTGGTACAATGCGGCATCAATTTGCCGCAAATAAATCAGCCAAAAAAATTTTTATTAAAGGAGACATCTCTAATGACCAAAGACGAAGTGTTCGGTAAGGTAAAGGACATCATCATCGAACAACTTGGCGCGGATGAAAGCCAAATCAATATGGAAGCCAGTTTTCGTGATGATCTGGAAGCCGACTCCCTGGACTTGGTTGAACTCATCATGGCTTTTGAGGAGGAATTTGGAGGCGAAATTTCCGACGAGGAAGCCCAGAAGATCACCACCGTTGGCGAAGCGGTCAATTATCTCTATTCGCACAGCTAATTTTTGGCTGAGTTGTCCGAGTCGTATCCAAAAGCCCATACCACAACGGTATGGGTTTTTGGTCCTTATTTACTGTACCGGTAGATAGCGAGGACAAACGTGATAAGCATTGCGGTGCTGGCAGGGGGGCAGAGTCGCCGCATGGGACAGGATAAAGCTTTTCTGGACGTGGGGGGGCGGCCGGTCATCGAGCGAGTCCTGGCTGCCGTTGCGCCGCTGACCGATGACCTTTTTATTAGCGCCAACGCGTCGGACCGCTATGAGCAATTTGGCCGGCGGATCGTGCCCGACATCTATCCTGATAAAGCAGCGCTGGGCGGCATCTACAGCGCGATTCATGCCGCCAGCCATGACCATGTCCTGGTCGTGGCCTGTGATATGCCTTTTTTGAATCCCGGGCTGCTGCAATATCTAATGGACTTGGCCTCGACCGCCGACGTGGTTGTGCCCCTGGTTACTCCCCCTCAACCTGAAACGCTCCATGCGATTTATAGTAAAAGCTGTTTACCGGCTATCGAGAGCCGGTTGCTGGCTAATCAATTGCGGGTGATTGGTTTTTTTGAAGAAGTTTTGGTACGTTATGTTCAGCGGGAAGAAATAGCCCGGTTCGACCCCAACTTTTTTTCTTTCATCAACATGAACACCCCGGAAGAGTGGCAAAAAGTCCAAATGTTAGTCCGGTCGTTTGGGGTGAGATTAGATGAATGAGTTTCTGTGTTCTTCAAGTGCCTGTTCCCGTTATGTTATTCCTCATCCGGCAGCAGGGCGCTTGGTAGTGGACCGGAGTCGGCCACAGCTTCGATTATTCTGCCAGCGCCCATGTCAGGTCTTCCAGCATTGCGGTATGTTGACGTTCCGCCAACTCGACCCAATCAATACCCACCGCCTCGATAGCCTCAGCGCGACCCATTTTGCCGCGTAAGAACTGGCCGAGAATATGTTCGCGCCATAGTTGCCGCAACCCGGATTGAATAGCCAGAGTCATGACTTCAGCTTCCGGCTTCTCCGTTTCACGCGTCAGCTTTTCCAAATAAGTTAGCATATTGTCCATTGCTCATTACCTCCCCACTGCTTCAGCGGTCTCATTCTGAATTCAAGTGTAGTGGGATTCTCCTCTAAAGTCAACCCTACCTCAAATATAAAGACAAATCAACATATCAACATTCTAACGTTGAGTCCTATAACAATTGTGCTATAATTATGGAAAGATAGGAAGATTGTCCTACAGAGATCCGACAATTATGGAACGATTAAATTTACTGAACCTTATCAGTGATGAACTGAACAAAGACCTCGATCCCGACAAAATGCTGCGCCGTGTGCTTGACCTGACCGTTTCGCACTTGAAGGCCACCACCGGGAGTGTGATGCTTTTTGATGCCCAAAATCGCGTCGCGGCTTTTATTTTGCAGCAGGAAGTGAGCGACGACCGGGCCAATCGGATTGTGGGTAAGGTGTTGACCGAAGGTTTTGCCGGCTGGATGCTCAAACATGGCGAGGGTGATATTATTGCCGACACTCACGAGGATAGCCGCTGGGTTGTTTATGATGACCAGCCTTATGATGTGCGCTCGGTTATTGGGATACCCCTGCGGCGGCGGCAACGAGTCATTGGGGTGCTGACCCTGGTCCATGATGAACCCCACCAATTCAGCGCTAATGAATTGCCGTTACTCAACGCCATCGCGGGTCAAGCGGCCATTGCCCTGGAAAATGCCCGCCTGTTTAAGGAAACGGAGCAAGAACGGCGCAAGCTTTCGGCGATTATTAACAGTACCCAGGATGCGGTTTTAGTCACCACGCCGGAGAATAGAACCCTGCTGCTAAACCCGGCCGCCCAGGAAATGTTGGGGTTAGACGGCCATTCGTGGGAAAATAAATCTCTGGCCGAGTTAACCACCAACGCCGAACTGATCAAGCTCTTTGCCCCGGGCGCTCCCAGTATGGGAGAAGTGCCTTTGCCGGATGGCCGGGTGATGTGGGCCAGTGTCACCAAAATCCCCGATTTAGGCCGGGTCACTGTCCTGCGTGATATTAGCGCTTTTAAGGTGCTCGATAAGCTGAAGCGAGACTTTGTGACTGCCTTTACCCACGACCTGCGCACCCCCCTGGCTACGGTTAAAGGCTACGTCGAACTGGTCCGGATGGACGGCCCCGTTACCGTCCGCCAGGAAGAAGATTTGGCCGGAGTTACCCGGGCTGCCAACTTAATGAAATCCTTGATTGAGGACTTGCTGGAGTTAAGCCGCCTGGAGCGATTAGAAGAGTTAACCCGCGAGAAAGTTTCGTTGGAAGAAACGATCCGGACTACTATGAATTTAATGAAACCGCTGGCCCGAACTAAAGAAATCGATTTTATCTGGGAGGATCACCCCGCCAAGAAGATGATGGTTGAAGGTAGCTCCGTGTTACTCTCCCGGGCGGTGGGTAACTTATTAGACAATGCCATCAAGTATACTCCCAAAGGGGGCCGAGTTTACATCAAATTAAGCCGGAACAACGGCCAAGCTTTGATCGCCGTTATCGATAATGGACCGGGTATCCATGCCAGGGATTTACCGCGAGTTTTTGAAAAATTCTATCGCGCTCGCCCTGAGTTGGATGATATACCGGGAACTGGGTTGGGGCTGGCCATTGTCAAAACAATTGTCGAGCAGCATGGCGGCCAGGTGTGGGTGGAAAGCCAGCTTGATGTGGGCAGCACTTTTACCATGGCCCTGCCTTTGCTTAAAAATGGGGGAAAATCTTAACTTTGGCTATCTGCCGGCTCCACTTCAACCTTAACCGGGGTTCGACCGGTTCTGAAGTTGTATGAGGCGCTAAATTCAAGCCGCCACAAGGCGTATAACACCAGCGCCAGGAGCGCAGCCGCTACCGTATAGGCCTCGCTAACCGTAGCCCGGGTGATAAAAATAGCCACCAGCCCCAGGGCGCCGTTAATCACTGTAACGGCCAGGGCTACCGACAGTTTATCCAGACCTAACCGGCTCAACCGGTGGGTCGTATGGTCAATCCCCCCCTGGAAAAATGAGGTCCCCCGTCGTGTCCGCGAGATAAACACCATAGCTGTGTCGAAAATGGGCAGCCCCAGGACAATAATGGGCGTCATCCAGGTAATCTGGATATCGTTGGTTGGAATCCGAATTTTGATCCCCAAAATAGCTAACAAAAAACCCAGAAATAAAGAACCCGAGTCGCCCATAAAAATGGTGCTCTTGGGCAGGGGTAGATTGTAGCGGGCAAAGCCCAGGCTGGCGCCCAGCACTGCCGCCGCCAGGGTAGAGACAAGGTATTGGTTGTTGAAAACGGCAATCAGCAGGAAAATAGCGCTGGTTGTAGCGCTGGTCATCACGGCAATACCGTCGGCATTGTCCAAAAAATTAACCGCGTTGGTGATGTATAAGATCCAGACAGCGGTAATGAGAAAATTCATAACCTCGTTCCATGTGCCGATATTGAATAAGGGCAGGCTGACTCGCGTGCCCATAAAAAATACCAGGATAACGGGGGCTATCTGAGCTGCCAGCTTCATGCGGGGTGGTAAGGCGTGCCGGTCATCCCACAAGCCGACGGCTGCCATAAAAGAGGCCCCGGTGAGGATAGCCACAAATTCGCTTAGGCCGAATCGATGGCCGTCCAGTAACATGGCCAAAATTGTGACCAATAACAGGGCGCTGATAGCGGCGACATACATGGCCAGCCCCCCCATCAGCGCCGTTGGTTCGGTATGGGCTCGATCAGCTTTGGGAACGGCGATAAAGTCCAATTTGAAGGCTAACTTCCTGACCAGAGGCGTACCGACACTGCCAAAAAACAAGGCAGTGACAAAAATTAGCATAATCGCAGTCATGGGGATTTTATTTTATCTGCTTATAGGCCCGGCTCGGCAATTTTAGACAACTTTTCAGAGGTCTCCCGCCAGGTGATTTTGGATAAGCCCAATTTCTTGCGTAAATGCTCATGATCCATCCCGTCACGATAGTCGCGCAGAGCCGAGGTCCAGCGAAGCATCTCAAAGGAAACCTGATCAGGGAAACCGGCCAATTCGGAAACGTCAGCCAAAACATACTCCAAATTGCGTGGCGTACACTCAAAGAGATACTCCTTGGGTTTGTACTTTTCCAGATACAGGTCAAGTACCGGCAGCAGTTCTTTGGCAAAGGCCAGTTTACGTTCCTTATGCTGCATGCGGGGATTCGTATAGCGAATAATAATTGACGGCTCTTTGTCGGAACGATCGATATCGCGTATCGCCAGGCCGACACACTCCGCCTTTTTGATCCCTGTTTGTAACACCAGGTGAGCCAACAAGTAGGGGCGTGGATCAGGCTTATCGCCCTTGAGTTTGGCTTCGGCTGCATTAAGAAATTTCTCAACTTGCTCATCTGTTAAATAAAGAGGCAGAGGGGCTTTGGCCCTGGCGTGAATAATAGGCGCGGCAGGGTCACCGGACAAAATTTTGGTGCCGGCCAACCAACCAAAAAAGCTTTTTAGGGTGGTGACCCGGCGGGCGTACGATTTGGGGCTGCATGGGACGCCCCGATAAAAAAGCAGCCAGGTTAAAAAATCGTTGAGTTCTTTGGTTCCCAGTTTGCTGATAACTACGTTGCCGCCAAAATATTTTTGCAGCAAACGTAAGTCTCCGGTAAAGGCTTTGATGGTATGATCTGAAAAACCTTGCCTGAGCATGTGGTCGTGATAGGCGCCGGCAGCTATCACTAACGATGAATTGGCGTTGATGTCTTTGACTTGAGCGACAGGGGGGCCATATTGACCTTTAGCGCCGCGCTGCGGAAAAAGGGGCATTTGATTTTCTGCCATAATTTTACCTCCCAACAACTACCGACCGCACAAATGAGCGATTTACATAATTTTACCGCTTTTTAGAGGGGATGTCAAGGTTTACACGAAATAAAAGCCAAAAATTCTATTGGCTTTCTAACAATATTGATGCTATAATAGCATTATATTTGGGGATGAAACGGTTTCGACAGGGAAGTGGGAGGTTATAGACTGCGAGCCGAGCTGTTCCAACTCGTTAAACTGGGCAAAACACACAAGTGCCGAGAAAGTACCTGCTTTCGGTGGCCGCTCCTATCAAGCTCTGCCCCTCGCGGCTTAATTGATAGGACAACACCCTTGGCCTTCTAAGTAAGGCCACGCTCGCGCTCCGCCTTACCCCAAGAGGTGGGGCCGGGTGTCAGATAAATTGGGGTGCTCCGGGGTGACGCCGTTAAGCCCCGGCTAAGAGCAACGGCTGGTTTGGGAAGACTTTGGTGGCTAACGACACCCAAACGACACTCTGAAGTCCACCTATGCTCGTAGACGTTTGTAGCTAGCTTCTGTGGACGCGGGTTCGACTCCCGCCATCTCCACCTTTTATCGCCCCACAACCAATTTGAGCAGCGCCCGGCGCTGCTCATTGTTTTTACATACGTTTGAGGTGAAATAGAACTTTGGACCACGAAAACCTCGAAACAGCGCGAAAAACGCGAAATCTCAGGTGGGGAATACAGAACATTAAGAGTGGAGTAACTACTCAGCCGACCCTATGTCTCAATAACCCTGACCGCCGACCGTTGACCGCTGACCGCCGAAAAGACGGGTTACAGGACGAATTATAGCGGTCGGCAGTCTGCGGTCTGCGGTCAGGAATACTCAATTTGGGGTAGCCTGAGTAGTTACAGAGTGGATTTATTGGTTTACCTCGGTTCACCCCCACGCCTGTGGGGAATACCATGCTCCAGCGGGAACGACGGCCCCAATTACTGGTTCACCCCCACGCCTGTGGGGAATACGGCCGTATCTGGATTTTTAGCAAATTCAACAACGGTTCACCCCCACGCC
The DNA here is from genome assembly GCA_964622215.1 of uncultured Caldilineaceae bacterium. Lineage (GTDB taxonomy): Bacteria > Chloroflexota > Anaerolineae > 4572-78 > J111 > DSQQ01. Next base: position 7,922 of record CAZUNT010000269.1, read on the forward strand.
TGTGGGGAATACACCCTGGATGAATTCACTTCCCGCCGCGATACCGGTTCACCCCCACGCCTGTGGGGAATACATTCTGGCCGGCAAAGCCAAGAAAATAGACACCGGTTCACCCCCACGCCTGTGGGGAATACGTTTGGGCCTTCCGTGATTTGAACGGTATATGCGGTTCACCCCCACGCCTGTGGGGAATACTGAATAATGGCAGTTCCTCAATCGCCGCCTGGCGGTTCACCCCCACGCCTGTGGGGAATACTGGACGCCATCGAGCGCAAAGCCGCCGCCGCACGGTTCACCCCCACGCCTGTGGGGAATAAGTATCATCGCCCAGGCTCTTGATCCGGTTGAGCCGGTTCACCCCCACGCCTGTGGGGAATACTACCTTTATGCATGTTGTAGACCTCCGAACAGCGGTTCACCCCCACGCCTGTGGGGAATACGCTGTGCTGCTGCCCCCCCAACGTCGTTGTCACGGTTCACCCCCACGCCTGTGGGGAATACGTTCTCCTCCGCCGTCCGATCTACTACGACTTGCGTTACACCCCCCCGCCTGTGGGAAAAACGTACTACCGGGTTGGGGGTGCTCTAGTGGTCGGCGGTTCACCCCCACGCCTGTGGGGAATACGCCACTCGAATACCATGCCCGGTGAAAATCAGGCGGTTCACCCCCACGCCTGTGGGGAATACCCCCGTCGTGTATCACCCGCCGCCGCACACCGCCGGTTCACCCCCACGCCTGTGGGGAATACTACGGGCCGGTGTTCAGGAGGTGGAGGGACAGCGGTTCACCCCCACGCCTGTGGGGAATACTGTCACAACAGAAAAACCGAGGGGTGAATGGGGCGGTTCACCCCATAGGTGTTAAGTTAAAGATAGTGCCTCTGCGGGTCAAACTCCTCACAAT
>CAZUNT010000270.1:0-8725 GCA_964622215.1 uncultured Caldilineaceae bacterium
AGAAACTTATCCGCTTCCGCCCGGCCACCGTCGGCCAGGCCAGCCGGATTGCGGGCGTCAATCCGGCGGATATTAGTATTTTGTTGGTGCATTTGGAGAGAAGGGGGACAAACCGAGAGTAATCTCGTAAGTGTGAGTAGATCGAAAAATTTCAGCCTTGCCCGTATTCGCGGCAAGTTTCTCGTACACAGGTCTCAGGTAATCCACGTCAAAACATAGGGCGCGCAACTCCTGATCGGTAAAACCTTTCTTGAGTAAAGCTCGAATTTCAGTAGCATATACCTTCCTGACTGGACACAATCTGCAGTTTACCAAGGGCAGATTTATCGTTTTTTGAATCACTGAAACACTGAATTTTGATGAATCCGCTGAAAAAAGTTGCCTTTTCAGTGAAATCAGTCCCCTCAACACCTCAGTGATTCGACCTGTCACCTAATCCGTTTTGTCAAATTGAGGGGGTATACGCTACTAAAAGCTCGAATATTGGCAAAGTTATACTCGAGTTCAGCCATAGATCAATGTTCTTTTCCTTTTTTCATCGGAATCCGCTTGTGAAATGCTGCTAAGTTTATTTGCGTCCATCATCTTGCAAGTATAGCACTGAGCACTCCTAAGTCAACTTACCCAAAACACTGGCAAGTAAGCATCCCTTATGGCTTGTCTCAATTCCCAATTGTGGTATAATTCGTAAATCGTTTCAACGTTCAACGTTTAACAAAAATGGAGTAAATTTTAATGCCTGAAATTCAAATTCCCTCCTTCATTATCACCGGCTTGCAGGTGATTTTGGCTTTTGGAGGCGCCTTTTTTATTGCTTTGTGGTTTAGCCTGATCATCTGGACCTTTCGGGATGTACGCTCGCGTTCCCGTGATATCTTTGCCATTTTGTTGGCCACCTTGATGGTGGTGATTTTTGGCCCATTGGGCTTGATTCTCTACTTTTTGCTGCGTCCATCCGTCACCCTGGCCGAACTGTACGAACGGTCGCTGGAGGAAGAGGCGCTGCTGCAAGATTTGGAGGAACGGCCTCGCTGCCCCGGCTGCTCCCGGCAGGTGGATGAAGCCTGGATTGTCTGCCCCGACTGCCATACGAACCTGAAAAAGATGTGCCCCAGTTGCCACAAAGGGCTGCATCTGCGCTGGAATATTTGCCCCTTCTGCGGGGCATTGGTCACGGCTGCCTCCGCCGTTCCGGATCATTACGATACTCCTTCCGGTCACGTGATAGCCGAAACCCGCCCGATGGCGGTACAGCCGCCGGTTCCGGTTGAGCCAAGCCCCACTCTCTACCGGGGCGACGAAACCCGGCCTCACCGGCCCGAAACTGAACCCATTTGAGTTTCTTGACAAAAACCCGTGAATCAAAAACCCGGCGTCTCAGAGACGCCGGGTTTTTATTTATTTTGCCTTTTCGGCCTGAACACTCTCCCGTAACTGCTTTTTCTTCTCCAGCGCCTGGTTGAGTTCTTTGCGGCCAAAAACCGGCGGGCTGGTTGGCGTGGATTCTACCCCCTCTGCGGCGCTGCCACCCTCGCCGGTTTTATGAACGGCCGGAGCCGACATCACTCGCTGCACCTGAGTACTCTGACAGGCTGGGCAGGCAATCTCAGCGGGTATTTGTTTCAACGACAGGAAGAGCCGCTCAAAACGTTCATTACAGGTTTCACAACGATATTCGTAGATAGGCATCATTCCTCTTCACGTTTCACGTTTAGCTCTATCGTTTTACGGGTGTCCGCAAAAGGTTTATCCCACCATAACTCACGCCCCTGGCGGCGGGGGTTTTGGGCCAGGCGGATGGCCAGATCGGCCATGTGCTGTACGGCCCAGTTGAAGTAGGGTGGGGTCAGCGAGTTGAGGTCCAGGTCTGGGACCAGGTTCATAAAATCAACAGCATAAGGAATTCCATCGCGGACAGCCCACTCGACCGTATTCATATCGTAACCCAGGGCGCGCACCAGTTTGAGTGAATCATCGCTAATGCGCCGGCCCTGTTCCGAGATGAGATAGTCGTGATCCACATAATAGCGGCGCTCGCGCGGGTCATACTTAATCGACAGCACTTCCTCCTGGCCCAGGCAAAGACAGCGGACGTAATGATCCCATTCGATAAATTCTTGGAGGATTACCGTCGCCAGGCCGGTGATATCATAATAATTTAGGATGTCCTGGAGCGAGTGACACACATAGACCTTCTTCCACCCCCCTCCGTAAACATCCTTCAAGATACAAGGCAGCCCGACATAGTTGAGGAGACCCTGCCAGTCGAGCGGATAGACGAGGTTACGCAGACTTTCGGTGAGAATGATGTTGGGGCCATAATCTTTATTTGGCAGGACGACCGTTTTGGGGCTGGTCACGCCCAGCTTAGTCGCCAGGGCAGCCTCAAAAAATTTGTCGTCGGCGCTCCACATAAAGGGGTTGTTGACAACAGTTGTACCTTGTAACACGGCATATTTCAGGTAGCTGCGATAATAGGGCACTTCATGCGAAATACGGTCAATGATAACCGCATAGGGGCTTGGCTCGTCCATATGAGTGCCGCCCAGATTGACATACTCGGCCACAATGTCTTCATTCCGGCGGTTGACTTCTTCAATAAAAGCTGCGGGAAAAGACCACTCCCGTCCAACGAGCAAGCCGATTCTCAGGGTCATAGATAACTCCTTTGTATGGTAAAGCCATAGACTTGCCGACAAACGGAGTTAGTTTACCATCAGGGGAGATGATAGGAAAATTGGATTAGTTTAAGCTCCCTGCTTAGGCAACTCTTTAACCGGCTCAAACGCTACTCCGTCGGTCATCCAGCAATCTTTATAGGGGGCTTCGGTCTGTTTTGAGAGGGAGAAGATATAGATGACAGCCTGTCCATCGGCCCCAATGAGCTTAACTCGCTGCACAGCCCTGTCCCCAGAGATTTCGATAGGGTCAAATTCGGCCGATTTGTGATTGAGCATAGAACGGTAAGGAGGGCTTTTTAGCATCTTGACAAAACGAGGCAGTGGACCGGTGAATTTCTTGTTGTCGGGCGAAGCAAAATTAAAGGTTATTTCAATGCCCCTATTGGCCTCATTATTGCCCTGAAGCGCCTCCAATTGGAGCCGCACCACCTGATCGGGTGAAAGTTCGGGGCTGGGTTTGGGTAAGGCTTCGGCTTGCGGCCGCCCCTGATCAGGCCTTTCGATGGCATTCAAGGTGCAACCACTACCGAGCAGCAGTATAAACAGCAAAAGGCCAAGCTGACTAAAGTTGACGATATAACGTTTCATCGTCACTGCCTCTCATGCTGAAGAGTCAATAATGGCGTTAGTATAGCACGTGTCCCAGGGAGAATCAACAGATATCGCACCCGGCGATTCGAAGCAAAATATATTGTCCAGGACTTTACAAACCCTCTTCCATGTGTTAAACTGACAGTAATTAAAAACCGGCTGGACGACGTGCAACGGGAGAGAACCCAAACGATTTACGATTTACGATTTACGATTAAAAAATCCAAAATCGTAAATCCAAAATTAGTTTGGGTCGCCGAAGGGGCAAAGTTAGGAGCAAGCCAAACCCTGACCGAAACTCTCAGGCAAAGGGATCGTTACACCGACAGCGTCTCTGGAGAGTCGGCGCCAGGCCGCACCGAAGGGGCTAATCTCTCAGGTTCAGGACAGAGAAAACGGGCACACGTTTAGAGTGCTCGTTTTTTATTTAAATTCAACGGAGGCGCTATGAGTGAGGAATTAAAACGAACCCAACTTTATCCGTGGCACGTCGCTCACGGAGGCCGGATGGTCCCCTTTGCCGGCTGGGAAATGCCGGTCCAGTACCGTACCGGCCCAATTGAAGAACACCATATCACCCGCCGTTCGGCCGGGCTGTTCGATATTGACCACATGGGTCAGATCGTCGTCACCGGCCCCGACGCCGAAGCTTATCTCAATCACCTCGTTACCTGGGATATTCGCTTGATGGCCGCCAACGAGGCCCATTATACCCTGCTGTGTTATGACTACGGTGGCATTGTCGACGACGCATTTGTCTATAAACTGGCCGGGCGTTGGTTTGTGGTGGTCAATGCCTCCAATCTCGATAAAGATTATCGGTGGCTGCAGGACCACCGGGCCGGTTACGAGGTTACCATCGCCAATGTCTCTACCGAGACCTATATGCTGGCCTTGCAAGGACCCAAAGCAATTGAGCTGCTGCAAAAGCTCACCCCGGCCGATTTGCAAAGTATGCCCCGCTTTAACGCCGTCGAAAACGAAGTCAGCGGCGTCCCTACCCTTATCGGGCGGACGGGCTACACCGGCGAAGATGGGGTTGAACTGTTCTTCCCCGCCGAAGCCGCCCTCACCATGTGGGAGGCTATTCTCGGCGCCGGCGAAACCGCAGGCATCGAAGTGAAACCCATTGGCCTGGCTGCCCGTGACAGCTTACGCTTTGAACCGGGCTTTCCCCTCTACGGCCACGAAATCAGCGCCGAAATCACCCCCATCGAAGCTAATTTGGGCTGGACATGCAAATTCGACTCGGATTTCATCGGCCGGCCGGCCCTGCTCAAACAGAAAGAAACCGGGGTGAGCAAAATCCTGGTCGGCTTCGAACTGACCGAAAAAGGCGTTCCGCGCCAGGAGTATCCGGTGATGTCCGGCGATAGCGGCGAACGTATCGGCGCCGTCGTCACCGGTCTCTACGCTCCTACCGCTGATAAATACTGCGGCCACGCCTTTGTGCCCCGGCCATACGCCGCCGTTGGTACTCCTTTGAAAATTATTATCCGCGACCAGCCCAAAGCGGCTGTCGTGGTCAAGCGGCCTTTTTATACGCCGGCCTACCGGAAGTGAGTGGTTACTAATTTTTTAGCCAACATTATTATGAAAGGAGAATTTTCAATGAAATTAGATCCACAAGCCAAATATCAGGAGAGCCACGAGTGGGCGCGCCAGGAGGGGGATTTGATCGTCTGCGGCATCACCGACCACGCCCAGGACAGCCTGAGCGATGTGGTTTACGTGGAACTGCCCGCCGTAGGGCGCACCTTGAAACAGGGTGAGGTTTTTGGTGTGGTCGAGTCGGTCAAAGCGGCCAGCGATCTCTATATGCCGATGAGTGGCGAAATTGTCGAAGTTAACACCGCCTTGGCGGATACACCAGAAACCGTCAACACCGATCCCTATGGCGGCGGCTGGATGATCAAATTCAAGCCGACTAATCCCGCCGAGTGGGACAGCCTCCTTTCTGCTCCGGATTACGAAAAAATAGCCGATAACGAATAAGGCAGTTCCAATTTAGAAAGGAATCTTCTGATGACTACAGGGTATCCGGTTCGGGCCCAAGAGAAAAACAAGGCACAGGCGGCCCCTGTGTCTCCCGGCGATCTCTTGAAACCCATAGATAGCTTTGTCGACCGCCATCTCGGCCCCAGAGAGGCTGATATTAAACGTATGGTGGAGGTCGTGGGGGTTGCTTCCCTGGACGAACTCATCGATCAGACCGTACCCCCGGCCATCCGCCTGAGCCAGCCGCTTAAACTACCCGAACCCCTCGGCGAGTCGGAGGTTCTGGCCAATTTACGCGACCTGGCCGCCCAAAATAAAATTTTTCGCTCCTTCATCGGCGCGGGTTATTACGATTGCCTCACCCCGCCGGTCATCCAGCGGAATATCCTGGAAAATCCCGGCTGGTACACCCAGTACACCCCCTACCAGGCCGAAATTTCCCAGGGCCGCCTGGAAGCGCTGCTGAATTTCCAGACAATGATCGTCGACTTGACCGGCATGGAAATTGCCAACGCTTCTCTGCTGGACGAAGCCACGGCCGCCGCCGAAGCCATGACGCTGTGCAAGCGCGCAGGGGATCGCCAATCCAAAGCCAATATCTTTTTTGTGTCTGAGCGCTGCCATCCCCAAACCATCGAGGTGGTGCAGACGCGGGCCGAACCGCTAGGACTCCAGGTGGTGGTTGGGGATCACGAGCAGTACGATTTCAGCCAACCCACCTTTGGCGTGCTGGTCCAGTATCCAACCACCGCTGGAGCAGTGTTAGATTACGAGTCGTTCTGCCGCCAGGCCCACGAAGCCGGCGCTTTGGTCGTCGTCGCCGCCGACCTGTTAGCCCTGACCCTCTTACGCCCTCCCGGCGAATTTGGGGCCGATGTGGTCATTGGTAACAGCCAACGTTTCGGCGTGCCGCTGGGCTACGGCGGGCCGCATGCGGCCTATATGGCTACACGAGATGTCTACAAGCGGCAAATGCCGGGGCGGCTGATCGGCGTGTCGAAAGACGCCGCCGGCCAACCGGCCTACCGTTTAACCCTGCAAACCAGGGAGCAGCACATCCGGCGGGAGCATGCCACCAGCAACATTTGTACAGCCCAGGTCCTGCTGGCGATAATGGCCTCGATGTACGCCGTCTATCACGGCCCGGCAGGCTTGACCCGCATCGCCCAACGGGTGCGGCTGCTGACGGCCGTGCTGGCCAAAGCGCTGCGGCAACTGGGTTATACGTTTGGCGATGCCCCCGTATTCGACACGCTGAAGATAACCGGCGGCCCTCGAAACCAACCCCAACTGGTCACAGAGGCCCTGGCCCGCCAGGTCAATCTGCGAATTTATCCTGATGGGGCGGTCGGTGTCTCCCTGGACGAAGCAACCGGCGTTTTTGATCTACAGCGCCTGCTCGAAATTTTTGGGGCCAAACCCGGTCAATTTGACCCTGAAAAACTGGCTGCTGACCTCCGGCTGGAGTACCCGGCCCCGCACCAACGCCGCAGCGATTTCCTGACCCACCCAGTTTTCAACAGCTACCACTCCGAAACCGAGATGCTCCGCTACATCCACCGGCTGCAAGCCCGCGACCTATCCCTGACCCACTCGATGATCTCGTTGGGTTCCTGTACCATGAAACTCAACGCCACCGCCGAGATGCTGCCGATCACCTGGCCGGAATTTAGCCGTTTGCATCCCTTCGCCCCGGTTGACCAGGCTCAAGGCTACCAACTGATGTTTAAGCGGCTGGAGGAATGGCTGGCTGAGATTACCGGCTTTGCCGCCGTCTCCCTCCAACCCAACGCCGGTTCGCAGGGCGAGTATACCGGCCTGTTGACCATCCGCGCCTATCACCTGTCCAAAGGCGACCCGCAGCGCACCGTGTGCCTCATTCCCAGTTCGGCTCACGGCACCAATCCGGCCAGCGCGGCTATGGCCGGAATGCAAGTCGTCGTGGTGCGTTGTGATGAGTTTGGCAACATTGACGTGGCCGATGTGCGCCAGAAGGCCGGGGAGCACCGTGACCGGCTGGCTGCCCTGATGGTAACCTACCCCTCGACCCACGGGGTCTTTGAGGCCGAGATCAAAGAGATCTGCCGGATTATTCACGACCATGGCGGGCAGATTTACATGGACGGGGCTAACCTGAATGCCCAGGTGGGCCTCTGCCGTCCCGGCGATATCGGCGCGGATGTGTGCCACCTTAACCTGCACAAAACTTTTAGTATCCCGCATGGAGGCGGCGGGCCGGGGATGGGACCGATTTGCGTAGCGGCTCACATGGTTCCGTTTTTGCCCAGCCACCCGGTCGTACCCGGTGTGGGCGGCGACCAGGCCCTGGGTGAAGTTTCAGCCGCGCCGTGGGGCAGCCCCAACATTTTGCCCATCTCCTACGCCTACATCGCCATGATGGGGGCCGAGGGGCTAACCCAGGCAACCAAAGTAGCCATTCTCAACGCCAACTACATCGCCCAACGGTTGGACCCCTCCTACCCGGTGCTCTACAAGGGCGCGCGAGGACGGGTGGCCCACGAGTGTATCATCGACCTGCGGCCGCTCAAAGCCGCCACCGGCATCGAGGCGGAAGATGTGGCCAAGCGGCTGATGGATTACGGTTTCCACGCGCCGACGATGTCCTTCCCGGTTCCCGGCACGCTTATGATCGAACCGACCGAGAGCGAGTCGCTGGAGGAGTTGGATCGCTTCTGCGAGGCCATGATCGCCATTCGCGAGGAGATTCGGGCCATCGAAACCGGCCAGGCCGACCGGGAGAACAATCCCCTCAAACACGCCCCGCACACGGCGGCGGTGGTCGCCTCAGACAGGTGGGACCGGCCTTACTCCCGCGAGCAGGCGGCTTTCCCCACCCCCTGGGTCAAAGCCGCGAAATTCTGGCCGGCAGTGTCGCGCATTGATAACGTCTACGGCGACCGCAATCTCTTCTGTGTGTGTGTGCCGGTAGAGACCTACGGCGGTAGCTGAGGCGAAATTATTTACGCTGATTTTACAGACAAAAATGAGGGAATCTGTTACACTATTCTCATCTGAAATTATTGATTTCGACCTGTTTTAACTCATATTCTAACCTGAAACCAGCTAAACAAGAACGCGCCGTAAATTACGGCGCGTTTTTGCTTAATCCTCCAGGGCAAAGATACCCGAAGATTCAATCGACAGCGTGGAGTCAACCAGGGCTGAAGGCGACAAAAGTTCCGTTAAAAACGGCCGCCGGCTCATTGCCGGTAAATATTTTGGAGATCAATTTCGAAGGGATACCCCGATGTCTTTGGAGAGAGGAAATTTGCGATGAACGATTCAATGTCATTAAGATAAGCCGGAGTGCAGAATTTATTCTGCCTGCCAGACTGAAGTCTGGACTCCTTAACTTAATGACATTGATGAACGATTTGTTCGGTTTGTTTAAGATCAAGCATACGTCTTGCTCCCGGCCTGGTGTAATAAACACA
>CAZUNT010000271.1:0-8711 GCA_964622215.1 uncultured Caldilineaceae bacterium
TTTTTTCAGTGAAATCATCAAAATTCAGTGTTTCAGTGATTCAAAAAACGATAAAAACAAGAGTACCACACGGACGCGAAGCGCGGCACGGATAATAACCTTCCGTGCATCCGTGCCAAAATCCGTGTCGTGCTCACTTAGCCGCTCCACTTGGCCGCCCGTTCCAGCTCGGGCAGCATCTTGAACACGGCTCTCATGGCCTTGTCCAGTTCCTCTTCCAGCCAGAAAAATTTGACCAGGCCGCCGCGCCGGTCCAGCTTGTAGTCAATCCGATAATCGCTAAAAACGTCAAAGGGCGTTTTGGCCTCGGTCTCCTGATTTTTCAGCAGGATGACCGGTTTGCCCAGCCCTTTGAGCAGGCCGGCCTCGTAAAAGACGTTGGGGTTGTTGCCGGTGATTTCGGCCAGGCCAAAGTAGACGCTGTGCAGTTGGTCGTACATAGATTTGATAATGTTGGTGTCGTGCATCTCCTTGACCGGCGCAATCACCTCGATGCCCAGGCCGCGCTGCACAAAGTAGGCCTGGAGTTGTTTCATCAGGGTATAGTTCTCCTCGAAGTTGTAGTCAAAGGCAAAAAAGCAGGCCCGGTGTTCGCTGAGCTGGACTTGGGGCGCTTTGGCCTTCCACTCGTTCAGCTCGATTTCCATGCGGGCGGCGTCGGCCTGTGCCTCTGCCAGGGCGCGGGCGTTGCCGATCATGGCCGAAATGGCGGTGTTGTTGGTGGTAAAGATAATCTCGGCGTTCTCCGGGGAGACATAATGGTGGGCAAACATCAAGGCGTTGTTGTAGATGGCGGTCAGGGCCAGGAGAAAGGTCTCGCTGCGGTTCATATCGCGCAGTTGCTGCATGAGGGGGTTGTTGACGTTCAACTGCAGGATGGTGTCCTCGCCGGCCGCCCGGACGTTTTTATCCCGGGCCATCTTCTCAAACATCTGCCGGAGCTGGGCCCCGCCCAGGCCCAACTCCTGGCCCAGGGCCTCTATCTGGCCCAGTTCCCGTTCGTTGCGATCCACGGGCCGGGCCACCAGCACCGCCGGGACGGTGGCCGGTTCAAAGGCCACAGGCCTGGCTTCCTTACGCAGTTGCAGCCGGAACTGCCGGGCCAGGTCCTGCCACTTTTCGTCCACCGTTTCCAGCACCTGGAAGATGGCCCCGGAACCGGTCTCCAGGCGCTCCAACTTCACCCCTTTACGCTCGGCGTACTTTTCCAGGAACTCCTCTTCCATACCCCAACTGGCGTCAATCACCGGCAGCCCCTTGTGGGCAAAGAGGAGCTTGTGCTGGGTGGCGGTGCCTCGCTCGGCAAAATAGTAGATCACCCCTTTGGATTGGGCCAGGTAGGCCGGCATAGCCATGGGGCCGGCGTCGGTGCTGACCCGCACCAGGTCGCAAACGCGGTCAAAAAAGGCGTCGTCGTCCACCGAGCGGGCTTTGATGGTGTTGTTGTAGGCTCTGACGACGATCTCCAGCGTATCGGGGGCTTTTTCTTCCCAGAAGGCCAGGTAGCCCAGGATAACCTCGCCCAACATGGCCCGGATGGCGGTATGCTCCTCGTTCCGCACCACCTCGTCCCGGCTGACGGTCGGGGTCAGGGCCGGGCAGTTGATGACCCCCTTGACAAAACGCGCCCAGGGGGGCAGCAGCTCCTTGTCGTTGGCCTTGATGAACATGCGGGAGATGTAGATGTCCACCTCGCCAAAATCGCGGGTCAGCTCAAAGGGGATCATGGGCACAAAGAGCAGGCCGTCCAGGGGCAGGGGTTTGGAGAGGGCGAAGGGCAGGACAGCCAGGGGGTAGAGGCTGTAACGGTCCTTGATGTAATCGGCGTACCGGCTGGACTCCGTTTCGGCCAGCCAGGGCGGGGTGCAGCTATTGACCTGGCTGCCCTTCAAAAAGATGGGCACCGACAGGAAATCGGCGTACTTTTTGATGGCCTGGCGCAGGCGGGTCTCGTCCAGCAGGAGCAGGCTGCTGTCGGCCAGGTGCAGCACCAACCGGGTGCCGGCCTCGGCTTTGGCGATAGGTTCGACGGTGTAGTGGATGTCGCCCTGGCAGCTCCACTTGAAGCCGGGCGAGCCGGGCCGGTAGGAACGGGTAAAGACCTCCACCTTGCCGGCGACGGAGAAGGCCGACAGCAGGCCAATCCCAAACTGGCCGATCAACAGCAGGGCCTCCTGCGCCCCGGCCCCGCGCAGTTTGTCCTTTTCCAGCTTGGTAAAGCCTTCGCCGATGGTGGAGAGGTATTGGTGCAGCTCCGCCTCGGTCATGCCGGCCCCGTTATCCTGGAAGCTCAGCGTGCGTTGGTTATTATCAAAGGATACCTCAATGCGGGGGGTAAAGTCCTTGTCTTCGGTACCCCGGATGATGCAGGTATCGTGGGCATTTTGCAGCATTTCCCGCACGGCCACGTCCGGTTCGGCGTAGATGTTGCTGCCGAGCATCCGCAGCAGGCCGGGCAGGTTGATTTTGATCTGGTGTTGTTCCATTGGGTCTTCTCCCTGAGAGGCAGTGAAAATTGGAGCAATGACTTAATGAACACAGCTTATCAAAGTTGGGAGACTTTGTCAATGGTTATGAGGTATTGAAAAAAATGGGGAAAACTGACTAGAGGCTGCCGGGGTCGCTCGATAGGATTTTAACACAGAGGACACCAAGAAGGCACAGAGAACGCAGAGAAAATTAAGGAAAAACTCAGCGATCTCAGCGTTCTCGGCGGTAAATTTTGGACCAAGTTCAAAATAAACGAGAGCCTGGCATAATTCGCCGTAAACGCTGCTGTCAACGAATGGGCAACGAATAAACGAATAGGAATGGCGAAAATTCGTTTATTCGTTCCATATTCGTTGACAGTTTTGCCCTCAGCATTGATTATGCCAGGTGCTCTGAATTCTTTACTCGACCAGTCGGGCCTTCAGGAAATCAACCGTTCGCTCCCAGGCCAGGCGGGCGGCGTCGGCGTTGTAGGCGTCGGGGCGGTTAGACTCAAAGAACCAGTGCCCGGCGCCGGGGTAGGTGTAAAAGGTCACCTCTTTAGCGGCGGCGCGAAGATTGGCCTCCAACTGGCGCACGACTTCGGTCGGTTCCCAGTCGTCAACTTCGGCGTAATGCCCCAGGTAGGCCGCCCGGGCAGCCGTCAAGTCGGCCTCGCCGCCGCCGTAGAAGATAACTACCGCCGCAATCTCCTCCGGCTTGAGGGCTGAAAGCTGGAGGGCAAACCCTCCCCCCATAGAAAAGCCGATCACCCCCAGCCCCGGCCCCTGCACCTCCGGGCGGCGGTGCAAATACTCCAGCACCCCGATCACCTTCGTCTGGGCTTCGTCGTCGTCCAGGTTCGAGATCAAACGTTTGGCCTCGGCTACGGTCGAGGCGGTCAGGCCATCCCCATAGAGATCGGGCGCAATAGCCACAAATCCCTCACCGGCCAATCGTTCGCACAGGTTTTGAAAGAAGTCGGTCAGACCCCACCAGGCGGGCAAAACAATGACCCCAGGACCTTGACCCCCTTCCGGGAGCGCCAGATAGCACCGGATGGTATAACCGTTAATTTCGATTTCCGCTAATCCGCTCATAGTTTCCTTAACCCTAATTTACTCCACCAGCAAACAGGCTGCCTCATGCCCGTCGTCAATTTGCACCAGGGCCGGCTCAACCTGCGAGCAGCGCTCAAAGGCGAGCGGGCAGCGCGGGTGGAAGCGGCAGCCGGGGGGAAGGTTGATCGGGTTCGGCGGGTCGCCTTGTAAAATGGTGTGTTTATGGCGCTGGCGGGGATTGGGCACGGGGATGACCGACAGCAGCGCCTTGGTATAAGGATGGCTGGGCTGAGCCATCACCTTTTTGATCGGGCCGATTTCGACAATCCGGCCCAGGTACATCACCGCTACCCGGTCGGCGATGTAGGCGGCGGTAGCTAAATCGTGGGTGATGAAGATGACCGACACCCCCCGCCGCTCGCGTAGCTCGGCCAGCAGGTTGAGGATTTCGGCCCGGATGCTGACGTCGAGCATCGAAACCGGCTCGTCGGCCAGCAGAATATCCGGCTCCAGCACCAGCGCCCCGGCGATGACCACCCGCTGGCGCTGCCCGCCCGATAGCTCATGGGGACGGCGGTGGATAAATTCGTTGGCCGGTTTCAGCCCGGCGTCTTCCAAAGCCTGATCGGCTCGTTCCAGGCGCGCGGCTCTACTATCACCCTGGCCATGCACCAGTAGCGGCTCGGCCACAATTTCGCCGATGGTCAGGATAGGATTGAGCGACTCGAAGGGGTCTTGAAAGATCATCTGGATGTGCCGGCGCATTTTTTTGAGCGCCGCGCCGCTCAGGTAGGTCACATCCCGGCCATTAAAGGTAATTTTGCCGGAGGTGGCCTTTTCCAGGCCCAGCAGGGTCAACACCAGGGTTGATTTGCCGCAGCCGCTTTCGCCCACCAGGGCCAGAATTTCGCCCTGCTGCAAATCAAAGCTGACATCGTCGACGGCATGCACAAATCTATCGGGCGCGCGCAGGAAGCCCCCCCCGCCGGCCGGGAAGAGTTTACGCAAGTTTTGAACTTGTAGCATCGGTATTTTATTCATATTCTACCGCCGAGGACGCGGAGGTCGCTGAGGGTCAGGAAAATCGTTAACAACTCGCTGGATGCCGTGTTTGAGTAATATGACATTGAAGTTAATTAACAAGCCCACTTTAACCCCGGAGATTTTAAGATAAGACAACAATTGAGCCTGATGAATTGGCATAAGGTGATCAACAGCTTTGATTTCAACGATAACTTTTTCTTCAACAAGCAAGTCTAAACGGTAACCGCAATCCAGCTTTATTTCTCGATAAATTACAGGTAATGGTTTCTCCGTTTCTACTTTCAAACCACTTTCGGCAATTTCAAAGGTCAGACAAGCCGCGTAAGCAGACTCTAGCAAACCAGGGCCAAGCGCCCGATGTACCTTTATCGCAGCGCCGATAATAGTTTCAGTAATACGATCTAACTCCACCTTTTCTTCCATCTCTGCGCCCTCGGCGTCCTCGGCGGTAAAATTGCTAGGATTCTACCAAATAGCAACTGGCGTAGTGCTGCCTGACCTGGTTCACCAAATAGGGGGGCGGCTGGGCGGTGTGGCAGCGCTCGAAGACGGCGGGGCAGCGGGGGGCGAAACGACAGCCCGGCGGCAGAGCATTCAGGCGGGGCGGGGAGCCGGGGATGGAGACCAGTTTATCTTGCAGATTGGCAATGTTGGGAAAAGCCTTGAGCAGCTCCTGGGTGTAAGGATGCTGTGGGTGGTTGAAAATAGTGTCCACATCGCCGTACTCGGCCACCACGCCGCCATACATCACCAGCACAGTATCGCAGACCTCGGCCACCACGCCCAAATCGTGGGTCACCAGCAAAACCGCCAAGCCCAACTTGTCACGCAACTCGCCCAGCAGTTCCAGAATTTGGGCCTGAATCATCACATCCAGGGCCGTCGTCGGCTCGTCGGCGATGACAATTTGCGGGGTGCAGGCCAGGGCCATGGCAATCATCACCCGCTGGCGCATGCCGCCCGAAAATTGGTGGGGATACTGCGTTTTGCGGCTGGGCATAATCCCGACCAAATCGAGCAGTTCAGAAACACGCTGATCTACGGTCTCTTTGTTGCTGACCGGGTAATGCTGCCAGATAGCTTCGGCAATTTGATCGCCAATACGGCGCACCGGGTTGAGAGCATTCATGGCCCCCTGGAAAATCATCGAGATATTCTTCCAGCGCACTTGAGCCATTTCTGACTCACTGAGGTCGAGCAAATCCTGTTCCCGAAAGATGACCTGGCCGTTGACAATCCGCCCGGCCGGCCCCAACAGCCGCATCAGGCTGAGCATCAGGGTAGTTTTACCACAGCCGCTCTCCCCCACGACCCCCAGCATTTCCCCTTCGTGCAAAACAAAGCTGACGTTTTCCATAGCGTGAGCCGGCGGCTGGTCAGGCGTAACGTAATCCACTGCCAGGTTACAAATATTGAGGAGGAGAGGTGAATTGTTTAAATGAGACATAGACTTTACCATAGGCTTAGAGATTAGATCTGCCCTACTCCTTACTCCCTACTCCCTACTCCCTACTCCCTACTTTACTTCCCTGCCGGCACAGTGGTGGCCTTAGATGAACCGGCCGGCCTGGGTCGAGCCACCATTTTTGGCCCGACCGAAAGATGGTGCAGCTCCAGGCGCGGGTTGAAGACTCGCTCCAGGCCGTTGCCTAACAAGGTCAGGGCCAGGACCACCCACACAATCGTCAGGCCGGGCGGCACCAACGCCCACCACGCCCCCGCGCTCATCGCGCCCCGGCTAAAGGCAAATTGGAGCATCTGCCCCCAACTTAGCCGGGTGGGGTCGCCCAGGCCCAAAAAACCCAGGACGCTTTCGTTGTAGATGGCGGTGGAGATGGTTATCACGGCATTAACCACCATCAGCGGAAAGACCATCGGGAAGATGTGGCGGCGAATGATGTACATATTGCCCGCGCCAATGGCTCGCGCCCGATGGACAAATTTCCGCTCCTTAACCGATAAAGTCTGGGCGCGGACCACGCGGGCGGTGCTGGTCCAACCCAGGATACCCAGCACCATAATAATAATCCACAAGTTTCGCCCCAGCAGCGCGATCAGGATAATCATCAGCGGCAGGTCGGGTATAACCAGTAAAATATCGGTCAGGCGCATCAGAAAGTTTTCCACCTGCCCGCCATAAAAGCCGGCCACCAACCCAATCAAACCGCCGATAATCAGGGAGATAAAGGCCGCAAAAAAGCCAACCAGCAGCGATACCCTGGCTCCATAAATCAGGTTCGTCAACACATCCTTGCCGGCGTCATCGCTGCCCAGCCAATGCTCGGCGTTAGGCGGCGCATAAATCGTGTCAAGCGTCACCTTCACCGTGGCTTTTGGGTCATAAGGAGCCAGCAGAGGGGCAAATATCGCTACCAGGATAATCAATATGAGCATGACCAGGCCGATCAGCCCCATTGGCTGGCGTTTGAAGCTGTGCCAGAAATTGGTGAGGATGTCCATGGTATAATCTCCAGCTACATTTTACGGTTCACCCCGTTTGAATCCTCGGATCAAGGTACGAGTAGAGTAAATCGGCGATGAAGTTGGCCAGGATAACGCTGAGGGTCAGGAGCAAAAAAGCCCCTTGCAGCACCGGATAATCCTGACGGCCGACTGCCTCGACGACGGTCAGGCCCAGGCCGGGCCAGGAAAAGACAGTCTCAATTTGAATAGCGCCGGCTACGGTAAAACCCAAATTCAGGGCGACAATGGTGATTGTCGGCAGCCAGGCATTGGGCAGGGCATGATCTTTGAGGATTTGCAAGGTAGTCAGGCCCTTGGCTTTAGCCGTCAGCACATAATCCTCGGCAAAAATCTCGACAATAGCACTCCGCATGAACAGGGTGTACTCCCCGGCGTAGATGATGGTGTAGGTCAGGGTGGGCAGAAGCATGTGGCGGCCAATGTCGAGCCATTCGTCCCAAACATTGGTAAAGTTACCTCCCACCGTCACCCTGCCGCCAATAGGCAAGCCAAATTGACTGCTGCCCCAAAAGAGCAAAACCATACCAAACCAGAAGGTCGGCAATGACCAGGCGGTTAGACTCCCCAGCAGGGCCGCATAATCTATGGCGGTACGTGATTTCCAGGCGGCAATCAGGCCCAATAAAATCCCCACCACGATAGACAAAATTTGCCCGGCGCCAATCAGCAGCAGGGTGTTGACCAGGTTCTCGGCCAGGATTTCGGCCACCGGGCGGCGGGTATGGAAGCTGATACCCAGTTCGCCCCTCCCCAGGTTGATGACATAATGACCAAACTGGGTTTCGAGCGGGTTGACCAGGCAGTTGCCCAGTTTTAAAGGCGAGACTTGTTCAATACAGTTGATAACCGGTTCGTCCAACCCAAAGCGGACTCGAATGGCTTCGATGGCCTCTTTGGTCAGACGTGGATCTTTGACGGCCCGGGCCGGGTCGCCGGGCAGGATACGAAACAGGAAGAAGTTGAGCACAATTACAAAGGCAACGGTCAGAATAGCCCAGCCTGTTTTTTTGAGGATGTATCTGTTCATCGCTATTTCAGGAAGTAGGGAGTAGGAAGTAGGGAGTAGGAAGAAAAATATTTCTCTTACTCCTACCCCTTACTCCTTACTCCCTACTGCCTACTCCTTTTACTGGACCGGTGTAATCACCGTCAACGAGGTGGGGTCTTCGAGCATTACGGTCGGCCCGGTCACCCAGCCGCTAAAGCGGTCGGTGCGGTAGGCTTGCACGGCCTGTTGATAGTAGGGGATAAGGTAAACCACATCCTCGTGAACCATACGCTGCATTTCCCAGACAAGTTCGCGGCGCTTCTGCGGGTCAACTTCGGTCGCCTGCTGGTCGTACAATTTATCATACTCCGGGTTGGCATAACCGGTTTCACTGCTGCCGGCTGGAATCATATCGGTGCGCATCACTTTCAGCAGGGCGCTCGGGTCCGGGTCAGACCCCCAGCCCCAAATCATAATATCAAAATCAAAAGCCGGGCAGCAGGCCGTGGTCAACGCATCAGGATCAAAAGCTTGCGGTTCGGTCTTAACCCCAACCTGTTTCCAGGTGTTGCCCAATAACTCGGCGGTGCGTGGAGCAGCCACGACGTCATTGGGCCAATACAGGCGGAAGGTGAGCGGGCGGCTGCCGTCCGGCATGTCCCGAA
>CAZUNT010000272.1:0-8493 GCA_964622215.1 uncultured Caldilineaceae bacterium
CGTCCGCGTAGGCGGACGACCGGCTTTAGCCTTTCAGGTGCGATTTTAATCGCTGCAGAAGTTAGGATACGTTTGCCCTATAAGAATAGCCATCATCTCTTGATTTATCCATTTTAACAATTTATAATAAATTTTACCTACTTACCGAAGGATACAACTTTGCCAAAAATCGAATTGCTGGATTATCCGGCTGTTTCAGCCCCAAAACCCCAAGAGCCGGAGAACTGGTACGTTGAACCGTTTACCAAACGAAATGGTTGTCAAGTACCGGGCCAATGTGAGGATGGTTGCGACTGCGGTTGCCCTTACCAGGTAATGACCGAGGTCGAGCGCCTGCCGCTGATTAGCGAGATTGCCCAAATTTTTCCCAATGAATGGCTGGCCTTCATCATCTCGCCCGCCGAGGATGATGAGTATGAGCCAATTCATGGCAAACTGGTGGCTCACAGCGGCGATCCAAATGAAATTTATAATGCGGTCAATGCCGTGTTGTGGAATCAACACGTTTATATCTTTTTTAATGGGGAGTTTGAGGTCATGCAGGCCAGCTATGGTCAAGAGTGGGATCGGGCCGCCCCCCCCGTAACCCAACGCGCCTGCTCCGGCCCGCAGCCGGCCAACAGTTCTGCTCACCCGCTTCCAGACGACCTGCTGGCCCTGATCTATAGCGCCATTGACCAGCTCTACGGCACACCCAGGCTCAACGAAGCTATTCGCCGCTTGCGGCTGGCCCGGGTCAAAGCAGCCCGGCCGGACAGTAACGGCCTGGTGGCCAGTTTGGACCAGGCGTTGGATAAGCTAGAAAGCCCGCTGCCTATGGTGGATGAGGTTATCTGGCGCCTGGAAGAGCTTTGCCTGGATTTTGAGAATAGATAATGGGGAGACGATCATGACCAAGATTTGCCAAATTCAGTGGCTTGGCCAAGTAGAATACGAAACAGCTCTAAATTTACAAAAAGAGTTATGCGCCCGGCGAGCGGCCAACCAGATTCCCGATACCCTATTGTTGTTGGAACACCCCCACACTTTTACAGTCGGTCTCGACGGTCACCGTGAGCATTTGCTGATTGACCAGGCTGAGATGGCCCGCTTGAACATTGCTTTTCACCGGGTTGACCGGGGTGGCTCGGTCATTTATCATGGCCCAGGCCAGTTGGTTTGTTATCCTATTCTAAATTTAAGAGAGCACGGTTTTGAATATCACCGCTACATCAAACTGTTAGAAAGTGTGATTATACATGCCCTGGCCTCTCTTAAAGTTCGCGCTTTTCGCGAACAAGGCCAGTCAGGAGTTTGGGTATTCTCGTCTCAGCCCTCTTTCAACACTCATTCGGAAGGGCCTCAGCCCGAGAGTGGGGCAGCTCAGATAGCAACAGTTGGCATTAAGCTTAATCAAAACAACATTACCAGCCATGGTTTTTCGATCAACGTCAACCCGGATTTGAACTATTTCAAATGGATTGTTCCCAGCGGGGTGCAGGGCTGCCAGGTCACCTCACTGCGCCAGGTGTTGGGCCGACCGATTGAAATTGGTCTTGTCCTTGAGCCTGTGATACAATCTTTTTGCGAAATTTTTGAAATGGAACGGGCTGCCCCTTTTCGAGTGGTCAGAGAAGCGGCTAAAGAAAGGGCCGCCTTAGTGTTGTGAAGACCCTAAAGGTCTTAAAGACCTTTAGGGTCTGAATTAGCTGATAACTAAAACGAGGAGACTACGTGAAGTTAATCCGCCCTAATAATATCATCCCAGAAACTGAACTCCCCCAACGCAAACCTGAATGGTTAAAAGTGCGCGTGCCGGCCGGCAGCAGCTACAGCCACCTCAAAAATCTGATGCGCCAGCAGGGCTTGAATACGGTTTGTGAAGAAGCGATGTGCCCCAACATCGGCGAGTGCTGGAATCGAGGCACGGCTACCTTTTTATTGATGGGCGATACCTGTACTCGATCCTGCGGCTTTTGCCACATCAAAACAGGACGTCCCCCCAGGTTAGACGAGGACGAACCTCGCCGGGTGGCCGAGACGGTGCTCACCATGAATCTCCAGCACTGTGTGCTGACCTCGGTCAATCGCGATGAACTGCCTAATGGCGGCGCCCATATCTTTGCCAACACCATCCGAGAAATTCGGCAGCGGCTCCCCCATTGCACCGTCGAGGTGCTCATCCCCGATTTTAAGGGCAACCTGGCCGCCCTCAAAGAGGTGATGGACGCTCGCCCGGAAATCCTGAACCACAATACCGAAACCGTACCGCGTCTCTATCGCACCGTGCGGCCCCAGGCTAACTACCAGCAAACGCTGAAGGTGCTCTCAAACGCCAGGGTTTTAGACCCCGGCACGACCACCAAAACCGGGATCATGGTGGGTTTGGGTGAAACCAAAGAGGAAGTCCTGGCGGTGATGCGCGATCTGCGCGAGCATCAGGTAGACATCTTGACCATCGGCCAATATTTACGCCCCTCGCCCTTGCACCTGCCCATTTATCGTTACGTCCATCCCGACGAATTTCGAGAATATCACACCGCCGGTATGGAGATGGGCTTTCGCTGGGTAGAGAGCGGCCCCCTGGTGCGCAGCAGCTACCACGCCGAAGGACAGGCCCAGGCGCTGGCGATACCAGTCCGTTAACTTACCCTTGTTCCAACACAAATCCGGCCGCAGCGACCCTCTGCCCGAGCGCTTGCAGGCTCACATCGGGGGGGATTTCCCAGACCCGTCCCGCCGAGTCAAAACGCCGCCCAGGAATACTTTTGATCATGCTCAACATCTCTTGAAAAGAACCGCCGCTAACCACCATCAGCACCTCGCCTGAACGTACGCGGATGCGGTCGCCGCCGCGTTTACCGCCGGAGGCCATCGGAAGTGAAGCCGGCGGCTCCGGCTCCCGGGGAAAAGAAGGAGGTTCAAAATCAAAGAAGGGCGGTTCCTCAAAGTATTCCTCTTCCTCGTCAGGAGGCCGGGCCAGTTGATCCAGCAACCAATCCGGTGGTTCGGGTATCTCGTCGTCGCCGGCAAAGTTTGGTTCCTCAAAAGGGGGCGGGGCAGCCGGTGGGCTAAAGTTGGGCCGTTCCATAGGTGGAGCAGGCGCGAGCGAAATTTTATCGGCTCCTTCCAGGTGAAATCCGGCAGCTTCAATCATCCCTTTGATTGTTCCCACCTCGCCTGAAATCTCCCATAACTTGGTCTCGCTGTTAAAACGGCGATTGGGTAAGTTCTTCACCAGGGCCAGCATCTCCTGAAAACTACCGCCAATTACGGCCAGTCGATGTCCCCCTACTAACACCCGGACCCGGTCACCGCCGCCGCCGGACGGCTGGAATTGAGGAGCTGAGGTTTTAGCGGTCAGGGGTGCGCCCTCTTCCAGCCTATAGCCGCTGATGTCAAGCTGGCGTTGGATGTCTTCAGGTGTACCCGGTAACTGCCATACTTTCAATTCGCTCACAAAACGGCGGCCATTGATCTGTTTAATTGCGGCCAGCATGTCTTGAAAAGCCCCACCGACCACATTAAATTCCTGACCGCCCACGTGAACACGCACCCGGTCTTTTCGTTCACTCATTATTCGATACCTTTCAATCAGGTGATTGTCAATAAAAAACGCCTCCGTGCGGATGGTACAGAGGCGTTTACATGAACAAAGTAAGGCTTACTCCCACATATACTTGCCCCAGGCTTCTTTGGTCTCAACACTACCCAGGGCTGCAATAGCGATGTAGCGGGGACGTCGGGGAGGGTTGAGCAGGGTCATATTGGCCTCAGTAGGCGTGCGGCTGCCTTTGCGGCCATTGCACTTATCGCAGGCCGTAACTACATTTTCCCAGGTGGTTTTACCGCCGCGGGAACGAGGCAGAACATGGTCCATGGTCAGATCTTTCCGGAGAGGCATCACCCCGCAGTACTGGCAGGTATAGTGATCCCTGGCCAGCACTCCCCGCCGGGTAACCGGCAGGCTGATCCGGTGGGGTATCTTGACAAAGTAAACCAGCCGGATCACCAGGGGCCGGGGCAGGCTGTAATTTTCGGAACGCAGCTTGGCCTCCGTCGCTTCCACTAACTCCGCTTTCTCTTTCAGGAGTAAGACGACGGCCCGCTTGACCGAAACGATGCTTAGAGGTTCGTAAGTTGCGTTTAGAACAAGAACATCTCCCACAATCGACAGCCTCCATTGAACCAGAGTGTATCCCAAATTTTGGACTAACTGCAAAGTCTCAGGAGACTGCCGCAGTCTCAACCAAAAATATGGAACAGACCCACCAACAACGTTAACGGGGCCAAATTTGGCTAACATTATATCAAACTCAATAAAACGGGTCAAGTGATTACGAGAAAATTGTATATTTTAACACAATACAAGATATAGGGGCGCCATACTCAGCCTACTATATATAGTAACCTGGTGCGTTAACAACTCAGGAGCGTACCAATGTCATTAAGATAAGCCGGAGTGCAGAATTTATTCTGCCTGCCAGACTGAAGTCCGGACTCCTTAACTTAATGACATTGAGGAGCGTACTTGTCCTAAAAAAGTTACAAGGTATAATTGAAAAATCAGGGTTTACAAAAATTTAGAGCAAGGAGAAGGACAAAGATGCCCCTCTTAAAGAACAACCGTATTGTGACTATTGAACGGCACATTCTGGATGAACAGGCGGCTTTTCCAGACGCCACCGGCGCTCTGACCAATCTGTTGTATGACATCGCCGTCGCGGCCAAGCTGATCTCCAGTCACACGACCCGGGCCGGGCTGGCCGATATCTTGGGCGCCACCGGCGATATCAATGTGCAAGGAGAAGAAGTCCAAAAGCTTGACATTTATGCCCACCACACTATTTTTCAACTGACCGACCACACCGGGCGGTTATGCGTGATGGGGTCCGAAGAAGAGAAAGACATCATCCCCATTCCGAGCAAGTATCCCTGTGGGAAGTACGTGCTGTTGTTCGACCCGCTGGATGGCTCCTCAAACATTGATTATAACGTTAATGTGGGCACAATTTTCTCCATCTTTAAGCGCAAAACCGAATCCGGACCGGGTACCCTGGAAGATGTGCTGCGCAGGAGCGTGGAAATTGTCGCCGCCGGTTACATTGTTTACGGGTCCAGCACGATGATGGTTTACAGCACCGGCAACGGGGTTAATGGCTTTACCCTCGATCCCAGCATTGGCGAATTCTTGCTGTCCCATCCCAACATTCGCCTGCCGCAGCCGAAGTTTTACAGTGCCAACCAGGGCTACCAGAGCCGTTGGAGCGAGGGTGTGCAGCGCTACACCCGCTGGCTGCGAGGGGAGGAAGGCAACACTAAGTCCCTATCGCTGCGCTACATCGGCTCGATGATTGCCGATATTCACCGCAATCTGTTGGGCGGCGGCGTTTTCTACTATCCAGCCGACGGCAAATCTCCCCAAGGCAAGCTGCGGGTGCTGTTCGAAGCCCAGCCGATGAGTTTTATCATCGAGCAAGCCGGCGGCTATGCTTCCACCGGCCGCCAGCCCATTCGCGACCTTCAGCCGACTGCGCTGCACCAGCGTACGCCTCTTTTTGTGGGCAATCGCGAGTTGGTGGAAAAAGCCGAAGAGTTTATCGCCCGGTATGATGATCGAGTTGAAGTTCAGCCCTCCGGCTGAATCCCGGTCCCTAAAAGCCCCCTTTGACAACGAAACCATAACATCAAAAAGCCCGGCGCTAATACTAACGCCGGGCTTTTGGTCTGAGAAAAAAGGGACTACCGTTTCACTAATTGGATCGCGTCAAAGGCGAGGCGGGTACTGGCGGTAGCTTCGCCGGTGTCGTCGTAGAGGAAGATACACTCATCGCCGCCGCCCTTGAAGTAATAAACGCCCAGGCTGACCCATTCATTGTTGTAACTATTTTGATTGATCACCCGGGTGTCCGACTGGCCAAAGTGGACGATCCGGTAGCGGGCATTGGCGGTCGTGGCGTTGCTGCCGGGAATGTAAACATAAACCTCGTAATTACCCTCAGCGGAAATGCTGGGCGTCCACTTGCCGGAGTTAATCGAGCGATCTGTCGCGTTGTAAGTCCAGAAGAAACTGCCGCCATAGCCCCCTTGCGCTACATAACGGTCACTCGTCGGGCCGCTCCAGGCAAAACGGCCGTTATTGTTATCGACGATCAGGCCGGCCCCGTCGGGAGACTCGTCGCCGGTGTAGCCATCCGGGTCGCCATCAAAGCTGACCATAGCTATGGCATTGCCAACGTGGTCATAATATTCCACCACAAAAGTGCGGTAGCCGCCTTTGAGCGGCACTTCACGGGTTTGATAGGTCACGGATTGGTCGTACCAGGAGTCGTAGAAAACTTTGCCATCCACCGAGAGACGCATACCGTCGTCGTGCTGGATTCTAAACCTGTAAACGCCGTCCTTCAGATAAATCGAGCGTGTCCAGCGGACCGAAAAGTTGTCACGGGTAACTTTGGGGTCGGGGGCGCCGCTGTTCCAGTCGAAATTAATCGCCCCATCCTGGCGCACTGCGGCGGGCGTTCCTGCCAGGTCTGTATTGGTAAAATATTTCCCTTGCCACGCCCCGACAACACCTTCGCCGCTGGCCAGTTCAAGCCATTCAAACTTGATAGAGGCTCTGCCGATCTTTTCAAAATAGGCCACCTGAAGTTCGTGGTCGCCGCTGGTGTCGATGAAGATTTTGGCCTTGCGCTCCCTATAACCTAAATCCCAGGCATCAATAATCAGATTGCCGTCGAGCCATACTCGCGCCCCGTCGTCAGCCGTCACCAGGAAGAGGTAAGTTCCCTTCTCAAAATGGCGGGTGGTGATGTAACGGGCCGAGAAGTTATCACAAGGGATTTCCAGGGCCGGCGAACCGTCGCCCCAGTCATGGTTGAAGGTCGGCTCATAAATGACCAATTTTGGCGCACCTGATAGACTGTTATTGTCGTAGTACTCGGCTCGCCAGCTTAACTTCAGCAAAGGCGCAGCTTGAGAAGTCAGCGGCAAGGCGGCCAAGATAAACACCGCAGCTACTAATGTGATCCAGGTAAATTTTTTCATGTTCATCCTCTCCATAGCCTTCTTGACGGGCCAAAGCAAACGGGTCTGAAGTTACTCAAGCGGGTTGCCTCGCCGCACGGTGGTGGTGATAGCCCCGGCAAATAAGACCGCTAACAAAATTATCCCCAGAATAGCGATGTAATTAATTGACCATTCCTGTCCATGACCGGTCGCGGGCACTAACTGTTGCTGTGGCGTAGGCGCGGCCGGCGGGGCGGGATTAGCCGCAGGGGCGGCCGTAGCGGCAGGCTGGGTCGGCGCAGGAGCCGCATTCGGAGCCATGTCGTCACCAGGCGAGGCAACCTCCACCTGGGTTGACTGGTCGGAATTACCCACCGCTGCCTCTTGAGCCGCTACCGCCTGGAAGCCCTCGGGCGTTGGCCCCACCAAACTGATTTCATCGAGGTCATAGAGGCCTGACCCATTGTTCAACCACTTTTTCCAGGCCCGGATAAACAGGGTCAATTTATCGCTTTTGGCCGTGAGCGTTGTTTCAAAGGTCTCAAACCGATAGGCGCCGTTGACCGGGTCATTCAAGGGTTGCTCATCCCAGAAGATTTCCTGCCAATTCTTTTCCGGGACCAACTCCCAGGCCGTACCGCCTTCGTAGTCAACCCCATACTGAAGCCGGTAGCCATAATCCGAAATCTTGATGTCGCCCTCAGCAGAACGAATGAGGCCCTTAATAGTCAACTTGTATGATTGGCCGGGCACAACGGCAACAGTTTGATAGATTCCGGCATAACGGTCCCGGTCGGCGGCATTTCTGATCTCGATCAATTGGGCATGATCTCCGGCAATAACCACCGGTTTCCAATCGTCGTCGTTCCAGCCGACGGCGGCATTGCCATTGCTAAACGCGCCCCAGCCATACCCAACGCCGAATTGTCCTTGAAAGCCTTGCTCAAAGCCCCCATTGACAATCAAATTTTGAACACCGGTTCCCTCTTGAGAAAAGACAGGCATGGCCGTGGCCGCCAGCCATAACCCGACAACTAAAAGCGAGCCAAGCAAGAGGTTAAATTTGCGGTCCATCATTGTCCGTCCCTCCTCCCGGTGAGTGCATCACCTGGGTCTCCAAGCCCAACTTTACATATTGTATTTTACTTGACTTTCCATAACATGTCAATATAGCTTGTCATAATCTACAAGTAAAATAGACCTGTTCCACTAGATATGGGGGCAGTAATATTTCAAGGGCCATATTTTGATGTTATTCTCTTTGGGTAAAATATTGACCGGTGTGCGTAAAATTGTTGATTGACCTAAGTTGACTATACTAAATAGTCAATTGAGGAGTCTATGGAGAGAAACCATGAGTCCAAAAACGGAAACTCAAAATAGCTCCATCAACCGGCTGGCCTGGTTGATTGGGGGGGATATCCTGGTTTTGCTGCTTTTTACCTGGGTCGGTGAACGCAGTCACAACCTGCCGGGTTTAGATATCAGGGCGGTACGAACAGTAGC
>CAZUNT010000273.1:0-8415 GCA_964622215.1 uncultured Caldilineaceae bacterium
GCGAGCCGAATGTCATCTCCCTTGACGTGGGCGGCACGACCGCCAAAACCTCACTGGTCAAAAACGGTACACCTCGGATCACCACCGAGTATAAAATTGAGTGGCGCACCGGCTATGCCGGCTACCCCCTGCTGGTTCCAACCATCGATATTGTCGAAATTGGCGCGGGGGGTGGCTCGATTGCCTGGCTGGATGAGGCCGGGGCGCTGCGAATTGGCCCGGCCAGCGCCGGGGCCGACCCCGGCCCGGCCTGTTACGGTAAAGGCGGCGACAAACCCACCGTAACCGATGCCAACGTGCTGGCCGGCCGGATCAACCCAGACTACTTTTTGGGCGGCGAAATTAAATTAGACCTGGAAAAGACCAAACAGGCCATGCAGCCCCTGGCCGATCACTTTAACCTGAGCCTGGAAGAGGCGGCTATGGGTGTCATTCGCCTGGCCGACGCGCACATGGTCAACGCCATCAAGCTGGTGTCGGTGCGGCGCGGCCATGACCCACGTAACTTTGTACTGGTGGCCTTTGGCGGCGGCGGAGCCATGCACGCAGCAGCCCTGGCTCGCGAATTGCGGGTCAAGAAGGTGCTCATTCCCACCAACCCTGGCGTGTTTTCGGCCTGGGGCATGTTGATGACCGATTTGCGGCAGGATTTCATCCGTACCTTCATCCGCCGTACCGACCAGACGAACCCTACCGTCCTGACCGGTATCTTTAAGGATCTGGAAGGGCAAGCCCTGCTCAACCTGCAAGCGCAGGGGGTGGCGGAAGAGCGGGTTTTCTTCCGGCGCTTTGCCGATATGCGCTACAAGGGGCAGGAACATACGGTAAAAGTGCCAATTCCGGCGGGTGAGATCAGCGCTATTCAACTCCAAGACATCAACGAACAGTTTCATCAACTGCACCAACAAGCCTACACCTTCCGCCTCGCCGCCCCCATTGAACTGGTCAATTATCATCTGACCGCCCTGGGAACGGTCGAAAAGGCGGAATTGCAAAAATTGAGTCATAGGCCGGGCCATCTGGCACAGGCCAGAAAAGGGGAACGGCGCGTTAATTACGACGAGTTGGGTTTCCACACCAGCCCCATTTACGAACGTGATTTGTTGCCCCTGAATAGACCCATTCCAGGCCCCATCATTATTGAAGAGCCAACCTCTACCACGGTTGTCTTTCCTGACCAACAGGTGACGCGGGATGATTATGGCTTCTTGCATATCGAAAGAAGAACGGGTGAATAGCAAGCAGTGACCAAAATCGATCCTTTTACCGTCGAAATCATTCGTGAACAGTTGATTGCTGCGGCTGAAGAAAGTTTTATCGCCCTGGGACGGAGCAGCCAGAGTCCCATCATCTACGAGGTGCTGGATTACGCCTGCGCCATCACCGACGCGTATGGGGATATTATCGCCCAGGCCAACGGTGTGCCCGGTTTTCTGGGTACGCTGACCTTTGCCGTCAAAGCTATCCTGGAAAAATTCCCGGCGGCCAAAATCGGGCCGGGCGATATTTTTATGACCAACGATCCCTATCGCGGCGGCGGCAATCATCTTTCTGACGTGGCTTTGATTGCCCCCATTTTTTACGAGAATGAGATCGTTGCCTTTGCCGTCAACAAAGCCCACTGGACAGAAGTAGGCGGTATGGCTGCGGGCAGTTGGACCACCGACAGCACCGAAATTTACCAGGAGGGACTGCAATTTCCGGCCATTCATTTGTATCGCGGCGGTGAAATTATTCAAAGCCTGGTTGACCTCATTGCCGCCAACGTGCGAACCCCGGACAGTACGCTGGGCGATATGTTTGCCGGAGTGGCCTCCTTGCGCCGGGCCGAAGCGCGGGTCCTGGAAATTTGCCAACGCTACGGCCTGGAACTATTCAAATATAGTGTGCGGACGATTCTGGATCACGGCGAAACTTTGGCCCGCCAGGCCTTGACTCAACTGCCCCAGGGAACCTATTTGGCCGAAGATTGGATGGACGACGACGGTCTTTCAGACACGCCCGTATATGTTTGCGTCCGGGTAACCATTAGCGACGAGACTTTTGTGGTCGATTTTACGGGATCATCGCCCCAGGTGCCTGGGCCGATTAATTGCACCCGCACCCGGCTCCATTCCGCCTGTCGTACCATTTTTAAAGCCATTACCGATCCTACCACGCCGGTGAATGATGGCTGGTTTCGTCCGGTCCAGATCATTTGCCCTGACGATACCGTGTTTACAGCTCGGCGTCCGGCGCCTGTTTCTACTTATTGGGAAACCGGGGCTTATGCGGTGGATTTACTCTGGCACGCCTTATTCCCTGTTTTGCCGGATCGTTTAACTGCCGGACACCATCTCAGTGTGTGCGGGACGCTGATCGCCGGGTTTAACGAAACGGGTGAACGTTTTATTCTGGTGGAACCGCAGGCCGGCGGCTGGGGAGCCGGGGCCGCCAAAGACGGCGAAAATGGACTGGTTCCGGTGGGTGATGGAGAAACGTACGTAATTCCGGTCGAAATCTGTGAAACGCGCTATCCCATCCTGGTCGATCAATTCGCCTTCAACGAAACGCCCGCCGGTCATGGGCAGCACCGGGGTGGGTTGGGTTTGATCCGGGATTATCGCCTGCTGGCAGATACAGCCTTGCTAACCACTACCTTTGGCCGCCACAAATATGCGCCCTGGGGGACCAACGGCGGCAGTGACGGATCGCCCAATGGGGTGAAGGTATTTACAACACAGCAGGTTGAGCCGGTGCTCTGGCGGGGCAAGATCGCCCGCCATGTTCTCCGGCGCGGGGATGTGGCCCGTCTGATCACGGGGGTGGGCGGCGGATATGGCTCCCCTCACCAACGATCTGTCAATGCTGTGGTTGACGATGTAAAAAATGGGTATGTGTCTTTGGAAACGGCTGAAAGTGTTTATGGCATCCGACTAGATCCGGAGACGCTGGCCATAATGAATATAAACAGATAGGCAATTTGCTTTTCTCATTGGAGAAGTACTTATTCATAAAACCAGGAGGTAATCTATGATCAGAGTAGCTACAGATATCGGGGGGACCTTTACCGACCTCGTATATGTAACCTCAGATGGAGCCGTTAGTACGGCTAAAAGTCATACCACGCCAAGTCAATTTGAACAGGGGGTGATGGATGTGATTGAAGCCAGTCACATCTTCCCCGCCGAATTCGTTTCTTTTGTCCATGGCACCACCATCGTCATTAACGCCATCACCGAAAAAAAAGGAGCGAAGACGGCCCTCATTACCAGTGAAGGCTTTCGGGATGTGTTAGAAATAGGCCGGGGGAATCGCCCTGACTACTTCAACCTCGAATATAAAAAGCCAAAACCGTTTGTCACCCGCTATTTGCGCCGCGAACTGCCCGGCCGGATCAATTACAAAGGGATAGAGGCCAAACCTCTCGATCTGTCCGGCTTACCGGCCATCCTGTCGGATTTTCGGGCTGAGGGGGTTGAAGCGATTGCCGTTTGTTTGCTTAACTCCTATGCTAATTCGGCTCACGAAGAGGCGACTATCAACCGGGTCAAGGAGTTATGGCCGGAGGTATCCGGGGTGGCCTCTTATCAGATTACCCGGGAGTGGCGTGAGTATGAGCGTACCAATACCACCGTTATGTCTGCTTATGTTCAGCCGATTGCTCACCGTTACCTGGACGACCTGACCGGACGGCTGGTCGAAGCCGGGATGACCTGCACCCCCTATATTATGCAGTCCAATTGTGGCATTGATACGGTCAAAAATGCCCGCCTGATTCCTATTACCATGGTTGAATCCGGCCCGGCCAGCGGCGTTTGGGGCGCGGCTGCCCTGGGTAGATTGATCGATGAGCCGGAGGTTATTGCCCTGGATATTGGCGGAACCACGGCCAAGTGCGGCTTGATCACCGGCGGTCATGTCAAGCTAAACACCAACTATATGATCCAACAAACCGACGTATTTGCCGGGTATCCGGTGATGGTGCCGGTGGTCGACCTGGTTGAGATTGGCCAGGGCGGCGGCTCGATTGCCTGGGTGGATGAATTTCAGCGGCTGCATGTTGGCCCCCAAAGCGCCGGTGCAGTTCCGGGACCGGTATCCTACGGGATCGGCGGAACCGAGGCCACAACCACCGACGCCAACCTGGCTTTGGGCCGGATTAACCCAAACTATTTCTGCGGCGGCACTATTAACGCCGATATGGCCGCGGTGAATAGCACCCTGGACATTCTAGCCCAAAAGCTTAATCTCAGCCGACAAGAGGCAGCCCGCGGTATCGTTCGCCTGGCTAATAACAATATGGTCAATGCCATCAAGCTTATTTCGGTAAATCGCGGCCATGACCCGCGCGACTTCACCCTCGTTGCCTTTGGCGGCGGCGGTGGGATGCATGCCTACGCCCTGGCTAAAGAATTGGGCATCAAGAAAGTGGTGATTCCCCATCTCTCAGGCGTCTTCTCGGCCTGGGGTATGTTGTTGAGCGACCTGCGCCGCGATTACCTGCAAACCCGCCTGGTCGAACTATCCTCGCCGGAAACAGCCGTCCACCTCAACGATGCCTTTGCGGCCCTGGAGGAGACGGCTTACCAGGAGTATGAGGCCGAAAATATTGCCCGTTCCCGGGTACGTTTTCTGCGGTACGGCCGGTTCCGCTATCAAAACCAGGAACATTCCACCGAGATAGATTTGCCGAATGGGACCATCACCGCCGGCCAGATGGCTGACATCCTTGAACATTTCCACGCCAACTACGAGCGTGAATACACCTATCGCTTGGATGCCCCGGTCGAACTTGTTACTTATCACCTGATTGCTATGGCCGAGGTGGATAAATTAGAGCCACAGAAACTACCCAAAGGCCAGGGCAAGGTAGAAGATGCCATCAAAGGGTACAGAGAGGTAGACTACCTGGAGGATGGCATTCACCGAGCCGCCCTTTATGACGGTCATTTGCTGGCCCCCGGCATGAGTTTTGTCGGCCCGGCCATTATCGAAGAGGCTGAAGCAACAGTTGTTATTCCGCCTGGTCTGCCGTGTCACATAGACGATTACGGCAATTATCAAATCTTAACGGCCTGAGGAGGAACTTATGAATAACCAATATGATCCCATTACCCTGGAAATCATCCAAAACTCGTTGCAGGCGGCCGCCGACGAAATGTTTGCTGCGATGCGCCGCACCGCCATGAGCGCCATTATATATGAAGTGCTCGATATGGGCACCGGTATCACCGACAAATACGGCGAGTTGGCCGGTTCCGGGGCCGGTATCCCCGCTTTTGTCGGCGTCCTGGATAAGACAGTCCAGAAAATAATCGAAAAATTTAACCAGCCAGGCGATATTGAGCCGGGCGATGTCTTCATCACCAATGACCCCTATAACGGCGGCGTCACCCACCTGAATGACATGGTTCTGACTATGCCCGTGTTTGTCGAAGACGAAATTGTAGCCTGGACGGCCAACATTGCCCATTGGAACGACGTCGGCGGGATGGTTCCCGGCAGCATGTCGACCGAGGCGACAGAGATTTTCCAGGAGGGCATGATTTACCCGGGGGTCAAACTAATCTCGCGCGGCAAACCGATCCGTTCGGTGTTTGACATCCTCACCGCCAACTGCCGGATGCCCGATTTCCTGAGAGGAGATTTATGGGCCGGGGTGGCTTCGGTGCGGGTGGGTGAACGCCGCATCCTGGAAATCATCCACAAGTATGGCAAGGAAGTTTTTCTCTATGCTCTAAAGGATTACATGGACTTTGGGGAGCAGGTGAGCCTCAGCGCGATCAGAAATCTGCCCAAAGGTACATATTCGCTGGCCGAAGAGCAGGACAGCGGGCAGGTCTATAAAGTCACGGTCGAAATTACCGACAATGAGTTTATCATCGATCTGCGTGAGAATCCCGATCAGGACAAGGGGCCTTTCAATATGAGCCGGGATGACGCGATTGTGGCCTGCCAGATGGGTTTTAAGGCGGTCACCTCGCCGACCAGAATGGCCAACGGCGGTACTTTCCGTCCTCTAAAAGTTTTGACCCGTAATGGCACCGTTTTTGATCCCATTTATCCGGCGGCGATGGGTATTTACTATGAGCTGACCGTCCGGCTGCAAGATTTGGTGGTGCGCTGCCTGGCGCAACATATGTCCCAACAGATACCCGCCGGCAGTTTCTCCTCGGTGTGTGGGACACTCTTTGGTGGTATTCACCCCGATACCGGCCGCGCTTACGCCGTGATTGAACCGGAATTGGGTGGCTGGGGCGGCTCGGTGCATAAAGACGGTAATGCCGGGCAGTTCAGCGCCTTGCATGGTGAAACATACAATTGCCCGGCCGAGGTGGCTGAAGCTCGCTACGGGGTAACCGTGGATTACCTGAGTTTCCACGATGAGGATGGTGGGGCCGGGCTGCACCGGGGCGGTAAAGGGGTGCGGATAGATTATCGCATCCGTTCCGACAATGCCTGGCTGACGGTGGCTTACACTCGCTCCAAATTTACACCCTGGCCGCTGGAAGGCGGCCAACCCGGCTCGTCGAATCACATCGTCATTCGCCGGGCCAATGGAACAAAGGAACGCTACTCAGTTGTCAGTGGCCTGACTCTCAATACCGACGACGTCATTCAGATCATGACCGCCACCGGCGCCGGGTGGGGCGATCCCCAAAAACGTGATCTGGCCCTGGTAAAGGAAGACCTCAAAAATGGCTACCTTACGCCGGAGCAGGCCAAACGCGATTACGGTCTGGATATATAAGGAAGTTAAGGATGGCTAATAGTAAAAATCGCTTGACTCATTTACAAGCAGCCATGCGGACGGCCAATGTGGATCTGGTCGCTATTGGCCCTACGGCCAATATGCGTTACCTGTTGGGTTATGTTCCCCATCCCGACGAACGCCTATGCCTGCTGCTGGTTTCCCCGGAAACGGCGGGTATAGTGGTTCCCACCTTAAATGCCAGCGACTTAGCGGCTCACACCGATCTCCCCCTGGAGCAATGGCCTGATGCCGCCGGACCGGACCAGGCCCTCAATCGAGCCGTGTCCGGTCTCCCCGTCAAGCGGCTGGCGATAGATGGGACCATGCGGGCCGATTTTTTGTTGCCCCTGTTGGCGGCCACTACGCCCCAGGAAACGATCACCGTAGAGCCGTTACTCGCCCCGCTGCGAGCGTGCAAATCGGCTGAAGAAATCGAGGCTCTGGCCCTGGCCGCAGCCCAGGCCGGCCGGGCTGTGCAAGCGGCGATGGACGCCTGCCGGCCCGGCGTAACCGAGGCCGAGGTCGCCTGGGTGGTGGAAGAAACCTTTCGGAAAGACGGGGCCGAAGCGGTCACCTTTACCCTGATCGCCTCTGGCCCCAATGGGGCCTTTCCGCATCATCACAGTGGGCCACGCCGGCTGCAAACGGGCGATGCCGTTATCATCGATATTGGAGCTACCCTGAACGGCTACCAATCGGACATCACCCGTATGGTCTTCTTGGGTGAACCGCCGGCTGAATTTTTGAAGGCGTATGAGGCTGTTTTGGCTGCGAATGAACGGGGTCGGGCTGCCGTCAGGCCGGGGGTCATGGCCCAAGAAGTGGACCAGGCCGCCCGCAGCAGCCTCGAGGCCGCCGGTTACGGTGACTATTTTATTCACCGTACCGGACATGGCCTGGGACTGGAGGTGCATGAACTGCCCTGGATTATGGCCGGTAATGAGCACATCCTGGCCGAAGGTATGGTTTTCAGCGTGGAGCCGGGAGTCTACCTGCCGGGGCAGTTTGGTGTTCGTGTCGAAGACATTGTGGCCGTCACCGGTACAGGCGTCCGCACCCTGACCGACTTCGACCGGCAGTTGGTTATAAAAAAATAAGCTCAAGAGAGAGAAAAAAATGGTAAAACTAACGGTCGTCTATAACCTGCCACCCGGCGCTGACCACGAAGCCTTTCTACGGTGGCGCACCACCGAACATCAAGCCGAGAATATGTCTATGCCGGGCGTGATCAAAAGCGATTTTTATATCGTCAAACGAACCTGGCCGGGCGAGGGTGAGCCGCCCTACCGCTACATGACCGAAGCCTATTTCCCCGATATGGAAACCTTTCAGAAGACCTTTTTTGATCCGGGCTATCAAAAAAGTTTAGCCGAGTCGTTAAAGCTAATCGCCGACCCGCTTTTTTTGATTTCGGAAGAGGTGTTGAGCGAGACTGCTGGGTAGTCTTACATCGCCATCGGCATCGAATAGATACTCCGGCCTGCTCCAAAATAGGACTCATAGTATCTACTCAGGGGTCATTGCGAGCAGAGCGAAGCAATCTCCAAATTGCAGTGCGGGGATTGCTTCGTCGCCAAAAACGCTCCTCGCAATGACATGGGCTGAGTAGTTACACTGAAAAAACGTATCTACTCACCGACTAACCGGGGGTAGTTTTTACCAAAAACCAGCCCACTTGT